>CANEYR010000062.1 GCA_947444055.1 Planctomycetota bacterium
CGCGCTCCGCTTGCAGCAGTTGGTGGCTCAGCGATTGGCCGAGTACGCCGACGCGCTTGCCGACGAGGTCCCTCAGGCTCTGCACGCCGGTGACGTCGGGCCCGACCGACAGTTGCTGCTGGAAGATGTAGTACGGCCGCGAGAAGCGAACTTGGCTGCGGCGAGCGGGGGTCGGCTCGAAGCCGTTCATCACGAGTTCGTAGTCGCGGCGGTCGAGCCCCTGCACGAGGTTTGCGTACGGCGCCTGCACCCTTCGAAACTCGATGCCGAGCACAACGCCGAGTTCGCGCGCCAGATCGACTTCGAAGCCGACTTCGCCGCGCTCTGGGTGCTTGCTGTCGAGGAACACGAACGGTGCGCCACCTTCGGCATCCGAACCCCAACGCACGACGCCAGCGTCGCGGTACTGCTGGGGCAGCGGGATCTGCGCGATGGCGCCAGCAACGCAAGCAAGGAAGGCGAAGAGGCAGCGCATCGCGGCGGTGTCTCTACCCGAACGCGGCAGTGATGCAAGATCAGCGCGTTCGCTCGCGAGTCGGCCGTTCGGCAAAGCGTGGCCGCCGCGTAGAGTCGAAGGCGATGCCCGCACCGATGCCGACCGCCTCCTTGCTGCCCGCGGATGCCGAACGCGCCACGTTGGTCGGGCGCGCCTTCCGTCCAGGACTTGGCCCGTGCGTCGTCACCGTGCGCAACGGCGTCTTGTGCGACATCACGAGTGCCAAGACACCGACCGTGCGCGACTTGCTCGAGTTGCCCGACCCCCCTAGCCACGTGGCGAGTGCGGCGGGCGAAGCGTTCGGTGCGTTGGCCGCCATCGCCGACAACTCTTGGGAAGAACGGCGCGACGTGCAGCAGCCGTGGCTGCTCGCGCCCGTCGACCTGCAGGCGGTGAAGGCCGCGGGCGTGACGTTCGCGGTGAGCTTGCTCGAGCGAGTGATCGAAGAGCAAGCGCGCGGGGATGCGGCCAAGGCCTATGCTCTGCGCGCGCAGATTCAGTCGCTGCTCGGCAGTGAGATCGCTCGCTTGCGGCCTGGCTCGACGGCTGCGATGGAGGTGAAGCGCCTCCTGATCGAACGCGGCATGTGGTCGCAGTACCTCGAAGTCGGCATCGGCCCGGATCCAGAGGTGTTCACCAAGGCGCAGCCGATGTCGGCAGTCGGCTATGGCGCCCACGTCGGCGTGCCGCCGTTCTCGCAGTGGAACAACCCGGAACCCGAAGTCGTGCTGGTCGCTTCGAGTCGCGGCACCATCGTCGGCGCGGCCCTCGGCAACGACGTCAACCTGCGCGACGTCGAGGGGCGCTCGGCTCTGCTGCTCGGCAAGGCGAAGGACAACAACGCGTCGGCGGCGATCGGTCCGTTCGTGCGGCTGTTCGACCGGCACTTCACCATGGACGATGTGCGCACGACAGAGGTGACGTTGGCGGTGCGCGGCGAGGACGGCTTTCATCTCGCGGGGGTGAGTTCACTCACGAAAATCAGTCGCGACCCGGCCGAGTTGATGCGCGCGACGATGGGGGAGTACCACCAGTATCCGGATGGGGTGTGCCTGTATCTCGGCACCATGTTCGCGCCGGTGCAGGATCGTGATGGGCCGGGCTTGGGCTTTACGCACCATCCGGGCGATGTTGTCGAGATTGCCGCCGAGCGACTTGGTTGCCTTGCCAACGTCGTGCGCGCGACGGCGGCCTGCGCCCCGTGGACCTTCGGGGTCGGGGCGCTGATGCAGAGCCTCGCCGCCCGCGGGCTGTTGGGTGGGCTGGTGCAAGCCAACCGCCGCGATGTCTAGACTGCCGCGGCGACGCTCGATGCCACTCACGTGCCCTTCGCCATTACCGGTCGGCGCCCGCGGGGTTCGGCGCCCTTCTCACTAGTCTTTGGCGATGGCACCTCCCGGCCTCTATCCACCGATCGAGCCGTTCCACAGTGAACGCCTCGTCGTCTCGTCGCTGCACACCCTCTTCTTCGAACAATGCGGCAACCCGGACGGGTTGCCGGTGCTGTTCGTGCACGGTGGTCCGGGGGCTGGGTGTTCGACGACCGATCGGCGGTTCTTCGACCCGCAGGCTTTCCGCGTGGTGCTCGTCGACCAGCGCGGGGCCGGTCGCAGCACGCCGCTTGGCGAGCTCGCCGAGAACACCATCGACGACCTCGTCGCCGATTTCGAACGCATTCGTGTGCGTCTCGGCATCGAGCGTTGGCATGTCTTCGGTGGTTCTTGGGGCAGCACGCTCGGCCTCTACTACGCACAGCGGCATCCGGAACGGGTGCTGTCGTTGTGCTTGCGCGGCATCTGGCTCTTGCGCCAGCTCGAGGTCGATTGGTGGCTCTACGGCTTGCGGGCGCTGGCGCCGGAGCTGTGGCGGGCGTTCGCCGAGCATGTGCCAGCATCTCGACGCCACGACCTGCTGCTCGCGTATTGGGACCTGCTGCACCACGCGGATGCGGCGGTGGCGCGCGCGGCGGCGAAAGCGTGGGCGACCTACGAAGGCGCGGCGTGCACGCTGTTGCCCAACCCTGAGTTCTTGTCGTTGCTGACGAACGACACCACGAGCTGGGCGTTGGCGCGGCTCGAGGCGCACTACTTGAAGAACCAGCGATTTGCTCCTGACGATCGGCTGTTGCAGGACGTGGCGCGCATTCGCCACGTGCCGGCCTTTCTCGTGCATGGCCGCTACGACCTCGTCTGCCCGCTGGTGGGCGCTGACGACTTGCACCGCGCTTGGCCCGAAGCGACCTACGTGGTGGTCGACGACGCCGGCCACAGCTCGCATGAGCCAGGCATCGCCAAGCAACTGGTCGCCGCGATGGATCGGGTCGCTCGCACCGGCAAGCCCTCGTGAACGACGTTCGGGTGCGGCGCGTGCACAGCTGTGATCCGGCGATGGTCGAGGCGCTGGCCACGGTGTTGCTCGACGTCGTCGACGGCGGGGCTTCGGTCGGCTTCATGGCGCCGCTGACACGAGAACGCGCCGTCGCGTTCTGGCAGCGCGTGGCGGCTGGCGTTGCCAACGGCCAGCGCGTGCTGTTTGTGGGCGAAGATGCCGTCGGCGTGTGCGGCACCGTGCAGCTCGTTTGTGACCTTCCCGACAACCAGCCGCATCGCGCCGACGTGGCCAAGATGTTGGTGCATCGCCGCGCGCGCCGGCGCGGCATCGCGGCGGCTCTGATGCAGACCGCGGAAGCGACCGCGCGCGAACTGGGCAAGTCGCTGCTCGTGCTGGACACCGTCACCGGCAGCGACGCCGCGCGCGTCTACGAACGGCTTGGCTGGGTGCGCGTCGGCGACATCCCCAGGTATGCGCTGTATCCAGGTGGCGGCTTTTGCTCGACGACCGTGTTCTATCGCGACCTGCAGTCCTGAGCGGGGGCCGCGACCCGAAGGGCGTGCTGGCTCAGGACTGGATGACCGGCTTCGCCATGCCCTGCAAGGCCGCTGCGAACGCGGCGCGAACCGGCCCAAACATCGGGAACGAATCGAAGGGGCGCGCGGCCGTGCCCATCGCGACCCACACGAATTGACCGGGCACCATGCCGTCGCTCATCAGCTTCTTGGCGCGGGCGCCATCGATCTCGGTTGGGAAGCCCTGCCCTTGCAAGAAGGCCATCGCTTCGCCGTGCATGGCGGCCGCGGCGGCGCCGATGGCTGCCGCGGCGTTGGCCTTGGCCGCTTCCTTCAACGCGATTTCGGCCGCCAGGTTGGCGAGCACCTCTGGGTTGTCCTTCACGTAGTTGCCGATGCCCTTCGCCAAGTCACTGAAGCTGAAGCTGGCATCGGTGGCGTCGATCGTGACCTCCTGGTCGGGAGGCTCGGGAATGGTGAAGTTGCAGACGGAGGCCGCCGCCAGGGTCGGCGTTGGCTGGGCGGGGCCGTATTGAGCGGCGCGCCAGACGGGTGGCGACGCGCAGGCGGTGAGGCAGGAGAGAGCGAACAGGAGGCTGGTAGGGCGCATGATGGGTCTGGGATGGGCGACGGCGTCGCGGTGGTCGGCGATTTGTGCAATTGCTGGCGACCCTCGGCGCGGACCACTTGCCCCAGGCTTGTCATAGCTCGGTGACGGTGCGAGCCCTCTGGTTGACGACCGCGAGGAATGGCGCATGGTGGCGGACCGCGTTCCACCCACCAACCGACCCCACACCGACCTCATCCAAAGCTCATGCGCCTCACCGCCCTCGCCGCCTTCTTCTTGCTGTCGAGCCTTGCGGCCCAGACGCCGCCGACGTTTGCGATCAACGACACCAATACGACGTTGGGCACCACCATCAGTTCGTTCGGCTTCAGCGCCGCCGACAACGGGCGCGCCTGGCAAATCACGCCGACCACGACCACCGTCGTGCAGTCGGCGCAGTTCTTCACCCGCAACAGCCTGCTGACTGGCTCGCGCTTCATGCGCATTGAGATCTGGTCGGACAACTCGGGGTTGCCAGGCACGCGCCTCGGTGGTGGCACGTGGCGCATCGTCAACGCGCGGCCGGCCGGTTGGCAGGGCGCCAACCTCGACACGCCGGTCGTGCTGATCGCCAACACACCCGCGTGGGTGGTGTGGCGCGAACCGGGCAGCAGCGTGTTGCCGTTGGAACCAGGCGGCAGCACGGTGCTGTCGGCAATCGCCTCCGGCGCCAATTGGACGGCGGGTGCGCAACAGGCGCCGAAGATCCGCTTGTTCGCCAACTTGCTCGACTCCGCGCATTCGCACCCGTTCGGTCTTGGCTGCCCGCTGAGCAGCGGGACGCAGCCCACGGTGTTCACCAATGAAGATCCCGCGGTCGGCAACGCCGGCTTCTTCTTCGAGACGAGCGGCAGCCCAGCCGGCGTTCCGGTCATTCTGGCGCTCGGCGTCGACCCAGCCGCGGTGCCGTTCCCGCTGGGCGCCATCGGGTTTCCCATCGGCTGCTGGCTCAACACCGACGTCATCCTGACCGTGACCTTGACGTCGGGAACGGGCAATACGAAGGGTCCGACGTGTTCGGGCTATGACAGCTTCGCGCTCGCCTTGCCAAACAACCCGGCGCTGGTCGGGCAGTTCATTGCGGCGCAGTCGCTGCCGTTGGATCTGGGGTTGGCGGCGGCGCTGCCGTTCGCGGCCAGCCACGCGCACCACGTCGTCATGTTCTGAGCCGAGTCGCCGCGCGGCGCTCAGCCCTGCGGGTGCCGGGGTGCCGTCATCGCCGCGCGCAGTCGTTCGACGGCTCTCTTCAAACGTGTGCGAACGGTCTCCACGGGCAGCCCGAGCGCGTCGGCGATCGCCACTGGCATGCGGTCGGCGAAGAAGCGGTGCTGCACGACGACGCGGTAGTCCTCGGGCAGGGCGTTGACGGCGGCGAGCAGGCGTGCGCGCACGTCGGCATCGATGCCGCGCTCGTCCTCGATGTGCGGCCCGCGCGCCTTGGCGACCGCCTGTTCGCGCCGTTGGCGCCGCTGGTTGCCGCGCAGCGTCTGCAACACGTAGTTGCGCGCGACGACGCACAGCCAGCCGCGCCCGAAGTCGGCGAACAGCCCCGGCGCCTGCGACTGCTGCAAGGCGGCGAGCCACGTGTCTTGCACCGCGTCGTCGGCAAGGTGCGGATCGCCCGCAAGTTGCTTGGCGAGCGCGCGCACGCAGCGATCGTCTGCCGCGAAGCGGTCTGGCGCGGGCGATGAGTCAGGCAGGGCGGACACGTTCTTGTAGAGATGCTACCGAGGCGGCATCCAGTTCAACGGCGCCGGGGGCGATTGCGTTGGCCGCGATTGAACCGTTCGCAGCGGCCGCGGCATCTTGACCACATCCCTACCCGCAAACCATCTCCACCATGCTGACTCTCTTGCTCGCTCAGGACCCCGCCGCGGTGCCACGAACGGCGCCCGGCATCTTGCAATTCTTCGCCTGCACAGGCTTCGTCGGGCCACTTCTGCTGCTGCTCGGTGGCGCCGCTCTAGTCCTGGTGGTGCGGCGATGGCTGGAGTTGCGGCCGACAACGATGGCTCCCGAAGGGCTGCAACGCATGCTCGAGAACTCGGTGCGGCAAGGGCAGGTGGATCAGGCGTACGCGCAAGCGACGGCGAGCCGGACCGCGCTCGGCGAACTGGTCGCCGCCGGTCTCTTGCTGCGTGGCCACAGTTTGGACGAGATGCTCGCCAACACCGAACGGTCGGCGGTCAAGGAGTCGCTGCATCGGCAGGCGCGCGTGGTGGCGATCGCACGCCTTGGCACGACGATCTTGCTGATGGCGTTGTTCGGCACGGTGACGGGACTGATGAACATGCTGTCCACGCTCTCGGCACTCAAAGAACCGGATGTCACCCTGTTGATGATCGGCATCGGCGAGTCGCTCGCCTCGACGGCGATCGGGTTGTTGTTCGCGCTCGGTTGTTACTGGTTCTATGGAGCGTTGAGCGTGCGCGTCGTCACGCGTCTGCTGCACGTGCGGGAAATCGCCGAGGAACTGTTGGTCGAAGCGGCGCGACCGCGGTGATTGGGATGGAGCAGAGTGCAGGGTGATGCGGCAAACCGGGCGCCGTCGCTGTGGTCGGAGCTTGCGCTTTCGAGCGAGTGCGGTAACTCATCTTGCCTCATGCGAGAACTCCTTCGCGCGACGTGGCTCGCTGCGGCGTGGGCTGGCACGGCAATCGTCGCCGCAGCGCAAGAACCGTTGCCGCCGCAACCGCTGCGGTTGGGCGAGACCCGCACCGGTGAATTGCGCGCCGACGCCGCCAAGCGAACGTCGCGTTCCTTGGCGAACTCCGTGGCGGCCCCAAACCGCGGCGACACCTTGCTGCTCGGTAGTTTCGACGGCGAGGCGGTGACCATCGAAGTGCGTTCCCCAGACTTCGATGCGTTCGCGCAATTGCTGGATGCGAACGGCAACGTGCTAGCGGAAGACGATGGGAGCGCTGGTGCCGGCGACGCCCGCTTCGTGTTGAAGGCGAGCGCCGCGAGCGGCAAGACGCTGGTCATCCTTGGCAAGCGTGGGCAGCTCGGTGTCTACGAAGTCGAGGTGTTGAGTGGGTCGCCAGAACCGGCGGAGGCGCCAGCGGCGCTGGCGCGCTTGGTGTCGCGTGCCGAGGCCGCGCTGCGTCGTCAGGAGGAACGTCACGGCCCGGAGTCGTTGCCTGCCGCCGAGCGCTGCCTGGTGTTGGCGCGCGTGCTGTGCAAAGGGCAGCGTGGCGCCGACGCCCTGCCGTTGCTGCAGCGCTCGTTGCGCATTCGCGAACAAGAACTCGGGGAAGTGGATGAGTCGGTGGCCGAGTGCTGGCGTGACCTGGGTTTGGCCCAGGCGAACCTAGGTCGCGCCGCGGATGCGTTGGCGGCGTTCGTGCGTTGCCGTGAAGTGCTCGCCTACGGGCATGGCGACTCCCACCGCGGCTTGCCGGCGTTGTTGATGGACATTGCCGAACAGCAGGAAAAGGGTGGCAAGCACGCCGAATCGTTGGCGACGCTGGCGGCGGCGATCGAGATCTTTGATCGGCAACGCAACCCCGAACTGGTGACGCGCGCGGTGCTCGTCTTGCACCTTGCGGACAAGCTCGAAGCGGACGGTCGGCACGAAGACGCGCGCCAGTGTGTGCGGGCCATGGTTCCCCTGCTGACTCGCGCGGGCAACTCGCAACGCACCATCGCAGACATCGCGATGCGGTTGGCGGAGCGGTTGTATGACTGCGGCGATGTGCCGGCAGCGGTGGCGCTCTTTGCGACGTGCCACCAGGTCTTGCGCAAGCACTACCCGCGCACTCATCGCGTCACCGTGCAGCTGGCATGGCTCGAGGCGGTGTTGGCGCATGCGCAAGCGCGCAGCGACGATCTGGCGGCGGCCGTTGGCGAGCTGCGGGTCTTGCTGGCGCAGCCAGGGGTCCAACTGCCCTGGGGGGGCGATGGAACCGCGGCGGCGTTGGCCGAGTTGGAGGTAATGGTTGAACCTGCGAATGCGGTGACCCTGCTGATGCCGCGGTTGTCGGCCGCGGCGGTGGGCAGTCCCGAGTACGTGCGCATGCTCAGCATCGTGGCGCTCGCCCTTGAACGGTCAGGTCGTTCAGCCGAGGCCCTGCCGTTGCTGGAACAGGCTCTCAACGAAGCCACGCTCGCACGCTTGCCGCCGACGACTGCGCAGCGACTGACGCTGACGGCCGCGTCCGTGTTTGCCGACTGCGGTCAGCCAGCAGTCGCCCGGAGCCATATCCTGCGGGTGCTTGCCGCGAGTCCGCTATGGCCCAGTGTTGGGCGCGTCAGCCACTTTGATTTCCTGGCCTGCCGCCACGCAGAGTGTGGGGACATGGGCGCCGCGGTGCGTTCCGCGATGCAGGCGAACACCATGGCGCTGGCACTGCTGGATCGCGACCTGCCCTGTTTGCCTGATGCCGAGGCGTTGCAGCTCTATGCCGCGTTGCGACCGACCCTCGACTTGCTCCTTGGCCTCGCCCGCAAGGCGCCCGCCGACATCGACAGCACCTTGGTGTTTGCGTACGCATCGGCTTGGCAGATGCGGGTTCTGCGTGGCGAGATTGGTGACCGCAGACGGGCGCGCGAGCGCTTTGGTGAAGCGTCCCTGGCGATGCTCGATCGCTTGCGCGCCATGGACAGTGAGCTCGCAGTGCTTTCGGGACCGGTGGCCGGGGCTGGGGGGGCACGGCAGGCGGAGCGGCATCGCCTGCTGTTGGAGGAGCGAGAGGAGGCCGAGCGTCAACTCGCCGAGTTGGCGATCGACAAGGAGAGTGTCGACACGGTGTCGTTGGCAAAGGTGCAGGAACATCTGCTGCCGAACGAAGCGTTCGTCGACTACGTCACCTTCTCGTCGCGAGTGCACTCGCCCGGTGTCGTCGTCCCGATCACCGCGATGAACCTCGTGGCCTTCCTTGTGCGCGCAACGGGGCCGGTGCAGGTCGTCTGGCTAGGCCCAACCGAACCCATCGAAGCGGCGCTCGCGACCGCCATGCAATTGGTGGGGCGTCGAGTGCGTCCGGACGCGACCGGGCGGGCGCTTGAGGCTCGGGCTCTGCAGCAGTTGGCGGACAAGGTGTTGCTGCCGCTGCTGCCGCATTTGCACGACGTGCGCGTGCTCGATGTGGTGACAGATGGCATCGTCGCGATGGTGCCGTTCGCAGCGTTGCCGGGGCGCGACCCGAGTCGGATGCTGGTGGAGGACGTCGAGGTGCGCATGGTGGCCTCCGCCTCGGACCTGGTCGCTGCCAGCGCGCCGTCGGCGCCCACGTCGCTCTTGCTGCTAGGTGATGTCGACTTTGGCGGCGACGAGCCCTTTCAGCCGCTGCCCGGTACCGCAGCCGAGATCGACGCCATCGCCCGCGAGTATGCCGCGCACTGTCCGAACGCGACCAGCGCCCTGCTGCTGCGTGGCGAGGCGCCGACGGTTGCTTCGGTGGGACTGTCGGTGCCGACGCGCACGCACGTGCATTTGGCGACGCATGGGTTTCTCGGGACGGCCATGGACGTGCCACAGGCCTTGCCGGTGCTGTGGAAGCGCCAAGCGAGTGGCGATGCCCGGCAGGTGGCGCAGCAGGTGGTGGCCGGCAGCAGTGCGGGGATCGCGTTGGCGGACGCCAATCGCAATCGCGCGGCGGTCATGCGGGCGGGGCCGTTGTCATGGCTCGACCTGCGCGCTTGCGAACTTGCGGTTCTGTCCGCTTGTGACAGTGGCGTGGGGCGTCCGTTCGCAGGTGAACAGGTCCTGGGCTTGCGCCGGTCGCTGCGGTTAGCTGGGGCGCGTCGGACCATGACGACGCTGTGGCGCGTCGACGATCAGGGCAGTGCGGTCCTGATGACTGCGTTCTATCGCGAGCTATGGCGCCAAGGAGTGTCGCCAGGCACGGCGCTGCGCACCGCACAACTTGCCCAGTTGGCCGCGAATCGGCAAAAGCACGGCGGCGACCCGTTGCCGGCGTTGTGGGCTGGCTATGTGGTGGAAGGCTTGGTGCGCTGAGTGCGGCACGGAGTCGCTCGCGACTCACGCCTGTCGGCGATCGTGAAGCGTTCGACCAAGCGCCGCAGGACGGCAGAGTGTTCGGAATCTGGCACAGGTGGCCATCGACCGCCAACGACTTGCTGCAGCGTCTCGGCGAGCGACTTGGCGACGGCTGCGCCGCGTTGCGCCCCGTCGCGCGATCGCGTGATGATCGCCGCCGCGCCGCGCGCCGACTCCGCGCTGCGCAGAGCCAGGCTGCGCACTTCTTCGGCGACGACTGCAAAGCCTTTGCCGGCCTCACCGGCTCGCGCCGATTCGACGGCGGCGTTGAGGGCGAGCAAGTTGGTTTGGAAGGCGATCTTGTTGATGACCGCAGCGACCGCCTGCGCCTCGTTGCTCGCTTGTTCGATTTCACCCATCGCCTTGCTCAGTTCCTGCATCTGCGACCAGCTTGATTGGGCCTTCTTGCGGGTGCCGATGGCGTGACCGCGCGCGCTGGTGGTGGCTTGCACCGTGTCCGTCCTGGCGATCGGCGATGTCGCGAACGGAGGTGGCCAGGGCGACGAGCGGTTGCACGAAGCGGCGCAAACATCGACCTGGCACCAAGCTCATCTTGAGTGGTGCGCCCGTGATTTACTGGGCTGTGGTCAGCCGCTGAACTGGCGCAAATGGTGATCGAGGTGACGCCACTGCAGCGCTTGCCATTCGTCGGTGGTCAGCGGACCGAAGAATGGATGTGGGTTCTTGGTCAGCGCCGCCGGTCCGCCCCGGCCAAAGCGCTCGACGAGAACGCGTAGCGTCTGTTGCTCCCCAGCGAAGTCGCGGGCGTCGGTGATCTTGAACTGGGGCGCCGTCGGCATGCCGGGCTGCCACGGTGCTGGCGCCAGCAGCTTCTTCTTCGCCAAGCGACCGAACAGCAGGCCGAGCAGCGAACGCTTCAATCGCAGCTCACCCAGCGCCACGCGCAGCGGCTGTTGGCAGTGCGCGAGCATCTGCGCCGCGTTCATCTTGCCCCACTTGCGCAGCGCATCCGGCCGCAAGCCATCCAGCCGGGCGAGCATCGCGGCCAGCCCCTGCGGGGTGTAGAGGGAGTCGGTCATCCCCACAAGGTGACGGGATGCTCCACACGATGCAAGCGGAGCGCCCGCGATCGTTCCGCTCGACGTTGCCGCGATGGGCGAGTCGATGGCCGATCAGAAGTGCAGCGCTTCGCTCGAAGTGCCGCCGCCGCCCAGCAACACCAGCATGCCGTCCGGCAGCACTGCCGCACTGTGGCCAGCGCGAGGTGCGGTCAGCGGAGCCAGGTCGGTCCAGGCGTTCGTCGTCGGGTTGAAACTCGCAACGGCATCGATGGTGACGAGGGCAGTCAGCAGGCCTTGGCTGCCGCCGCACACCATCACGGTGCCGTTGGGCAGGCGCGTGGCCGAGTGCGCGGTGCGCGCCTGGCTCATGGTCGTTGCGGTCCAGGTGTTGGTCGCCGGGTTGTAGAGGTCGGCATTGGCGATGGCCGCCGTGTTGGCGACGTTGAGCAGATCGGGAACGAGCACGCCGCCCGACAACAGCACGCGGCCGTCGGCGAGCGTGACCTGGCTATCGTGGTGGTAGGCGCGGCCCGCGGGCATGCTCGCGGCGTTGCTCCACGTGTTCGTGGCCGGGTTGTAGAGCTGCGCCTTGTTGGTCGACGTCACACCGATCGGGATGCCGAACAGCACGAGCACCTCGATACCGCCAGCAATCAGCAAGCGACCGGTGCTGATCTGGGTCATCGACGGCACCAAGCGGCGGCCACCGATGACCGGCCCTGTGGTCCAGGTGTTGGTGACGGGGTTGTAGATCTCGGTGGTGTTCAACGACGACGTCATCGCGACCGTCAGGTCGGTGAAGTTCGTCGTGCCGCCGACCACCATGACGCGACCGTCCGGCATGGTCGCGGCCGCGTGACCCGCGCGCGGGCCGAGCAGGTTGGCGATGCTGGTGAACGTGTTGCTCACCGGGTCATAGAGTTCGCAGGCGGTGGTGACGAGTGCCGCACCATCGACGCCGCCAGCGAACAGCACGCGGCCGTCATTCAGCGTGGCCGACGCGTGCAGGGCGCGCGGCGTCACCATGTTTGGGCCGACGGTGGAGGCCAACGAGCGGAAGCCGAAGATCTCGGTCGAAGCCCCACTGGCGAGCAAGAAGTCGCCCGCGCCTGCATTCAATTGACGGTTCCAGCACAGCGTTGCCCCGGCGCGCGCCGCCAGCAGCGCGTTCGGCAAGGCGGCGCTGGTCGAGGCTTGACCGACCTGCACGACGACGGCGTTGCTGATCTCGTCGATGAAGGTCGTGATGCCAGGCAACGTCGCGCTTTGCCAATAGAGAACACTGCCTTGGAAGGCGGGGTCATTGGGCAGTGCGGTCGCCAGCGAGGCGGTGCCGGTCGGGCTCGTCAGCAGGATCGACCAGTTGCTCAGCAGATCGATGCCGACATTGACCACGCGTGGGTCGATCGGGTCGAGGATCGCGATCGGCGTCGGGCCCGCATTGAAGCTGGGCATCATCAAGCACGGCATGTTGGCCGGCGCGTTGCGAACCTGCAGGACGAGCGAGCCGCCGAGCGTGCCCGCGGTCGTCTTGTCGAGGTCGAAGTCGGACTGGGCGCACACCGTGGCGGCGGTGGCGAGAAGGCTGGCGAGAGCGAGGGATTGGTGCATGGTTCGGGGCGAAGGGTAGCGGGCAATGCCGTTGTCGGGGATGTGGTGGCGGGGACAACCTGTTCGCCGACCCCCGCGCGACCCGAGCACCGGCCAATGCCATGGGCTGCACGGGTTGGCCGTTCGCAGGCAGCAGTCAGGTCAAGCCGGGGCGACGCTGACCTCGGTTGCCTTCAACGAGAGCCACACCACTTCGCCCGTGGCGAGCGCGAGCTCGGCGATGGCGGCGGCGGTCACTTCGGCGACCAGCGGCACGGGGCCACCCAACTGCACACGGCGACCAGCGAGTGCCGGTTCGATGCCGACGACTTCGGCACGCCAGACGTTGCGCGGCGAACCGTGTGGGCGTTCGCGAAACAGCGAGATCGCGCGTGGATGCACGGTGGCGATCGCGGGCCCATGCATCGTGCTGGCGACCACCAACGTGGCGCCGTTCGCGGTGGTGAACACGCTGTCGTGCACGCGACCGCGCAGGAAATTGAGCCCCACCAGATCGGCGACGTAGCGCGTCTTGGGATGGCTGCCGATTTCGGCGGCGGTGCCGACTTGCACCAGGCGGCCTTGCTCGAGCACGGCGATGCGATCGGCGAGCACGAACGCGTCGACGGCGTCGTGCGTGACCAACAGCCGTGGTCCAGGGAACGCGCGCAGGTGCTGTTGCAGTTGTTGGCGGAGCAGCAAGCGGGCCGAGGCATCGACGGCAGCCAGCGGTTCATCGAGCAGCAGCGCGCGCGGCTCGGTGATGAGGGCGCGGGCCAAGGCGACGCGCTGGGCTTCGCCACCGGACAGTTCGCGCGGACGGCGGGCGGCGAAGTCGGGGAGACCAACACGCGCGAGCCATTCGTCGGCGAGCGCTTGCACGCGCGTGCGATCGCCGCCGCGGGCGCGCAGGCCGTAGCCGACGTTGTCGCGCACCGACAGATGCGGAAAGAGCAGTGGCTCTTGCGGCATGTAGCCGAGGCGGCGCGTGGGCGGCGGCACCATGGTCTTGGTCGTGGGCTCGTCGAGCACGTCCCCGTGCAACGCGATGCGGCCGTGGTCGATGGCCACGAGGCCCGCGATCGTGCGCAAGCACGTCGACTTGCCCGCGCCGTTCTGGCCGACCAGGGCGACCGTCTCTCCCGGTGCGACCTCGAGCTCCATCTGCAAGTGCAGCGTGCCGAGCGTGAGTTCGCAGTGCAGCGACAGGGTCATCGTTGACCTTGCCAACCGTGGCGGAGCAGGAAGAGCACGCCGATCGACACCGACGTCAGGATCAGGCTCAAGGAGATCGCCAGATTGGGATCGAACTCAAGCGCCAGGTTGCACAACAGCGGCATCGTGCGGGTGGTGCCAGCGAGGTTGCCAGCGAACGTTTGTGTGGCGCAGAACTCACCGAGCGCGCGCGCCCAACAGAGCAACGCCCCGGTGCGCAGGGCAGGTCCGATGCCGGGCAGCGTGATCGTGAGAAAGCGCCGCCAGGGGCCAGCGCCGAGGGTCGCGGCAACTTCGAGGTAGCGACGATCGAAGGAGCGCAGTCCGGCTTCCGTGCTCAGCACGAAGAACGGCATGCCCATGTAGGCCGCCGCTAGGATGACGCCGAAGGTGGTGAACGGCACCTGCAGGCCAAACCAGCGATCGAGCACGCTGCCGATCAGGCCGTTCTTGCCAAACGCGAGCAGCAACGCGACGCCGGCGACGACCGGTGGCAGCACGATCGGCAGCGTGACGACGATGCGCGCGGCGGTGCGCAGTGGCGAGCGACCGCTCGCCAACCACACCGCAATGGGCAGGCCGAAGGCGGCGGCACACAGCAGCGCCGACAGCGAGCTGATGAGCGACAGCCGCAGCGCGTCATGCACTTCTGCAGAGCCCAGTTGCTGCCAGACACCGGCCCACGGCACCCGCGCCAGGATCGCCAGCAGCGGCAGCGAAAACAGCGCGACGCCGAGTGCGGCGAGCGTGCCGACGGTGAGTCGCTGGCTGCGTGGCGCGTCGTTCTTCATGGCAGCACGAAGCCATGTTTGGTCAACAGCGCACCGCCGACCTGGCTGCGCACAAAGGCGACGAAGGCAAGGCCGCCGGCGCGGTTCTCGCCGACTTGCAGCGCGACGATCGGATAGCTGACCACGACATTGTCGGCGGCGGCAATGGGCACGCTGTCGACGTCGCCGCGGCGCACATCGGTGGCGTAGACAATGCCGGCGTCGAGTTCGCCGAGCGCCACCTTGCTCACCAGTGCGCGCACGCTGGCTTCGTCCGACACCGAGGCGACGGTGACGTTCGCGCGTTGCAGCGCTTGCCGCGCATACCGCCCGGCAGGCACGTCCTTGCCGCAAAGAGCCACGGTGAGGTCTTTTCGCTGCAGGTCGGCGAGGCCGCGCACGGCTTTGGGGTTGCCCTTCCCGACCACGATCGTCAGTTGGCTCTGTGCGAACTGCTGCGGTGCGGCGGTCGTGGCCCCGGTGGCGACGACGGCCTGCATGGCGATCGGGTCGGCGGTGGCCAACACGTCGACGCGGGCACCTTCGCGCAGTTGCAGCAGCAGTTGGGGCGTGCCTGCAAAATGCAGTTGCACGGGCTGCCCGGCATGTTGGCGTTCGAACGCGCGGGCGAGATCGGTGAAGGTGTCGGCGAGCGAGGCGGCGGCGAAAACGCGGATCGGCAGCGCGCCTTGGCGGTTGGCGTCGCGGCAACCGAGCAGTGCGAGCGGCAGCAGCAGGGCCATGGCACGTGCCATCGTGGTCCGTCGCCGGTGGCGTGCAGGCTGGATCAGCAGGTGGGGGCGGGCCATGCGGTGGGGGTGGGTGTGTACGTGGCTGCACCTTGCTTCTGCAAGACTCTGCAAGCGGCTGCCTGCGTGGTTGGGCGCGGGAACGCGTTGGCGGCCGTGGGCTCGCCGTGATTCCATGGGCGAATGCTTGCTGCCCATGCGGCCTTGGTGGCGTTCTGCTCGACGTTGCTCACGGTGTTGCCCGGCCAAGATCCTGCGGCGGCCTTCGATCAGGTGGCGGCGCAGCGGTTTGCCAAGCTGGCGTTGCAGTGTGTGGATCAGGAGTATCCAAACAAGCTCTCCCATTCGCTCGAGAGCGATGCGGATGTGGCGCCGCCGCGCGAACTGACGCCGGTGTTCTTCGGTTGCTACGACTGGCACTCCGCTGTGCATGCGCACTGGTTGCTGGTGCGGTTGCTGCGGCAGTTCCCAGCGCTGCCCGAGGCCTCGCGCATTCGCTTGGTCTTGGCGGCGCACTTCACGGCGGAGCGGGTGGCGACGGAATCGAAGTACCTGACGGCGAAGGGGCGCGTCACCTTCGAGCGTCCGTATGGGCTCGCATGGTTGCTGCAGCTTGCCGCCGAGTTGCGCACGTGGGATCACGACGATGCGCGTGTGTGGGGGGCCACCCTGGCGCCGCTCGAGTTGGTTGCCGTCGCTCGCCTGCGCGAGTGGCTGCCCAAGTTGTCGCACGCAATCCGCACGGGGGAACACAGCCAGAGTGCGTTCGCGATGGCCCTGCTGCGCGACTGGGCGGTGGCGGCGCGCGATGACGCGATGATCGAACTCGTCGACACCCGGGCGCGCGCGTTCCATGCCACCGATCGTGGTTGGAGCCTGCGCTTTGAGCCGTCGGGGCAGGACTTCTTGTCGCCGGGTCTCGCCGAAGCGGACTTGATGCGGCGCGTGCTGCCGTCCTTGGAGTTCGCGGTGTGGTTGCAACGGTTCTTGCCCGAACTGCCGAGCGATGGCCGGCCGACGTGGCTGATGCCCGCGGTCGTTACCGACAAGAGCGACGGCAAACTCGCGCACCTCGACGGTCTCAATCTCAGTCGGGCGTGGATGCTCGAAGGCATCGCGAAGGGTTTGCCGGCCGACGATGCGCGTCGGGCGTCGTTGCTCGCCGCGGCGGCGACCCATCGCACCGCCGGACTCGCCGCGGTCACCGGCGAGCACTACGAAGGCGGCCACTGGCTTGGCAGCTTTGCGGTCTATCTGGTGAGTGAACGCTGACGACTTGGCGCCAACGCGTCAAGGTGCCGCAAGGTGCAGGTCGGCGACCAAAGGCACGTGGTCAGAGGCAGTGCGAACGCCGTGGCCGCGCAGCCGTTCCAACGCCCGCATCTCCACATCGCCGCGCACATACATCGCATCGAGCGCGCGCAGCGGGGCCCAAGCGGGGAACGTGCGCAGCGCACGCGCCGGTCCGCGGAAGCCGATGGGCGCTAGCGTCGACTTGCCGAGGGATCCCCAGACATCGTTGAAGTCGCCGGCGACGAGCACTGGCGTGTTGGCCTGAATCGACTGCATCGCGGGCGACCGCAGCAGCCGTTCGAGTTGGGCCCGCCGTTCGGCCTCGCCCAGTCCAAGGTGCAGGTTAAACACGTGCAGCGTGCGGGTGTGGCCGGGCGACGTCGGCAGGCGCAGTTCGGCGTGCAGCCCGCTGCGCGCCTTCTTTTGCGGCACCGTCAGATCGATGTTCTCGGTCGATGCGATCGGCAGCCGACTGAGGATCGCGTTCCCATACTCGCCGCGCCGCGGTCCGAAGCGAACGTTCACAAAGTAGCTGCGGTGCAAAAAGCCAAGGGCGTCGCCGAGCACATCGACTTGGCGTTCGCCGCGATACCAGCGACCCTTCTGCCCGACCTCTTGCAGCAGCACGACGTCAGGAGCCGCCGTCGCGATGACGGCAGCGATGCGTGCAGGGTCGTAGCGGCGATCGAGACCGCCGACGCACTTGTGCACGTTCCAACAGAGAATGCGAGCGGTCAGCAAGACGCGGTCAACAAGTCAGTGGCAGCAAGACGAACCCTGCAGGCTAAGAAAGCCGCGCCACACTAGCGTGGCGGCAGCGAGCAACATCGCGGACTGCTGCAGTCGGCGCAACGTCCGAGCGCCGAAGCGTCGAGACAATCGGCCTGCCTGGGTCTGCGCCAGCAGCAGCAACGGCAGCGAACCGAGGGCGAAGCCGAGCATCACACTGCCGCCATCGAGGGCGGTGCCAGACATCGCCGCGCCGGCGCAGGCAGCCCACAGCAGGCCACACGGCAACAGCGGTGTGAAGGTGCCGAGCAGGCCAGCGCGCGCCGTTGGCGACAGCGACCGCGTGCTTGCCATCGCGCGTTGCATCGCTCGGCCGAGACCCGGAATGGCGAGGGCGCCCCGCTCGCCGAGCAACGCCAGCACGAGCAGCCCCGCCGCCAACACGAAGGCCACCCAAGCGCTTGGTGTCGCCAGCTTCGCGCTGCCGAGTACGGATCCGAGCCCCCCCAGTACTACGCCGATTGCCCCATACGAGAGGGTGCGCCCCATGTGGTACGAGAATGCGCCCTTGGTCCCACTCTGGAATGCCAAGGCGAGCGGACCACACATGCACGCGCAGTGCAGCGAGTTGGCGGCACCGAAGATGAAAGAATCGAACCAGGGCGTCATTGCGAATCCATGAGGCTCCGACCGGCAGTCTCGGCGATGGAACATCCATCGCGCCCCCGCACTTCAGCGGAGGCCGCGATGATGGGAGGGACGGCCCCGGCGCGGTGTAAGCACTGCGGCTTAATGGTGCCGAGCGAACGGCGTAGTTCGCTGTTCTGCTGTGCCGGTTGCGAAGCGGTGCACGGTCTGTTGCAGCAAGAAGGGTTGCTGCGCTTCTACGACCTCGGCGGCAGCAAGTTGGGTGCGGTTGGCAGCGTGCCGCGGGCAGCTAATTGCGATTGGCTGCCCGAACTCGAAGTCGCCGCGACGGTCGGCGACTCGACGCGGCTCGTGCTCGATGTGCAGGGTCTGCGTTGTGCGGCTTGCGTGTGGCTGCTGCAGACGGTGTGGAAGCGGCACCACGGCGCGCTGGACCTGCACATCGCGGCTTCGCTCGGCCAAGCAACGCTCGCCTACAAGGCGGGCAGTGGGGCGGCCGCGGCGTTCCTGGCGACGGCCGCGCGCCTTGGCTATGCGATGGCGCCGCCGAGTCGGCGGCTCGTGCGCGATACCGGCCTGCTGGTGCGGTTGGGGCTGTGCGTCGCGCTCGCGATGAACGCGATGATCTTGGCGGTCAGTCTCTACTTTGGTCTCGACGTCGCCGTCGAGGCAGCCGACAGCTCGCTGCGAGCGTTGTTCGGTTGGGTGTTGATGGGGCTCGGCACCGCTAGCGTGTTGATCGGCGGCCCGGTCTTCTTTCGCACGGCGCTGTCCGGTTTGCGGGTGCGCATCGTGCACATGGACTTGCCGATCTCGCTGGGCCTACTGCTCGCGTGGTCGGGTTCGGTGTACGGCCAGCTCACGGGCGGGCCGACCTACTTCGACACGGTCTCGCTGTTCACCGCGTTCATGCTGGGCGGACGCTTCTTGCAGCAGCGAACGCTGGCGCAGAGCCGCGACCAAGTGCTCGCCGACGATGGCGTCGAACACATGCGTGCACGGCGGTTGACCGACGGCGTCGTCGAGAGTGTGCCGGTGCAGCGCTTGCGCGTCGGCGATCGCATCCTGCTGGCGGCGGGCGATCTGGTGCCGGTCAAAGTCGCGTTGCTCGCTGGCGACGCGGCGTTCTCGCTCGACTGGATCAATGGTGAAAGCGAGCCGCGTGCCTTTGCGAAGGGCGCCGAAGTGCCGGCTGGTGCGTTCCTGGCTGGCCGTTCGGCCGTGCAAGTGGAGGCGCGTTCGGACCATGCGAGTTCGGGCCTTTCGCAGTTGCTCGGGCAGGAACCGATCGACCGCGAGAACACTCATGGTCGGGTGCGGTTCTGGCACTTGCTGCACCGCAACTATGCGGTCGGTGTGCTGCTCGCTGCGACGATGGCGGGCGTCTGGTGGTCGTTCCTCGATACCACGCAGGCACTGCCGGTCGCGATCAGCGTGCTTGTCATCACCTGTCCGTGTGCGATGGGCATTGCGACGCCGCTCGCCTTCCATCTGGCCCTGGCGATCTTGCGGCGGCGCGGCGTCTTCGTGCGCACGCGCAGCCTGCTTGACAAGGTGCGCTGCATTCGGCGCGTGGTCTTCGACAAGACCGGCACGGTCACCTTCGGCGGCCTGCGGGCGACACCGCGCGGGCCGCTGGCGAATGACGTGCTGCCGGTGTTGGCGACGATGACGGCCTCTTCCAACCACCCGGTCAGCCAAGCGGTGTTGCAGTGCCTGCCGTCGGCGCCGTTCGTGCCGACGATCGTCGTCAACGAAGTGCCGGGCAAGGGACTTGAGGGTATGCACGCAGGTGTGCTGTGGCGGTTCGGCAGTCGCGCGTTCTGCGGCGTGCCGGAGCCATCGACAGGCAGCCGCGACTGCGTGCTGGCGCGTGCTGGCGACGTGGTGGCCACCTTCGATCTCGAAGAGGACTTCCGCGCCGGGGCGGTGGCCGAGATCGCGGCGCTGCACCGCCGTGGGCTCGACGTGCACTTGTTCTCGGGTGACCGCGCGGATCGCGTGCGCACGGCTGCCGTTCACCTCGGCGTGCCAAGGGAACGTGCGCACGGCGGCATGTCGCCACAGGACAAGGCGCAGGCGATCGCTGCGCTCGATCACCACGACACCATGATGGTCGGCGACGGACTCAACGACGCCCCGGCGTTCGCTGCCGCCTTCTGTGCGGGCACACCCGCCATGGATCGCCCAGTGCTGCCAGCGCGCGCCGACTTCTGCTTCCGCGGTGCGGAGGCCGGTGCGGTCAACTCGTTGTTCACGGTCGCATCCAGGCACAGCAACGTCGTGCGCACCAACCTGGCGCTCGCCCTGCTCTACAACGCGACGGCGCTGGTGTTCTGTTTTGCCGCCGCGATGACGCCCGTGTTGTGCGCCATCTTGATGCCGCTCAGCTCCGCGGCACTCGTGCTGCACACCAGTGTGCGAATGCAGCAAGCCAGGAGGAGCGCATGAGCATCGTGCCGCTGTTGCTCTTCTGCAGCCTCGTGCTCGTCGTCGGCTCGCTGGTGCTGTTCGTGTGGTCGGCGAAGCAAGGCGACTGCCACGAGTCCGAGCGACTCTGCCTGCTGCCACTCGAGGACGACACCGAAGGGCGTCCCACTGGCGTCCCGCAACCAACCTCTCCACCCGTCTCAAGGTAGCAATCCATGGAACCTGTTTCTGTCCTGCAAACGAAGCAAGTCGTCTACGACGACGGCGTCGTGCGCGGTTTCGTCTGGGCGAGCGTCGGCTGGGGCGCGATCGGGCTGTTCGTCGGTCTGCTCATCGCGCTGCAGCTGAGTTTCCCCGCCCTCAACTTCGACACGCCGTTTCTGACCTTCGGGCGCCTGCGCCCGCTGCACACCAATGCGGTGATCTTCGCGTTGGTCGGCAACATGATGTTCGCTGGCATCTACTACTCGAGCCAGCGGTTGTTGAAGACGCGCATGGCTTCGGACCTGCTGAGCAAGGTCCACCTGTGGGGGTGGCAACTGATCATTGTCGGTGCCGCAGTGACGCTGCCGCTCGGCATGACGCAGGGCAAGGAGTACGCCGAGCTCGAGTGGTTCCTCGATGTGCCGGTCGTGCTGGTATGGGTCGCGTTCGCCGTGAACTTCTTTTGGACGCTGGCGATCCGCAACGAGAAGAACCTCTACGTCTCCATCTGGTTCTACATCTCGACCGTGTTGACGATCGCGGTGCTCTACATCGTCAACAACCTGTCACTGCCAGTGACAGGCAGCAAAAGCTACGGCGTGTTCGCGGGCGCTCAGGATGCGCTGACGCAGTGGTGGTACGGCCACAACGCGGTCGCCTTCTTCCTGACGACGCCGATCCTCGGGATCATGTACTACTTCTTGCCGAAGGCTGCGGATCGGCCGGTGTTCAGCTACCGGCTGTCGATCGTGCACTTCTGGGCGCTGGTGTTTCTCTACATCTGGGCCGGCCCGCACCACCTGCTCAACACCGCACTCCCTGATTGGGCGCAGTCGTTGGGCATGCTCTTCAGCCTGATGCTGTGGGCGCCGTCGTGGGGCGGCATGTTGAACGGCTTGCTGACGTTGCGCGGCGCCTGGCACAAGGTGTGGAGCGATCCAGTGCTCAAGTTTTTCGTCGCCGGCGTCACGTTCTATGGCATGGCGACGTTCGAAGGCCCGCTGCTGTCGATCAAGTCGGTCAGCGCCCTTGCGCACTACACCGATTGGATCATCGGCCACGTGCACAGTGGCGCGCTCGGGTGGAACGGCTTCATGGCGGCGGGCATGTTCTATTGGTTGGTGCCCAAGCTGTTCGGCACCAAACTGCACAGCACGAGACTCGCCGACTATCACTTCTACATCGGCACCTTCGGCATCCTGATCTACGTCGCGTCGATGTGGGTCTCGGGCGTCGGCCAGGGTCTGATGTGGCGCGAGGAGACCGGTGACGGGGGCCTCGTGCACACGGACTGGAGTGCAATCATCAACAGCCAGCAGCTGATGTACGTGGCTCGCAGCGTCGGCGGCGGTTGCTACGTGGTCGGGTGGCTGATGATGTCCTGGAACCTGATCGCGACGGCGATGGCGGGCCGCGCGGTCACCGTCACCACGGAAGTGACGGTGACGCGCACGCCACGGTTGGCGGGTGAGGCAACGACCTGGCAGATCTTGACCAGCAAGCCAGTCTTGATCTCCGCCTTGGGAATGCTCGCGGCCACGATGTTCGCGACGCCCAACATCGGCCTCGCGGTGCTCGGGTTGGTGCTGCTGGGGGCGATCGTCGCGTTCGCCGCTGCCATGCTGTTTCATAGCACGCACCAAGGGCGCCACACCTGGCATGAGCGCATTGAGTCGCGCCCGTTGGCGTTCTCAGTGTTGACGCTGATCGCCGTGTTGATTGGTGGTGTCTACGAACTGCTGCCCGGTTTGATCATCGACAAGCAGGTGCCGATGGCTGCGAACGGCGAGATGTGTGTGCAGCCGTACACAGCACTCGAGTTGGCGGGCCGAGACATCTACGTGCGCGAGGGGTGCTACACCTGCCACTCGCAGATGATCCGCCCGTTCCGCAGCGAACAGATTCGCTATGGCACGCCGAGTCGCATCGAGGAGTCGATGTGGGATCACCCGTTCCAGTGGGGCAGCAAGCGCACCGGTCCGGATCTGGCGCGCGTCGGGACCAAATACAACGAGTCGTGGCACTGGGACCACATGTTCGATCCGCGCTACGGGCAGCCGTTCACGATGGACAGCAACCTGTCGATCATGCCGGCCTATCCGTGGCTCTTCACGCAGCAGGTCGATGCGCGTGTCGTCGTCGACAAGATGCTCGTGCTGCGCAAGCTTGGCACGCCCTACACCGACGAGCAGCTGCTCGGTGCTTCGGACGCCTACCGCACGCAGGCGGCGACCGTTGTCAGCAACTTGGCGACGCAGGGCAAGGCGGGTGCCGATGCCGAGTCCGAGATCGTGGCGCTCATCGCCTACTTGATGCGCCTTGGTCGCAATCTGCCACCGGCGCGGTCGCAGGCGGTGAACATCGAAGGAGGGAAGTGACATGGTCCGCCAACTGCTCGCCAACACCACGTGGTTCGACCTGCCTCTGATCGCGATGGCGATCTTCATCGCGTTCTTCTTGGCCGTGCTCGTGCGCACGAGCCAGCGCTCCCGAGCCCCTGAGTACCGCCGTATGGCGTCGCTGCCGCTGCAGGACGACGCCCAAGGGAGCAACCAGTCATGACCGGCCAAGTCACGCGTGGCCACGCCTACGACGGCATCGTGGAGTTCGATAATCGCCTGCCGAATTGGTGGCTGTGGTCGCTCTACCTCGCCTGCATCTACTCGCTGATGTACTGGGTGCACTACCACACGCTGGGCACCGGGGATCTGCCGAGTGAGGCTTACATCGCGGAGCAGAAGGCGGCGGCCACAAAGGTCGAAGCGATGCTCGCGGCCAATCCGGTATCCGACGAGATGCTGCGCAAGCTCGCCAAGGAACCGGCCTTCGTCGCCGAAGGGGAGCGCATCTTCCGCAACCAAACCAAGTGTGCGTTGTGCCACAAGCCGGATGGCAGCGGTCTGGTCGGGCCCAACCTGACTGATGATGTGTGGATCTACGGCGCCAAGCCGATGGACATCTACACGTCGATCTTGAAGGGCCGCGAACAGAATCTCGCCAAGGGATTCATGGGCGGCATGCAGGCGTTCGAAGGCGAAGGCATGCAGTTCGTGCTGCGCGCGACGGCGTACGTGTTGTCGATTCAGAACACGCGAGTGCCCGGCAAGGAACCGGAGCCCAACGCCAAGAAGGAGCAGTAGCGCTGCCGCGCGCAGCGTTCTCGCCCGATGCCTGAATCCGCTGCCAAGACGCCAGCGAATGGCGCGGCGCGTCCCCTCGTGCAGAAGGGCCGCCCCGTTGTGCGCCGCCCGGACGTCGACTCGATGTTCAGTGTCAATCCTGACGGCTCGCGCAATCCAGTGCATCCCGCCGACGTCAGCGGCCGGTTCCAACGGCGCAAGCACGCGCTGTGGTACCTACTGATCGCGGTCTATCTGCTGGGGCCGTGGTTGCGTCTTGGTGGGCATCCAGTCTTCCTGATCGACATTCCGGCGCGCCACTTCTTCTTGTTTGGGCACACCTTCAACGCCCAGGACTTCTGGTTCGCGTTCTTCTTCGTTTCGGGTCTCGGCTTCACCCTCTTCGTCGTGGCCGCGTTGTTCGGTCGCATGTGGTGTGGCTACGCGTGCCCGCAGATGGTGTTTCTCGAAGGTGTGTTCCGTCGCGTGGAACGGCTGATCGAAGGGCCAGCGGCCGCGCGAGCCAAACTCGATCAGGCCGGGATGGCGGGCAAGGTGCTGCGGCGCGGCACCAAGATGCTCGTGTTCTTCGTCATCGCGGCGGTGATCTCGCACAGTTTCCTCGGCTACTTCATGCCGGTCGAAGTGCTCATCGAGGCGGTGACTTCGTCGCCAGCTCAGCACCCGACCGCGTTCGTGTTCATGCTGGTCGCGACGATCGCGATGTTCGTCAACTTCACGTGGTTTCGTGAGCAGATGTGCATTGTCATCTGCCCCTACGGTCGTCTGCAGGGCGCTCTCTACGATCAGGACACGCTGCTGGTGGGCTACGACGCCAAACGGGGAGAACCGCGCGGCGTCGCTCACACGGAGGGAGCTGGCGACTGTGTTGACTGTTACCGGTGTGTCGCGGTGTGTCCGACCGGCATCGACATCCGCAACGGCGTGCAGCTCGAGTGCGTCGGCTGTGCCAATTGCATCGACGCCTGCGACGCGGTGATGACCAAGCTCGCGCGCCCGATCGGCCTCGTCCGCTACGACAGCCAACGCGGTTTTGCGACCGGCGGGCGCCGGTTCTGGCGCGGCCGTGTGGGGCTCTACGCGGTGCTATTGCTGGCCGGCCTCGGCACGCTGGCGCTGGCGATGACGCGGCGTCGGCCGTTTGAGGCGAACCTGCTGCGCTCTCCGGGCCGGGCCTATGTGGTCGAAGGCGAGCGCGTGCACAACACCTTCGATCTGCAGGTGATTAACAAGTTGCCATCGGCCCGCCAGTTCACTGTGTCCGTGGTTGGCGGTGGGCTGATCGAGACTGTGGTCAGCACCGCCGAGCTCAGTCTGCAATCACTCGAAGTGCGCCGCATCCCAGTGCACGTGTTCGTGCCGACGAAGCAGTTCAAGGCGGGGCTGCGGGCCGAGGTCGTCGTGCACTGCACGGATGCGACGGGCGAGCTCACGCGCACCGCCACGGCGCCGTTGCTGGGGCCGAGCGCCGGTCATCGCTGATCGTCACTCCAAGGGAGCGAGCGGCAGCCACACGCGAAACTTCGCGCCTTCCCCGGGGGCGCTTTGCAGTTCGATCGTGCCACCGTAGCCCTCGACGATGCTCTTGCTGATCGACAGCCCAAGGCCGGTGCCGCCGCGCGCACGCTTGGTGGTCACGAAGGGCTCGAAGATGCGCGTGCCGAGGGCTGGGGGCGTGCCGGGGCCGTTGTCGGCAACCGTGAACGCAACGCCGTGATCAGCCTCACAAGCAGTCAGCCAGACGCGGCGCACGTCGCGTTCGCACTGCAGCAGCGCGTCCTTGGCGTTGATCAGTAGATTGAGCAGAACCTGCTGCACTTGCTGCGGCCGCGCTTGCACCAACGGCAGCGTGTCGGGCGTATCGACATGCAAAGTGATGCCGTGGCGTTTCCAGTTCTCCTCCACGAGGCGCCGCGTGCGCGCGACCACTTCGGCAAGGGCGGTCGGTTGCGCTTGGTCGCGATCGTCGCGTGCGAACTGCAACAGGTCGCGCACGATGTCGGCGATGCGCTGACCCTCTTCATGGATGACGGTGCAGTTCGACAGCGGATCGTCACCATCTTGGATCAACTGCGCGCAGTTGATGATGGTGTTGATCGGGTTGTTGATCTCGTGTGCAACCCCGGCGGCCAGCTCACCGACGGCGGCCAGCCGTTCCGTCTGCGCGAGCTTGGTCTGCATGTCCTTGCGTTCGGTGATGTCGCGGATCACCGCGGTGAAGAAGCGGCGTCCGCCGGTTGCGCCTTCGCCGATGGACAGGTCGATCGGGAACTCGGTCCGGTCCTTGCGCAGGCCGATGACTTCGCGGCCGATGCCAATGATGCGTTTCTCGCCGGTGGTCAGGTACCGTCGCAAGTAGCCGTCGTGTTCGCTGTGGAACGGCTCTGGCATCAGTATGGAGACGTTCTTGCCCAGCAGCTCCGCCGCTTCGAACCCGAACAAGCGGAGGGCGGCGTCATTGACCGACTCGATGAGTCCGCTCGAGTCGATGGTGACGATGCCTTCGGTCGCCGTGTCGACGATCGCTTGCCAGCGAGCGGCGTGTTTGGCGGCGCTGTCGAGTGCTACAGCGCGTTCGTGTGCGACTTCGCGGACCGCGGTCTGCACGGCGTCACGAGTTCGGCGGCGGCTGCGCGGCCGATCGGTCGCGAGCCCCGCGCAGGCCGCGGCGCTTGCCAGCAACAACGCCCCGGGCATGGTGGCGATGCCGAATGCGAACGCCGCGCTGCCGGCGGCGACGGCCGCGATCGCTAGCGCGCGATCGACGCAACGGGCGGTTGGGGTCACCAAGGCAGCTACCATCAAGGCGTTTTCTTACCCGGCTGTCGTCGCCATCGTCTACGCAAAGGGGAGCGTTGCCACTACGCACAGCGGCCCGGGCGCAAGCCAAGGCGATCCCGCCAGAATCCTCATCTCACCCATGGCTCGAATTGTCCTGATCGATGACGAGGCGCGTTTGCAGCACACGCTCGCACGCTTCCTCGAACAACAAGGGCACCAGGTGTTGCGCGGTGACAGCTTTCGGGCGGTCGAGCAGCATCTGGTGCCCGGTCGCTTCGAGGTATTGATCAGCGACATCGTGATGCCGGAGTTCGACGGTCTGAAGGTGTTGCGCGAAGTGGTCGAAGTGCGGCATTGCCAGGAGCCGGTCATTCTGATCACCGGTGAGCCCAATCTGCAGACGGCCTCCGAGGCGGTTCGTCGAGGTGCCTTCGACTACATCAGCAAGCCGGTAACCAAGGACAAGCTGTTGGAGGCGACCGCGCGTGGTTTGCGGCATGTGCAGCTGTTGCGGGAACGCGATCAGGCGCGGCAATTGGAGA
>CANEYR010000063.1 GCA_947444055.1 Planctomycetota bacterium
CCGGGCTTCGCCGAGGTACTGCCGGGCTTCGCCGAGGTACTGCCGGGCTTTGCCGAGGTGCTGCCGGGCTTCGCCGACTTGCTGTCGCGGCCCGTGGGGGTGGACCGTTCGTGGTGCTTTGGCGGCGCCAGCTTGCTGCGATCGATGGCCGGCCTCGCGGCCGCGGCTGGCCGGGCGCCGGTCGCCGCTTCGTCGGGGCTGGCGCGTTGGCGCGCGACATCGATCGCACTGCCGCACTTTTGGCACTTGGCCTGGGTTCCCGCGAACGACTCCGGCAGCTTGTACTTGGCGCCGCAGTTGTCACAGGTGATTTGCACAGCGGTCATGCTGGGGCTCTGGTCGAGAAGGCGTCGAGGTCTGGCGGCGTCACTTGGCGGGCTTCTTGGGATTGCGTTCTGGCTTCGTCGTTGTCATCCAACCCGTGACGCGCACCTGTTCGCCTTCCATGCGGAACTCGACCACGATCTCGCCGCGCACTTTGTTGAGGTAGGTGTCATCGCCGGGTCGCGGCGTCAGATAGACGATGCCCCTGCCGGTGGCGCCGGTCATGTCGGCCTGGGTCACCAGCATCCCGCTCTCACACTGCAGTTCGCGCAGGTAGCGCGTGGATTCGTGGCTCTGCAGCTCCTTCATCACGGTCACTGGGTCGGTGACTCCGATGATGTTGAGTTGCTTGCCGACTGCGGTGAGATCCGAGTGCGTCTTCTGCACCAGGCGGTTGTCGGTAGCGATCGCGCGCGCCCACTTCACCAGTTGGTGGGTGCGCGGATGGTCGCCGAGAGAATACGTCGGCGCCTTGGCGGTCGGTGGTGCGGTCGGCTTCGCCTTCTTGTCGCCGCTGCTCGCCATGGCGATGAAGACGCCGATCAGGATCACGGCCGCCGCACCGAAGCCGAAGTAGGCCTTGGTGTTGTCGGGCGCGATGCGCTTGCCGACCGTGTTCTTGCCATAGAACACGCGGTGGCAGTCGCTGCATTCGATCTTGGTCTCAAGCGTGTCGGGCGCGACCCGGTAGCGAGCGCCGCATTGTGGGCAGCAAATGTCGACCTTGCCGTCGTCGCGGGGGCCAGCGTCGGCGCGGCCGCGTGCGGACGAAGAAGAACGGGAGCGTCGGGACACGTAGGACCTGCTGGCGTGAAGGGTCGGGAGGGGCGAGCGTCACCGTAAGGCCGTCGCGGCGAGGGTGTCAACGGCGGGCACGCGCCCACCTCGTCGTCCACCTCGTCGCCCGGGCGAGAGCTGTTGCCGCGGGCCGCCTTCGCGTACACCCTCACGCCATGCGCTTTGTGATGCAGTCCGACATGCGGCCGGCAGGTGACCAGCCCGCCGCGATCGGGCAACTCAGCCGCTGGATCGAAGACGGCGCCAAGGCTTGCACGCTGCTCGGCGTCACCGGTTCGGGCAAGACCTTCACCGTCGCCAAGGTGATCGAACAGGTGCAGCGGCCGACCTTGGTGTTGGCGCCCAACAAGACGTTGGCGGCGCAGCTGTATGCGGAGTTCAAGTCGTTCTTTCCCCAGAACGCGGTCGAGTACTTCGTCAGCTACTACGACTACTTCCAGCCCGAGGCGTACGTGCCGACGACGGACACGTACATCGAGAAGGACGCGATGATCAACGAGGCCATCGAGCGCATGCGCAACTCGGCGACGCGTTCGCTGATGGATCGGCGCGACGTGCTGATCGTGGCCTCGATTTCGTGCATCTATGGCCTTGGCTCGCCGGAGACCTACCGCGAACTGTCGGTCACCCTACAGAAGGGGCAGCGCATCGATCGCGACGTGTTGCTGCGGCAGCTGACGGCGATCCAGTTTGTGCGCGACAACTTTGACTTTCAGGCGGGGCGGTTTCGCGTGCGCGGCGATGTGGTCGAGGTCTATCCGTCGTACGAGGATGGGCGCGCCATTCGCTTCGAGCTGTGGGGTGACGAGGTCGAGTCGATCACGGCGATCGATCCGCTGCGCGGGGAAGTGATCGAGGTGCTCGAACGCATCACGATCTATCCCACGACCCAATACGTCGCGACCAATGACATGTTGCAGCGCGCGTGTGGTTCGATCGAACAGGAGCTGGAGCAACGGCTGCACGAACTCGAGGGCAAGAAGAAGTTGCTGGAAGCCCAACGCCTTGGGCAACGCACGCGGCACGACCTTGAGATGCTGCGGGCGACCGGCCTCTGCCAAGGCATCGAGAACTACAGCCGCCACCTCGATGGGCGCTTGCCAGGGCAGCCGCCGGCGACCTTGGTGCATTACTTCCCCGACGACTTCCTGTTGGTGGTCGACGAATCGCACGTGGCGGTGCCGCAGGCGGGCGGCATGTATCGCGGCGATCGAGCGCGCAAGACGACCTTGGTCGACTTCGGCTTTCGCCTGCCGAGCGCGATCGACAATCGGCCGCTGAAGTTCGACGAGTTCGAGAGTTTGCAGCGGCAGGTTGTGTACGTGTCGGCGACGCCGAGTGAGTACGAACTGCAACGCAGTGAGGCGCGGGTGGTGGAACTGGTGGTGCGGCCGACGGGGCTGGTCGATCCGCCGGTCGACGTGCGGCCGGCCAAGGGGCAGGTGGACGACGTTGTCGGCGAAGTGCGGGTGCGGGTGGCCAAACACCAGCGGGTGTTGATCACGACGTTGACCAAGCGTTCGGCCGAAGAGTTGACCGACTATTTGCGCGACCTCGGCTTCAAGGTGCGCTATCTGCACAGCGACATCGACAGCCTGGAACGTACGGCCTTGCTGCGCGACCTGCGGCTCGGTGTCTTCGACATCCTGGTCGGCATCAACCTGCTGCGCGAAGGGCTCGACATTCCTGAAGTGACGCTGGTGGCGGTGCTCGATGCCGACAAGGAAGGCTACCTGCGCAGCAAGACGTCGCTGATCCAGACCTGCGGGCGCGCGGCGCGCAATGTCGAGGGGTGCGTGATTTTGTATGCCGACCGCCGCACTGTTTCGATCGACGGGGCGTTGGCTGAGATGGAGCGGCGCCGCGTGCGCCAGCGGGCCCATAACCTAGAACACAACATCACGCCGACGACCATCGTCAAGCCCGTGCGCGATTTGATGGAAGCGCCAGCCGACGAGAACGGTGACTTGCCGATGTCGGGGCAGAAGAAAGGCAAGGGCCGCGGCAAGGGCAAGCAGGCGCCCAGTGCGGCGGCGGACCGTGGGCCGCGGCGCCAGTTCGCCGACCACAAAGAACTGCTGGTGCACACCAAGCGCATGCGCGACGAGATGATGGCCGCCGCCAAGAACCTGGATTTCGAGCTCGCGGCGCGCATTCGCGACGAGGTCTATCGGCTCGAGAAGCTCGACATGGAGTTGCTGTAGCGCATGAACGCGCGCATCGCCGACAAGGTAGCTCGCTTTCCGACCTCGCCTGGCATCTACATCTTCACCGATGCTGACGGCGAAGCGCTCTACGTTGGCAAGGCTGCCGACCTGCGAGCCCGCGTGCGCAGCTACTGCAAGCCTGGCGGCGATGGTCGCTTTCAGTTGCCGTTCCTCGCCGCCGAAGCCGCCGATGTCGATTTCGTCGCGACCGCGACCGAGCAGGAGGCGCTGCTGCTTGAGAACACGGTCATCAAGAAGCGGCAGCCGCGCTACAACCTCAGGCTGAAGGACGACAAGGCGTTCTTGTTGCTGCGCCTCGATCGACGTGAAGAGTGGCCGTGGTATCGCTTGGTGCGGCGGCGCCACGAAGACGGCGCGATCTACTTCGGACCGTTCGCCTCGGCGCAGTCGGTGCGACGCACGCTGCGGCTCTTGCACAAGATCGTGCCGCTGCGCGATTGCCGCGATCCGGTGTTCAAGAACCGCACGCGGCCGTGCATCAAGCACCAGATCGGGCGCTGTCCGGCGCCGTGCGTTGGCTTCATCACGCGCACGGCCTACGACGAGTTGCTCGATCACTCGGTGCGCTTTCTGCGCGGTGACGTCGGGGCGGTGTTGGCGGATCTGCGCGCGCGCATGCAGGCAGCGGCGGCGGCGCTGGCGTTTGAACGCGCGCAGGCGCTGAAGGACCAGATCCAGGCGCTGCAGCGCACGGCCGAGCCGCAGGCGGTGGTGGCCGGTGGTGGCGACGAGGATGCGCTGGGCATGCATCGCGCCGGTGACGAGATCGCGGTGGCGTTCTTGTCGTTTCGGACCGGTGCGCTGGAGAACTGCCGTCGCTTTACATTTCGCAGCGAGCTGCCGGACGAGCTGTTGCTGGGTGAATTGCTCGGCCGGTTCTATGAAGGCGATCGCTATGTGCCGGGCACCGTGTTGCTACCGGCTTTGCCTGCCGAGACGGCGATGATCACGGCGTGGTTGCAGCACAAGCGGGGCGCGAAGGTCGAGCTGCAGGTGCCGCAGCGCGGCGACAAGAAGCGGCACCTGGAGTTGGCGGCGCAGAATGCGGAACTGGCCGATGCCGCGGCGTCCGACGCCCGCGCGCGGCGGCTGCTTGGTGCGGAGCGATTGGCGAAGTTGCTGGATCTGCCCGATGCACCGCGGCGGCTGCATTGCCTGGATGTGTCGACGATGCAAGGGACCAACACGGTGGCGTCGCGCGTCTGCTTCGTCGATGGGCAGCCGAGCAAGCCGCAGTACCGGCGCTTCAAGATCTCGGCGGCGCATGCGGGCGACGACTTCGCGGCCATGCAGGAAGCGGTGACGCGCAGTCTGCAGCTGTGCCTCGAACGCGACGACGAGGAGCTGCCGGATCTGCTCGTCGTCGATGGTGGCAAGGGCCAATTGGCGGCTGCCGAACGGGCGATCGCCGAGCTCGGGCTGCAGGACGATCTGTGCTTGTGTGGCCTCGCCAAGAGCCGCTTGCAAGGACACGGTGATGCGCGGGCGGAGAGCGGGGAGCGCCTTTTCTTGGCTGGACAAGAAGAGCCCCGGCCGCTGCCGCTGCATGCGCCGGAGACGTTGCTGATGGCCGCCCTGCGCGACGAAGCGCATCGGTTCGCGATCACCTTCCATCGCCAGGCGCGCGGCAAGATCGCCAGCGAACTCGACGACGTTCCAGGGGTGGGGCCGACGCGGCGGCGGGCCTTGCTGCGGCACTTTGGCTCGTTGTCGGCTCTGCGCGCGGCGAGCCTCGAGCAGCTGCAAGCGATGCCGACGTTGCCAAAGGCGGTGGCGGCGGCGGTGTTCGCGCGGATGCAGGCGGCGCCGGGCAAGTAGGCGACTGGCCCTTCCGTTCGCGTCTCTACTTACCGAACTTGTCGATCGGCTGCGTGCTCTGCTCCCCGTAGCAGTCCGGGATCATGCCCAGTTCGGCCAGCATCGGGCGGTTGTAGCGCTGCGGCGCCAGCGCGATCAGCAGCACTCGAACGTCCACGCCGTTGACGGTGAGAGCGAGCGGTTGCGGGAAGTAGCGGTACGAACTGCGGCCCGGGGCCATACCCGCCGGCATCGGCACTTCGTCCGTCATCGCGCTGCCGGGGATGTAGAGCGCATCCGCCGGCAGCTTCTGGGCGATCAACAGTTCGCCGAGATCCTTCGGCCAGCGCTGGTTCGCTTTGTGGAACGCTTCGAAGGCCGGCCACACCGCAGTGAGCTGGTGCATGGCGAACTGCCGTTGCAGCTCCTCGTGCATGTGGTCAGCGTGGAATAGACCCGAGAGCACGGGGCCCCAGGTCATGGCGATGGCCGCCAGTTCGACGCCACCGAGGCCGCCAAGTTGTTGCAGCGTGAACGTCTTGTCGTGCCGACGCAGGACGCCGCGACCCTTGCCAAGGAACGAGGCCACGGCCTCGGGCGACGGCATCGCGTCGATCGGGAGCATGACCTTCCCGAGGTCCGGCGCGAGCTTCAGCAGCGGCAGCCAGATCTGGTGGTAGGTCTCGTACAACGCCCGCTCGTCCCAGCGCACGTCGACGTTGGGCAGCAGTTCGCCAAGGCCCTCGGGCACTGGCGCGTCGCCCACGTCCATTGCCACGACGTCCGCCGACTGGGCCTTCACGAAGGCGCGCAGGCTGAGGCCGGACATGGCGACATGCAGGAGGCCGTCGCGGCGATAGAACGCCGGCTGGAACACACTCGGCATGCCCTCGATCGTCAGCACCGTGCACGGCGTGCCCTCGTAGGTCACCTGCTTCTGGGCGATGTCCTTCGGCAACATGGCGAGCAAGCTGTCGAACGCGGCCTCATCGGCGATGCCGAGCGAGAGGTAGATGCGCGGGTTCAGGCTGCCTTTAGCGGGAGCGCTGACGCCGAGCGCCAGGCCACCGGTCAGGGCCTTGCGCGCGACCTTGGTGATGGCTTCGGGCAGTTCGTTGCCGATCACGCCCTCGAGCGCCGTGACCAAGAGGCCGACGTCGATCGTGCAGCGCAGTTGGGCCAGCGCCCCAGCGGGCAGGGCTTGCGGCGGCAGCTTCGCCTTGCCGGTCAGTAGCGCGCCGATGACGCCGCTCGGCTCGTCGCCGAGTTCGACTTCGAACTCATCGAGGATCTGCGAACCGACAAACCGCAGGCGCCAGCGCAACTGCTTCAAGCCATCGAGGCCGAGCGCCCGGAACTCTGGTGGGGCGGCGCCCATGAGCCGCTGGAACATCGCGACGTAGGCCCCGCTATCGAGTTCGCCGAGGATCTGGGCGTCGGGGCGGTTCGGCGCGTCGCCGTGCGTGCCACAGCGATCGGGCGTCGTGGTGCCGATGGCAAACGTGCCGGGCAGGTGCACGCTCCAACCGCCTGCGTCAGGGTCCTGCTCGTTGTCACTGTTGGCAGCGTGGAACGCCACCGCCGGGAAGCCCGCGAACTTCGCCTCGGGGTCGGTTTGCCAGATGGCGCTGCCGGCAATGCGTCGGGCGTGCGCGTCGAAGATCGCGGTCCAGCGTCCCTCCGCCCGTGGCTTGCAAGCCATCGTCAAGGTCATGCGCGGCATGCCTGGGGATTCGCCATCCTCGGGTAGCAAACCCGAGAACTCGAGCCGCTGCATGTCAGCGAGTTCCAGTTCGCGCAGCGCGTTCATGCCAATGGTGCTCGGCAGCATGGCCAGCAGCCAGGCATCGAGTTCCATCGGCGTGGTCTGCACGTGCGCGAACAACGCGTCGCGGTCCGCCGCCAAAGCCCGGTAGTTGGCGAGCCCACTCGCGAACGCCGCGGCGACCTCGGGTTCGGCGAGCAACTTGCCGACGGTCGTCTGCGGCAACAGCGTCAGCAGCTTCGGCACGTCCTCGGCGCACAGGCGCAGCAGATGTGGCTTGGGCAAGAACGTCGGAGCACCGTTCTGCGCGGGCACGAGGCTCGCGAGCAGGGCGGTGACAATGAGGGCTCGGTGCATCGCAATCCTTAACTGCGCGAAAGCCGCGGCGGCCGGTGAGAGACTAACTGTGCTGCGTGCGTGCACACGCAGCGACTTGGTGCCGTGCCCAGCCTGCAACTAGGCGCGGCCAGCGGCTGGGGGCTTTGGCGGTGATGGCGGGGCCGCGGCGGGAGCGACTTTGGCGGTCGGCTCGGGAACCGCCATGGCGCCAGGCGCCTCCGCGAGCTTGCCGAAGTAGGCAGGCATCTCGACGCCGCCGATGTCGCGCAACATCTGCAACATCGGCGGCAAGCTGCCGGCGAGCCCATGCAGGAACCCAGCCGTCGCGTTCTTGCCGTTGCCGCCAGCCCCACCGTCCCAGACGACGACCTTGTCGAACTTGACGTTGGCGATCGCCTTCGCGGCGGTCTCCGCCATGTGTGGCAGGTGTTCGAGCAGCAACAACTGGAACGCTTGCTGGGCGCCGCCGCAGCCTTCGACGATGCGCCGCAGACCTTCGGCCTTCTTGGCGAGAATCTCGTACTCGCCGCGAGCCTGGGCTTCGAGTCGCGCGAACGTTGCCGCCGCTTCCGCGTTCGCATGCAGGCGCACCTGCTCGGCGGAGGCTTCGGCATCGACGATCAACTTCGCCTTATGGGCCTTGGCGGTCGCTTCGAGTTCGGCGCGTTGTTCGCTCTCGATCTTGGTCGCCAGCGCGTCGGCGGCGCGCGCCTCGGCGAGATACTGGGCTTCGCGTACCTTGGCATCGGCCTCGCGCTTCCTGGTCTCGGTCAGTTGGTAGGCCTCCGCCTGGCGAACCTTGAGCGTCGCTTCGGCGTCGACGCCCTTGGCGCGCGCGAGGTTCTCGCCAGTCACCGCGGCGGCCTCGGCTTCGGCGACCTGCACGCGCATCTGCCGTTCCTGGTCCTTGATCGCGCTCTGTTGTTCGAGATCGGCGCGGCTCTTGCCGATGCCCGCTTCCTTGGCCAGCTCAGCCAAGCGCACCTGCTTGTCGCGGTCCGCTTCCTTGGTGCCGATTTCGCGCACCTTGTCGGCGCTGGCGACCAGCACGTCCTGTTCGCGCTTGGCTTCGGCGACGCCGATCGAGCCGCGCATGTTCTGCTTGGCGACGTCGATCTCGGCCGATTGGATCGCTTCCGACGCAGCCTTGCGGCCCATCGCTTCGATGTAGCCCGACTCGTCCGTGATGTCGGTGATGTTGACGTTGATCAGCACGAGGCCGATCTTCTCGAGTTCGGGCGTCAGCGAGTTCTGCACGCTGTCGAGGAACTTGTCGCGGTTGCGGTTGATGTCCTCGATCGTCATTGACGCGATCACCTGGCGCATCTGGCCGAGGATGATGTCTTCCGCTTGCTTCATCACCTGGCGTGCGTCGAGGCCCAACAGGCGAATGGCGGCCGTTTGCATCGCCGCTGGCCCGGTGCCGACCGCCACCGTGAACACCGACGGCACGTTGACGCGGATGTTCTCGGCTGAGAGCGCCCCGCGCAGCGGGATTTCGATCTGCATCGGATCGAGCGACAGGAAGGCGTAATCCTGGATCAGCGGCCACACGAAGGCGCCGCCACCGTGCAGGCAGCGCGCGGATTGTCCCGACGCGACCTTGCCGAAGATGACGAGTACCTTGTTGCTCGGGCAGCGCTTGTAGCGCTTCACAACCAGGATCACGAAGCCGAGGAAGAGCAGCCCGGCGGCGATGCCGGCGAGCATCAAGTAGGGGCTGGTCCTGGACGTATCTTGCAGCAGCGACAGCATGGGCATGGTTTACCTGGGGACGAGGGCGGGTTGGTGCGGACGGCGCCGCACGGGGTATTCAGGACGAGGTCAGTTGGCGAGCTCGACGACGAGCACGTCGTCATCGGTGCATTCGATCACGCGCACGGTGGCGCCGGTCGCGATCTCATCGCTGCGGCTGATGGCGCGGCATTCGACCGTTCGTCCCTGCACCTGCATCATGACGCGGCCGTGGCCAGCGCCAGCTGGCGGCACGCGCAGGTAGACGCTGCCGGTGTGGCCGATGGCGTTCTTCAAGTCGAGGTTGCCTTGCGAATGCAAGCGCGACAGCCCGCGCATCATCTTCATGACCAGCCACAGAGCGAGGGCGCCAGCGGCCGACGCGGTCATGATGACGGCGGTCGGCGTCCAACCGAGATGTTCGGTGCCAAGCCCGACCAAGCCGAAGAAGGTTAAGAACGTCGACACCGTCTGCAGCGAGAACAGCTTCAAGAACACCGACTGGTCGTGGCCGACATCGCCACCTTGGGCGCCATCGTGGCCGCCATGGCCGCCGGGTTCGCCACCGACATCGGTGTCGCCGCCAAAGCCAAACACCAAGAGAGCGAACTGCAACACCAAGATCGTGCCGCCGATGACTGCGCAGTAGAGGAAGACCGTGCTCATGGGGAGAGTTGTGGTCCGCGTTGCCGCGGGTCCCTTTCGTCCCGAAGATGTAGCCGATTTGTCTCCAACTCTGTCGCGAAAGCTACACCGCGGCGGTGTCTTCGCCGGCGTTCGCCAAAAGGCGCGTGATCTGGATGCGTTCGGCGCGCCGGTTGTTGGCTTTGGTGACGACGAAGTGCAGGCCTTCGGCATCGAGGGCGGCGCCGGCCGTGGGCACGCAGCCGAGCCGTTCGGCCAGGAACCCGGAGATGGTCTTGTTGGACGTCTGCGGCGCCGCGACGGCGAGACGAAGGAACACGGCGGCGGTCTCGGCGGTGCCGCGGCAGAGCAGCGAGCCGTCGGCGCGTTCGACCATGGTCGCTTCTTCGGTGTCGGATTCGTCTTCGATCTCGCCGACGATTTCTTCGAGCACGTCCTCGAGGGTGATGATGCCGCGCGTCGAGCCGTACTCGTCGACGACGATGGCGAGGTGGCGCTTCTCGCGTTGGAAGCGGCGCAGCACGTGATTCAGGGTCGCCGTCTCCGGCACCACCAGCAGCGGGATGAGCAGTTCGTTCCAGCCTGGTTGCTGCCGGTCGCGCAGCGCGAACAGCAACTCCTTGGCCATGACGACGCCGCTGACGTGGTCGAGCTCGCCGTCGGGAGTGAACGGCAAGCGGCTATGGCCACTCTTGTGCAGCCGCAGCAGGTTCTGTTCCGTCGTGATGTTGCCGGCCAGGTAGGCGATGCGATCGCGGGCGACCATGACGTCGCGCGCTTTGGTGTCGCGCAGGCGCGTGGCGTTGTGAATCAGGTTGGCGGTGATCTGGCCGAAGGCTCCCTGGCCCATGCCGACCGTCGTCAGCATGCGAATGTCCTCAAGCGACGTGGTGTTGGCGTAACCCTTGGGGGTGAACAACCGCGATACCTGCCGCGTCAAGAACAGTACGGGTGCCAGCGACACGACCATGCCGTTGACGAGGTAGGCGACCGGGGCGGCGAAGCGGTTGGCGTGCATGACGCCGAGGGTCTTTGGCACCAGTTCCGTGAGAGTCAGCACGGTGACGACGAAGGCGGCGGCGAACCACGCCGGGGATACGCCGGGGAAGGCGTGAGCGAACTGATCCGTCGCCAGCGCGGCGCCGCCCGAGTTGGCGACCGTGTTGAGCACGAGGATCGCGGCGATCGGTCGATCCGGTTCGCGCCGAAAGCGCCGCAGCAGAATGCCAGCCTTGCTGCCCGCTTGCGCCAGGGCCTCGATGCGCGCGTGGCCGACACTCAGCAGCGTGGCTTCCGCCAGCGAGCAGAGGAACGAGAAGAACAGCGAAACAGCAACGGCGACGACGAACAACAGCATGGCGGCCGGGCAGGTTGGTAGCCGGCGGCGCGACGGTAGGGGTGCTACCCCTCGGCGTCCACGGCGCGCTGTCGCTGGCCGCGTCGCTCAGGCCGGTAGGACCGCGACCGGAACTTCGCGGCACGCGAACGTGTACTCGCCGTGGCGCACGCGCACGGTGACGACCGAACCTTGGCCGAGATCGTGATCGAGGATCAGCTCGGTGAGAGGGTCTTCGATGCGGCGCTTGATCAATCGGCGCAGCTCGCGCGCCCCGAACTCTTCGGAGAAGCCCTGCTTGGCCAACAGCACGCGCACTCCCGGCGAAAACGTCGTCGTGATGCCGCGGCGCTTCAACAGGTCGGCGACTTCGCGCAGCATGTTCCCGGCGATGCGTTGGCAGACCTTCTCATCGAGCGCGTTGAACATGATGACTTCGTCGATGCGGTTGACGAACTCGGGGCGGAACGACTCGCGCAGCGCCTCGAACGTCACTTCGCGCAGGTCGACATCTTTCAGGCTCTGGCGACGGTGGGCCGCCGAGAAACCCATGCGCGTGCGCACGGCGTCGATCTTCTCGATGCCGAGGTTGCTCGTCATCAAGATCAGCGCCTGGTGGAACTGCACCGTCTGGCCCTTGCTGTCGGTGATGATGCCTTCATCCAGCAGCTGCAGCAGCAGGTTGTGCACCTTGTAGTGGGCCTTCTCGATCTCATCGAACAGCACGACGCTGTTCGGCTTCTTCTTGATGGCCTCGGTCAGGAAGCCGCCCTCGTTGTGGCCGATGTAGCCGGGCGGTGAGCCAATGAGCTTGGCGTACTCGTGCGGCAACGCGTACTCGCTGCAGTCGACGCGGATCATCGCCGAGGGATCTTCAAACAGGTTGCGGGCCAGCGACTTCGCCAGCTCGGTCTTGCCGGTGCCGGTGCGGCCAACCAGCAAGAACGTGCCGACCGGATGCGTCGGGCGCTTGAGCCCAACCGCGGCCTTCTTGACGGCGCGCACGAGCGCCGTGATCGCGTCTTCTTGGCCGATGATTTGCTGCCGCAGGTTGCGTTCCAACGTGTTGACGCGGCGGAACAGCAGTTGGCGGGCTTGTTCGTTGCCCGGTCGTGGCATGAACGGGTCGTCGGTTGGCTCGTTCGCCTTCGGCCCGTTCGCCGAGGGGATGGCAACCTGATGGATCTCCAGCGACGGGTTGACGTCGATGCAGATCTGGTAGAGCAGCTCCTCGACGATTTCGAGGTCGTAGCCTTCATCCATTTTGCGGACGGCGGCGAGTACCTCGGCTTCGAAGGTCGGCACACAGCCGCGCACGACGCGCTGGCGGTAGCTCGACTTGTTGCTGATCGGAGCCGAATGTAGTTCTTGCAGCAGCTCCTCGGAGCAGCAGCGAACTTTTATGAACTCGTCGATCAGGTCGAAGTACTTGATGACGAACGCAGCCGCTGGATGCTTCACGTGTTGCTACCTTGGCCTGGTTGGACCACGCCTTCTTCGGGTGCGGCCGCATGGCGACTTGACGTCGCGGCGACGAAACCTCGAAGTGCTGCTGATTGCTTGCTCAAGGACACCGTGAACTCGTCGATGAAGTTGCTGGCGATGCTCGTGCACAAAGGGCTCGTGCCCGCCGATGCGGCGCGTGATGCGATGGCATCCGGTGCGCCCGGATCGTTCCTCGTTCGCCGCGGTCTTTGCACACTGGCGCAATGGGAGCAGTGGCAGCGCAACGAAGGCGGCACGCGGCCGGTGTTGACTCGCTACGACGTCGGCGAGTTGCTTGGCGAAGGAGCTGTGGGGCGTGTGTTCGCGGCGATCGACAAGACGGACAAACGTGAGGTGGCGCTCAAAGTGCTGCGGGCGGAGATGGCGAAGGATCCACTGCAGACCGATCGCTTTGTGCGCGAAGCGCGGCTGTTGATGGAGCTGCAGCACACGCATCTGGTGAAGGGCCTGCGCGTCGCCAAAGAAGGCGAGACGATCTTTTTCGCGATGGAACGGCTGCCGGGGCGTTGTCTGCAGGACGTGCTCGCCGAAGAACAGCGACTCGACGAAGAGTCGGCTCTGCAGGTGGTCGTCGAGGTCGCTGGTGCACTCGATCTCTTGCACGCGAAGGGACTGGTGCACCGAGACGTCAAGCCCGGCAACATCATCTGGTCCGAAGAGCGCGGGGCGGTGCTCATCGACCTCGGCTTCGCCGTCGCCGGCAACGAGGTCGGCAATGACGCTGGCAGCGGTGGTGCGACCACGGCAGGCACCGTGCACTACATCGCCCCTGAGCAAGCGCGCGGCAACAGCAAGCTCGACGTGCGCTCCGACATCTACGCGCTCGGTGCCACGCTCTACCATCTGACGACTGGCTCGCTGCCGTTCGAAGGCGTCAGCAGTGAAGAAGTGCTGGCCAAGCAAGTGCTCGAGTCGTTGTCCGGCGAACGCATTCGGGCGCTCAAGCTGTCGCCGCAGTTGCACTACTTCCTGGAGAAGATGATGGCGAAGGCGCCGGAAATGCGGTTCCAGGATCCGCAGCAGTTGCAGCGCGAGGTCGATGCGTTCTTGCAGCAGCGCCGGCACGAGCGAGAGGTCGAGGAGCAACAACAACGCGACCGGCCCAAACTCGGCGATCACCGCAAGAGTTCGATGTTCGATCGCCGGCTGCGTCGTCGTCGGCGTCGATGAGTAGGCGAACGATGAGTAGGCGAACGGTGAGCACGAATGACCGCCACCCCTGAGCAGCGCGATGGGTTTCCCTTCCGGTGGGCGTGTCGCCGTTCCGGCAACTGCTGCGCCATTCCCGGCGGCATGGTCCGAGTGAGCGAAGCCGAGGCGCAAGCGATCGCGAACCATCTCGGGCTGTCGCTCGCGGCGTTTCGCAGTCGCTACGTGCAGCCTGACGGCGAACGGCTCAAGGATGGCCAAGGTCTTGGCTGTGTGTTCTTGCAGGAAGGGGTGCTGGCGGGTTGCTCGATCTATGCCGTGCGGCCGCACAAGTGCCGAGAGTGGCCATTCTGGCCGGAGGTGCGCAGCGACGCCGAATTGTTGCGGCTCGTGCAGCGCACGTGCCCGGGCATCGAGCCGCTGGACTCGTAGTCGGCTCGTAGTCGGCTTGGCGCGGATCAGCGCAGGCGCAAGGACAGCAGGTCGATGTCGCAGGCACCGTCGGCGGGGTCGAGCCGCAGCCACTGCACTTCGCTCGGCAGCAGTGGGTGCCCCGCGAGCACGATGCGGTAGGTGCGCACACTGCCATCGCTGCACAACGGGAACTTGACCGAGCGCTCCTCGGCAAACGAGTCGTCGGCGGCACCCTTCCAAAACACTTGGCCGGTGCCGGCGTCGATCGGCACATCCGGAGCCGTGATGCGCATGGTGACTTCGAGTTCGTTCACGGCTCGCTGCAAGCAGGGCGTCACCACCCAGGGGTCGTTGCCGATGGCGCGCCAGCAAAAGCCTTCGCCGCGCACGACCAGATGGTCATTGGGCCAGAAGCCGCGGCGGTGTTCACGCTGGGTCAGGTCGAAGAAGTCTTGTGGCCAGCGATCGGGCAAGAACAGGCGATCCCGCAGCTTCAGCAAGGCCGTTTGCTGGTTCTGGGGAAGGGCCGCGATGCGGCGCGCAAGGTCGGCGCGCGGCATCGGTGGGGACTCGACATCGACGAAGTCGGGCACTCCTTCACGCAGGGCATAGGACTTCGAGCCTTGCAGGTGCGTCCCCGCGTCGCGCAGTGGCCCGTGCGTGTACGGATCGCGCAAGGTCGACAGCCACGTGGCGCGCGCGGTGGCCGGCTGCGGTGCCGCTTTGGTGCCAGGCAGCACGGTCGTAGTCAGCAAGCGGGTCAGCAGTTCGGCGTCGCTGTGCCGCCGCGCCTGCGAACGGTGGGCTGGACCTGGAATGGTGGCAATGACCCCGATGCGGCCCTCGGCGAGTGTCGTGCTGGTGGTGTTGGCAGCGATCCACGCCAGCGCCTGCTCGCGCGGCAGCGCTTCCGGCGGCGGTGGCACATCACACTGCGGCATGAGGATGGCATTCGGCACACACTGCATCAGGTCGTCGGGATGGAACAGGTTGCGCTCCATGTGTGGCCACCCCGGTCGACGAAACAAGTAGTCGTCGATCGAGGCGCGGTCGTAACGCAGCTCCTCGGTGGTCAGCACGACGGCGACGCGGGCGACGCGCTGCAGTTCGAGCAAGGTCTCGACCGGGTGTTCCACGTGTTCGATCACTTCGCTGCAGACGACCACGTCGAACGCGCCATCGGCGAACGGCAGCCGGGCGCAATCGACGGCCGCGGCTGGCACCCCGAATAGTTCTTGCGCGCGCAAGCAGGCCTCGTGCGACAGGTCGGTCGTGGCCGTTTCCGCCCCCCAAATCGTGCGTGCCAAATGCACGAGGTAGCCTTCGGCGCCGCCGACATCGAGCAGGCTGCGGAACGGCAGGGCGTCGAGCGCGCGCAGCAGTCGCAGCAGTCGCGCATAGCGGCCGACGTGACCACCTTCTGCATCGGGGTGACCGAGGCCGTAGACCGGCATGTGCGCAAAGTAGGTGCCGGTCGGATTGCGTCTGGCGAAGCGTTGTTCGAGCCAAGCGCGAGTGGTGCGAGTGTAAAGGCCCATGCGGGGGCACAAGCCTACGCGCAGTCAGGACCGTTCGCCGAGGGCGTTTTTCGACTGGCTACGTACCCGGTTCGAGCGCGCGCCACCGCCGGCGGTGCAGGTCGATGCGATGGCTGCTGAGGTCGCTGGCGCGTTCGACGTCGACCGCCCAGTGCTTGCCCCGGCGATGCACGCGTTGCACACAGCACAGGCCGACGCCTTGCACTTCGATCCAGGCCCCACGCTGCAGCGGTGCTTCGCTGCCATCGGCCGCTGGCGCTTCGATGCGTCGCAGTGGCAGTGCCGTGCTCGCGTGGCCGAGCCGCCATTGGTCCAGTGGCAGGCACACATCGCAGCCACCGCAGTGGTCCGGCAGATCGTCAAAGCCAAAGTGCTCGTGAATCGTTCGCTTGCGGCACGCACCTTCCGTCGCGTAGCGCACCATGCGCAAGAGGCCCAGCAGATCGCGCTGGCGTTTGTCTGCTGGCAACCACGCCGCCAATTCGGCGTCGTCGGGGCGGCGCAGGAAGGTCAGGTCGCGGCCGATGTCGCCAGTCGTGCAGCCGGCACTGCGCAGCAGTCGCAGCACCGTCTCGACGCGGCCGTCGTGACGGTTCTTGGTGAGGAAGGTCGCGCGCAGCGTCTCGAGGTCGACCGCGTGCAACCGTTCGCCGAGGTGCGCCAAGTGCGTGATCACTTGCCGCACGAACGCCGCGTCGGGGTTGGCCCATTCGGTGAAGTCGCGCTGGATCGCCAGGTCGTCGCTGCGGTAGAGCAGTTCGCAGAACGCGGGGGCGCCATCGCGGCCAGCCCGACCGACTTCTTGGTAGTAGGCCTCGAGCGTGCGCGGAATCTGCCAATGCACGATGGTGCGGATGTCGGCCTTGTCGACGCCCATGCCGAAGGCGTTGGTGGCGAGCATCAACCCGTCGCGACTGTCTTGGAACCGTCGCTGTTGCGTGCGTCGTTCGTGGGCGGATAGGTCGCCGTGGTAGACGAGTGGGTGCAGGCCGCGGCGCTGCAGTTCGCCTTCGAGCCGCAGCAAGTCGCGGATCAAGGCGCAGTAGACGATGGCCGGGCCGCCGCTGTGGTCGAGCACGTGGTGCAGACGTGCCGTCTTGGTTTCGTCCTGTTCGCAGGCATGCACGGACAAGAACAGGTTGTCGCGCGCGATGCCGGTGTGAAACAGCGGTGCTTCGGCCAGTCCGAGCACCTCGCGGATGTCCGCCTGCACGTCCGGGGTCGCGGTGGCAGACAACGCCAAGCACGGTGGATTGCCGAGCGCGGTGCGCACTTCGCCGAGCTTGGCATAGTCCGGTCGGAAGTCGTGGCCCCATTGGCTGACGCAATGCGCCTCATCGATCGCCAACGCCTGCACCGAACACGCGCGCATGGCGGCGAGGAACCCCGGCACGCGGAAGCGCTCAGGGGTCACGTAGAGCAGTCGAATGTGGCCCTGTTGGCAGCTGGCGAGACGGCGTTCGCGTTCCTCGCGGTCGAGCAGGCTGTGGATACAGGTCGCCGGCAAGCCGCGGCGCCGCAGTGCTTCGATTTGGTCGTCCATCAGGGCGATCAGCGGCGAGACGACCAGCGTCAACCCGTCGCGCACGAGTGCCGGCAACTGGTAGCACAGCGACTTGCCATCGCCCGTTGCCATCAGCACGATCGCCGAACCCCCGCCAAGGAAGTGTTCGACGACGGTGCGTTGCAGGCCGCGAAACCCCGCGAAGCCGAACAGTCTCTGCAGGGATGCGTCGAGGTCGAGCACGGGGCGATTTGGTGAGACTAGGGCAAGTGGTGATATGTTGCGAAGCCACGACCTCGATGTCGCCTTCCGTCACCTTCACTCGACCCGCGCTAGTTGCCTTGTGCTTGGCCCTGGTGATGACCGCGCTCAATCTGTTCGAGCCGCTGACGGTCGACGACGTCTGCCATCAGTACTACGCCGCCCAGGTGGCAGCGGCGCCGCTCGATCCGTTTGGGTTCGAGTTGCCGTGGCATCAGAAGCCGGTGTCGGCGTGGGATGTGATGGTGGCGCCGGTGACGTCGTACTACTGGGCGTCGGCGATCGCGTTGTTCGGTGACGAACCGGTGGCGTGGAAGGCCTGGTTCTTGCCGCTGCAGTGGTTGTTCTGTTTCTCGTTGCTGGTGTTGTTGCAGCGTGTCGTGCGGCGCTCGGCGGTCGCCGTGACTGCGATGATCGCGCTCGGACCGACGGTGTTGCCCGGCGTCAACTTGATGCTGGAGATCCCGGTGCTTGCCCTCGGCTTTGCTAGCGTCGCCCTGCTGCTGCGGGCAGGCGACCGGCGCAGCGTGCCGACCGCGTTGTTGGCGGGGCTCTGCTTGGGCTTGGCGTTTCAGACCAAATACAGCGCGATGGGGTTCTTCGCGCCGTGGGTGCTGCTGGGGGGGATGCGTGCGCGTTGGCGCGAACTCGGCCTCGGCCTCTTGACCGCAGTGGCCGTCGCTCTGGCGATCGAGTGGCTGCTCAGCGTGTCGCATGGTGGCGGCTCGTACTTCATGCGCCAATTGCACCTGACGCAGCGGCGCGACTGGTCCCACTTGGTAAAGGGCATGATCACGCACGTTGGCTTGCTCGGCATGCCAGCGGTGTTGCTCGCGTTGCACGGTCTGCGGGCGGCGAAGTGGGCGCAATGGCTGGCGCTGTTGGTCTATGCCGGCGGTTACGTGGTCATCGCGACGGTGCCTGACATCGACGGCCGCACGATCCTCGACGGGGCGTGGGATTCGCTCGCCTACTTGGCGATGGCGATCTTGACGTGGGGTGTGCTGGCTTGGCTGATGCTGACCCTCGCGCTCGCCGCCGGGCGTTCGCTGTGGCGTCGGCATTGGTCGCCCAGCGTGCTCATGCGCGCGTTCCTGGTCGCGTGGTTCTTCGCGGAGATTGCTGCCTCGCTGGTGGTGTCGCCCTTTCCGGCGGCGCGCCGCAGCCTGTTGATCGTGCTCGCGGCAACGTGTGCGGCAGCGTGGCTGGCGGTGCGGCGCGCTGGGGCGACGCCGGTTCTGCAGGGCGTCGCCGTAGTCACCAGCTTGCTTGGCGTCGGCTACCAAGCCATCGATTGCCTGGAAGGGCGAGCCTGTGTGGTCGCCACCGAACGCGCCGCGGCGTTCGCGCGCGAACGCGATCCCGCCGCCAAGGTGTTCTTCACCGGCGGCTGGGGGTTTGAGTTTTATGGGCCGCGCGTTGGCATGCAGCCGCTGCTGCGCGGCAGGAGCTCGGTGGCGAAGGGCGATTGGATCGCGATCGGCAGCATCGATGGCGCCGAAGAGCCGTGGTTTGAATGGAGCGGCAAGATGAACCTCATCACCGAGATCGCTGTCGGCGACGCGGTGCCGCTATCCCTGCTGTTTGGTTACTACTCCGGCCGCCGCCCGTTGGACGGCCAACGCGGGCCTCGGTTTGTGGTCTGGCTGTTTCGCGCGGTGGAGTCGTTCCATGCCGCCGATCTGGTCGCCAAGGTCAATCCTTGGCGCGACCACTGATCGCGGGGGCTGCGCGCTCGCTCATCGGATCGTGAAGTCGATTGTGTTGCTGAGATCGACGAAGCCAAGGCATTGGCTGCCGACCACGGTCCAGCCCTGCACCGACAACACGATGCCAACATAGGCTGGGTTGGCGGGGATGGTCCACACGAGCGGGTTGCCGAGATACAGCCCGTTGACGACGCCTTGCACGCAGTTGCAGCCGAGCGCGTTGAGCGGGATCGTCCCCGGGAAGCCGAGGATCGTTCCTGACAACGGCCCGTTGCCGACGGTGAAGGTCACTGGGTTGCCGACCGCGGGCGTGCCAGTGGCGGCGATCGACAAGCTGCCGCATTGGTTTGGCACGGTGGTGAAGAACTGGCCTGGTTGGTAGCCGCCGTAGGCAAAGACCTGGATGTCGTTGCTGCCGTAGCTGGCGCTGACGACGACGTAGCGAGCACTCGTTGCACCACCGCCGCTGAAGTCAGCGCACATGCGGGTCCAGTATTCGTCGTTGCCCGAACTGCCCAGGAACACGCGCTCTTCATCGAGCCGCAGCGTGCCGGTGGCTGGCAGATACGCGAGCGTCGAGACGCGGGTGTCGTAGTCGTAGAGACCGGCCCATTGCTCGGTGTAGCCGACGGCAAAACGGATGCCGTCCGAGTCGGTGTTCGGCAGGATCTGGTTCCAGTACTGCGCGAGGCCCGCACCTTCCGTCTGGCTGAGGTCGATGGAGACCATCGGCAGGCCGCCAGCGTTCTGCACCCAGCAGATGATGTTGTTGTCGCTGCTGCCGTTGACGTCGCGTTGCCACACGACCATGGCGTAGGTGGCGCCGTCGATCACGGCTGGCGAACTGACGTCGGGCAGCAGATCGTTATCGCTGGTGTAGGTGATCGTGTACGGGCCGAGGGCGAGCGCGCCCCACCACGTCAACTGGGCGCCAACCAGGTCTTCGTCGATCGCGTTGAAGGTGCGTTGGTAGGCGACGAACCAGTTGCCCGTGCGGTTCGACTTGGAGATCGACGGATGGCTCTCGTTCGCCGAGGAGTTGTCGATCAGCGTCGGCAGGAACGTGCGCAGCGAGCCGTCTTGGTAGAGCTGCTTGCAGTAGATGTCGTGGTTGCCGACGGCGGTCTGGTGCTCGAACACGACCGTGTAGTAGGCGGGGGTGTTGGGATACGGATCACAACCGACGTCCGGGCGGTAGTTGTTGCCCGCGAGGCCGACGGTGCCGCCGCGTTCGATGTCGATCTGCGCGCTCAGCACGCCGATGGCGCTGACCAACCGGCCGCCGATCCATGCGGACGCCCCGGCGTCGACTTGCGACACGATCAAGAAGTTCTGCGCGAAGTTGCAGCCGGCGATCATCGGTGTGGCCCAGCTGTTGCCGGTGAAGTCGATCTGCAGCAGCGTCGTCGTCTGCGTCAGGTCGTTGCCGATGACCGTGGCGTAACAATCCTGGTCGAGCACGCTCCATTGGCGTTTCCAGACGACGCACGACAGACCCAGCGACTGGATCGTGGCCACGTCGGGCGATCGCTGCAGCTGGGTTTGGAACGGCGCATAGCCGGGGTTGACCTGTAGCACCGGATCGAGCACGAGCGGCAGTTGCGCGCGGGCGACGAACGCCGCCGGGATCTCGATACGCGCCTTGGTGCCGTTCCAAACGATGGCGAGCGGCAGGCTCGCGCCCGCGGCATCCTTGGCGATGGCGTGTTGGTAGGTGACGGTGCCGAACTCGTTGGCGAACGTCAGACCCGCGGCGTCCGCGCTGCACGCAAGGTCCGAAGTGAAGGCGAGCTCGACGGCGACGGCGCCGCGGTTGGGCAGCGACGCGAAGACGAACGACTGTTCGACCGCGCGCAGTCTGGTGTCGATCACTTCCCACACGGCTCCGCGCGGGGTGCGCACCTGATTGGCCGTGGCGATGGGCTCGCCATCGCTCAGCGGTTGCACTTCCTCGCCGACCGTGACGTTCGCCAGTTCGATGCGCAGCGGGAAATTGCGGGGTGCCTGCGAACCAAAGAACGGGATGAACGTGCAGCCGCGACCATCGAAGCTCGCCTTCCAATCGTGGCCCATCGCCCACAGCGGTCCTTGGCTGACGGGTCGATCGAACACCACTTCGGTCGCCAGTGTGGGGGAGGCGGTGGCGGTGGGCTGGCGGCTGCCGCGTGGGCGGGATGGTGCCGGTCCTGGCGTGGCCGCGCTGCGCGCGTTCGCCGGCCGTATCGCCTTTTCGGGCATCACCTGCGGTGCCGAGGTCGTCGCCACCGAGACGGTGGGCGGCAATGGCGGATGGGCGGGGCGGGGGAGCGGCGCTTGGGCCAAGAGGCCGGGCGCGAACGCCGCGACGGTCAGCAAGGTGATGGTCTTCATGGAGTGTCAGCCGGAGGGACACTCTCAGGAGCGGGGCCGCGTCGGCGTTGTCACACCTCGATCTGCCGCAATGAGTCGCCTCGACGATTCGCCTCAACCGCCGGACTTGCTGGCCACCGCCTGGAAGCGGGGGTCGTCGCGCAGGGGCGCAAACAGCGGGTCGTCGAATCGGAACTGGCCGTTGCGGCGATGGGCTTCCACCAACAGATCGAGCACCTCGGCGCGCAGGGCCACAGCCCTGGTTGGTTCGGCGGCGGCCGCGCAGCGCATCAGGCCGCGCGCGGCGCCAACCGTCAGGTGCGGACTGCCCGTCATTTTCCCCAGATCCCGCGCCACCGGTTCGAGGGCGTCAAGGTCGCCGACGTGGTACAGGCTGATCGCCAACGTGCGGCGGTGGTTGCCGAGGAACTGCAACGCCTGCAAGTCTTCTGGCAGTCGTTCGAGCACCATCAACTGGTCGCGACAAGCGCCTTCGAGCAGGGTTCGGACCACCTGCCATTCTTCCCGCTTCACATGCAGCAGCGCCAGATTGTTGGCCGCACCGCCGCGCGCGCGTCGGGCCGTGGACTCCTCTGGATAGTCATGCAGGAAGAGCTCGAAGGCCGCGAGCGCGCGGCCGTAGGCATGCACCGCCTCCTGCTCGCGGCCGAGTTTGCCGAGTGCATTGGCTTGCACGGTGCGGGCGCCGGCCTCGACATGCAAAGGCACGGGCCAGCCGTCACGAGGGGCCTCGGGCGAGGTCGCAATACGGATGGCGGCAGCGACCAATGTCAGGGCCTGCTCGGCTTGGTCACGTTGGCACAGCAACGCTCCCAGCCGACTTTGTGCACTCGCCAACGCCAGCGGGTCGTCGGACTCCCTGCAGCACGCTATCGCGTCGCGCAGCGCCTGTTCCTGCGCGGCGGCGTCCCCGCGATGCTCGGCGAGTTGGGCTGTGTGCGAGTGCAGGTTGGCGATGTTGGCTTGGGCGCGTTCGCGCAACTCCGGCATGGCGACCAGCGGTGCCAAGTCCAACCAGCTGGCCTTCACGATCGCTTCGACCTCGTCATCGCGCCGCGTATCGAGCAGCAGGCCAGCGAGCATGCGCCGCGCGGTGCCACGCCGCAGTCTGGCGTTGCCGGTGAGTTCGCCGTCGCCGCAGAGCAGGGTGGCGCGCCGCGCTGCGACCAGGGCGTCGTCGAAGCGGCCGCGCGCGGTTTCGATGTCAGCGAGGCGAAGCAGGGCTTGAATGCGCAGGGCCAGCACGCGTTCCCCGTGCGTCGGGTCGACCGCGAGCTCGTCGAACAACGCGATCGCACCGACCATCATCTCGGCGGCGACATCCTGCGCGGCGGGCACGTGCATCATGCGTTCGCGGGCAATCGCGGCGAGCTGCTTCTCGACCGCATCGATGCTGACCTTGACGCTGCGATCGGAGCGGCGCACCTGCGCTGACAGCGATAGGTTCGCCTGCTGCTGCTGCCACAGCAGTAGGGTGGGCAAGACGACGACGAACACCAGCCCGGCCGCGGCGATGGTCGCCAACACCCGGTTGCGGCCGGCCAACCGCTGCACGCGCACACGCAGTGGTAGTTGGCGCGCACCGATCGGCGTGCCGTCGAGCACGGCCTGCAGGTCGTTGGCGAACGCCGCGGCACTGGCGTAGCGTCGTTTGCGATCGACCTCCATGGCGGTGTCGAGCACGAGCGCGAGTGCCGTCGGCAGCGAGCTGCGTGCCGTCAGACGCTGCCGCGTGCCGGCGAGAATCTGGCTGCGCAGTACTTCGGGATCGTCGACAACGAACGGCGGGCGCAAACCCAGCAGGCAATGCAAGGTCGCGGCCAGGCCGTAGACGTCGGTGCGTTCGTCGGCGGGTTCGCCGCGCACTTGCTCGGGCGCCATGTAGGCGGGCGAACCAGCGGCTGCACCCGTGCGCGTGAGCTTGGCGTCGCCGCGGGCATGGGCGAGGCCGAAGTCGAGCACGATGGCTTGGCCGTCGGCGGTCAGCATCAAGTTCGACGGCTTCAGGTCGCGATGCAGAATGCCGCGGGCGTGCGCATGGTCGATGCCCAGCGCCGCCTTGCGCACGAGGCGCACGCAGGCTTGCCAGTAGGCGCCCGCGAAGGTGCTGTCGAGGTCCGACTCGCTCGCGTCGACGCCTTCGCGCAAGGCGGTGCGCAAGTCGCTGCTGGACAGTTCGCCAGCCTCGCGCGCCGCGAGCACTTTGACCACCGCTTCGGCGCTGCGACCGCGGATGCGCGGCATCGCGTAGTACGGAATGCCATCCGCACTGCCAGTCGCCAGGATCGGCACGATCGCTGGATGCTCGAGCTTGGCGACGGCGTCGATCTCGCGGCGGAAGCGTTCTCGCGCCCCATCGAAGAACAGCATCTCGGGGCGCACGACCTTGAGCGCGACCTCACGGCCGAGCGAGCACTGCTCGGCCAGATAGACGACACCCATGCCGCCAGCACCCAGCAGTTCGCGAATGCGGAATTCGCCGAGCTGGGTCGGCATCGCCGATGCCGGTGCGACTAGCAAGTCCGTGCGCCGCAGTTCGGTCAGCGCTTCGCGCAAGCGGCCAGCCTGGTGGCCATGCGTCGCCAGCGCCTGCTCGAGCGCCTCTTCCCCACCGGCCTCCAGCGCCGCGAGAGCGGTCGTGAGGGCGTCCTCCAGGGCGCTGGCTTCGAGGGGGTTGCGGGCAGGTTCGTGCAAGGGAGGGTCGGAGCGGTCCGCGATCGGGGTTACTGTCGATGCAGACCATGAGCGAGTCCAGCCTCCCCCTTGTCACACAGGCGATGGGCCAGAATCCGGCCGCCATCGAAGCGCTGCTGGTGCGGCACCTGCCCGGGCTGCAAGGGTGGCTGCGATTGCGCATGGGGGCCTTGCTGCGGGCGCGGGAGACGCCCGAGGACCTCGTGCAGTCGGTGGCGCGCGAAGTGCTCGCCGATTTGCCCAGCTTTCAGTGGCGCGGCGAGGCGGCGTTTCGGCATTGGCTCTACGTGAAGGCCCAACGCAAGTTGGTCGACAAGGCGCGCTTCGTCGGCGCCGAGCGTCGTTCGCCCGCGCGCGAGCAGGAGCTTGCCTCGCAGCCATCGTCGGCGGGGTTGGGGCACGCCGATCTGCTGACGCCGAGTCGGGAGGTGCAGAGCCAGGAAGAGCTGCGCCGCATCGAGATGGCGTTCGCTGAGTTGCCGGCGGACTACCAGGAAGCCATCAGCATGCAGCGGTTGTGCGGCATGGACTACGGGGAGATCGCTGTGCGCATGCAGCGCAGTGAAGGGGCGGCGCGCAATCTCGTGCATCGCGGGCTGTCGCGGTTGGCGCTGCGCTTGGCGGAGTTGCGGCGGGGGGAAGCTGGCGCGAAGTGAGGACGGGCAGACCGTGGGTGGTCGGCATGGCGATCGTGGTGGACCCCATGCAGCCCACCCTTGGGTCAGCGAGCGGGCTGTTGGCGCGTTCGCGGATTGTGGTTAGGCCTGGTTGCGGGCCACACGCCGCATCGCTACGTACTTGCCCGCCCCGTGATCGAACTGTTCCTGATCTTCCTGTTGGTGTTGTTCGGCGGGGTCCTGGCTGGGGCCGAGATGGCCATCGTCACCGCGCGCCGAGGTCGCCTTGAGCAGGCCGCTGCAGCCGGCAGTGCCCGTGCCCGCGCCGCCCTGTTGCTTCGCCGCAACCCGGAGCGCTTCCTGGCAACCGTCCAGATCGGCATCACCTTGGTCGGTGCTGTGGCCGGTGCCTACGGCGGCTCCTCGCTCGCGGGCCAGATCGAACCGTTGCTGCGCGACCTTGGCCTTGGCGAAGCGTCACCGCAATTGGCGTTCGCGTTGGTGGTGGGGCTCGTCACCTACTTGTCGGTTGTCTTCGGCGAACTGGTCCCCAAGTCGTTGGCGCTGCGTTACGCCGATCGCTACGCGTTGGCGATGGCGCGGCCGATGCTGGTGCTCGGCTGGCTGGCGCGGCCGGCGGTTTGGCTGTTGTCGACCAGTTCCAATCTGGTGCTGCGCGTGTTCCACGACCGCACCAACTTCGTCGAAGGCATGCTGACGCGCGACGACTTGGCGCACCTGGTCGAAGAGGCGTCGAGTGGCGGCGCCATCGATCTCTCGACCGGTCGGTTGGTTGCGCGCGCCCTCGAGTTCTCGCAACTGCGGGTGGCGGACGTCATGGTGCCGCGACGGTTCGTGCACGCGGTGCCCGAGGATGCGGATGCGAACGCGCTGCGCGTGGCGATGCTCGACCTCGGCCACCGCCGCGTGCCGGTGTTTCGGCACTCGATCGACGAGATCATTGGCTACGTGCTGCGCGAAGACGCCTTGGCGCGGCTGTGGGCGGGCAACAAGCCGGAGGTCGCCAAGCTGCTGCGCGAACCGTTCTTTGTGCCGCAGTCGATGCCAGCCGAACGCGCGTTGAGTGAGTTGCAGACTCGGCGTCTGCACTTGGCGATCGTCGTCGAAGAACACGGCGGCACCGCCGGCATCGTCACGCTCGAAGACCTGCTCGAAGAACTGGTCGGCGAGATCTTCCACGAGCACGACAAGGTGGCGCCGCGACCGATCCAACCGGAAGGGCTTGGCGTCTGGCGGGTGCTCGGCAGCGTGCCCCTGCGCGACATCGAGCGCGAACTGGACGTGACACTGCCTGAGCATGGGGAAGGCCGGACCATCAGCGGCTTCCTGGTTTCGCTGGCGGGAGAGCGGGTGCCCGCCGTCGGCGAGGTCTTCTCGATCACCGAGCGGCTGACGCTCGAAGTGATCGAAGGGTCGCAGCGGCGGGTGCGGGTGGTGCGGCTGCGGCTGGTGGCCTGAGCGGGCGCCCCACCTTCCTAGGCCCACTCTCTTGGGCCGACTTTCTTGGGCATCGGCGTGCGCTGAGCGGGGTTTGGCTCTTCCTGGGTGTTCCCCAACTCACCCCACGAAGGCCATGACCCACCTGCTTACCACCCGTCTGCTCACCACGTCCTTGCTGCTCGCCACCGCGACCGCCCAAGGGCCAGACCTGCTGCTCACCTTCCGCGCGCCCGAGAAGACCCTCTCCGGCAGCGGCGGCAGCTTGTTGCAGAACCTCTTCCCCAACGAAATCCACCATTTGGGATGGTCGTCGGGCCCATGCACGGCGATGTCGACCGAGAAGTGGTCGCCGCGCACCTGCATGCACACCATGGCCGGCGACGAAGACGGCACGGGCCAATACTGGAACCCGACGATCTTCGGCAACATCGACGCGCTGGCGACCCCGATCTCGCTGTCGCCGGTCATCGGCGGCGTCAACCCACGTTCGGTGTTCTGGTCGCCTGCGGCGGCGATGGGCACCAACATCAGCGTGCCGCCTCTGCGCCCAGGTGACGTCGGTCGCATCAGCAACGTGCCGAGCGACGGCCAGGTCGAGTACTTCATGCGGCGCGAACAATTCAACCAGGCACTCGGCTTGCCGCTCGGGACGCCGATCG
>CANEYR010000064.1 GCA_947444055.1 Planctomycetota bacterium
ATCGCCGTCGGGCCGTCGTCCTGCTCGCTCACGCCGAGCCTCCAGCGCGCAGGTGCGGACCCTTAGGCGCACGACGCTCATGCGGCGATGAAAGCCGCTGGGGAGAGACCTGCTGGGAAGAGACCTGCTGGGCCGGATCGGCGAGCAGTTCCTTCAACGCGGTCACCGCGTTGTGCATGCGCGACTTCACGGTGCCGACCGGAATGTGCAGCAGTTCGCTGATCTCGCCGTACGGTCGTTCTTGGTAGACGGCCAATTCGAACACCAACCGATGCGGCTCGGTCAGGCGTTCGAGTGCGTGCCGCAGCGCTTCGCGTTCTTCGCCCTCCGCCAACTTCTGCACCGGCCCCACATCACTGCCCGCGTACTCGACGGTGCTCGGGCCATCGTCGCCCGGCAACACCACTTGGTCGAACGAATGCAGGCGCGGCCGTGGTCGTTGCTGCCGGTAGTGGTCGATCCAAAGGTTGGTGGCGACGCGGTAGACGAACGTCGACATGCGGCCTTCGGGCCGATAGCGCTTGCTGCCGAGCATCAACTTGAGGAACAGCTCCTGCACCAAGTCCTCGGCGCGGTCGCGGTCCCAGCACAGTCGGTAGAAGAACTGCAGCATGCGGTCGCGGTAGGTATCGACCAGCTGCCGGAACGCCTCGGCATCGCCATCGCGATAGAGAGCGAGGTAGTCGACCTCGGTGGCGTTCGGCGATCCTGGTTTGTGCGGTGGGTTCTTCACGCGGCCACGGCGGAGTGGGTTTGGCGGTGCAACGGTCACAGGCGCAGCAGGTTCAGAACATCTTCGGCAAAGCGCCCAGGAAGGCAAAGGCCGTGGCGTCTTCGCTGTGCAGTCGAACCTCGCGGCCAGCGTCCGCTGCCAACGACAGTTCGAGCCACAAGGTGCGGCCTGGCAGGTCCTTCGCGATGCGATCGGCCCACTCCACGACGACCACCGCGGTGGCGTCGAACAGGTACTCGAGCCCCCCATCGGCCAAGAACCCCAGCAGCTTCTGCGGCAGGTAGGCATCGGCGTGCAGCAGCCGTGTGCGCCCGGGGTGTTCGATCACCAACAGGTAGGTCGGGCTGCTGATGGCGTCGGCATCGGTGGTGCCGAGCCCGCGCGCGAGGCCGCGCACCAACGTGGTCTTGCCGGCCCCGATCTCTCCGACCAGCGCCAGCGTGTCGCCGGCGACCAAGTGGCGGCCGAGCCATTCGCCGAGGCGTTCGGTCGCCGCTGGATCAGCGGGCAGGGCGAACACGAGAGGCGGCGAGCGCATGTTGGTACCCTAGGACAGGAAGGGCTTGGCGGCGACCGTTCTGCAGCAGCCACAGGCCTGGTTCGGCGAGTACGCGGCCGATCGGGGTGCGGGATCGAGGCGACAGCGGCCCCGAACGCGCCAGCGCCCCAGCCTTCTGCGTCCACAGCAACACGTGGTCTTCGCCATCACCCAACGCTCGCCACAGGGCGCGTTGGCGATCGCCGTCGGCGAGTTGGTTGGCGGCGCGGCTGACGGGAATGGCCGCCGCATCGAGTTCGGCGCCAAGGCCGCCGCTGCTCGCCAGCAGCGTCGCCAGATCGAGCAGCAGGCCGTCGCTGATGTCGATCGCGGCGTGCACGCCGCGCTGGCTCGCCAGCCACTGACCTTCCCGCAGCGGCGGTTGAAAACGCAGATGGTGTCCAGCCGACGAACCGCCGAGCGGACCGCTGACGTGCAGTGTGTCGCCAGCCACGGCCCCCGAGCGAACGAGCGCCTTGCCCTTGAGGTGACCAATGGCGGTGACGGTGACGACCAGTGGGCCGCGGCTGGTGGCGACATCGCCGCCCACCACCACCGCACCGCCGGCGCGCGCCGCCCGCCGAATGCCGTGCAGCAACGCGCGCCGTTCTTTGGCACCGCAGTGCGGTGGCAGCACCAAGGACACCAGCAACCAATCGGCGTGTGCCCCCATCGCGGCGAGGTCGGCGAGGTTGCGGTTGACGGCCTTCTGGCCGACCAACGCCAGCGGCGCCTCGCGGGTGAAGTGCACCCCTTCCACCACCGGATCGCAGCACGCGACTGAATCTTGGCGGCGATTGCGCACGACAGCGGCGTCGTCGCCAATGCCGATGCGCACGCCGCGCGACGTGCCGAAGAAGCGGGCGAGGCCGGCCGTGAAGTCGCGTTCAGCGGCCATTCGCAGTGCCTCCGGAGGGTGGGCTCACGGCGGGTGGGAACACCACCATCACCGAACTCAGCACGCACTGGCGTGGCAGCGGGCCAAACTGCGTGCTGTCGGGCCACGCTTTGGTGCGACTTGGATGCAGCACCGTGACCGAGTCGGCGTCGAGGCTGGCGACGCGGGAAAGCAGACGACCGGCCGGGGTCTCGACGAACACATCGCTGCCGACGTGCAAGCCGCTGGCGAAGCGATCCACCAGGCACCACGAGCCAGGTGGTGCGCTCGGCACGGTGTCCATGTTCGCTGGCACGCGTTCGCTGCCGACCTTGATGAAACACCAAACGAAGGCCAACACCGCGACGCCCAGGGTGCCGCGGCGCACCCACGCCGCGACCGCCATCGGGTCGACGCGGTTCTGCGCGCGCGCGGGAACGGTGCCAGAGACGGCCATCGCCACAGCATCGTCGCCTGCGCGTGCGCGTTCCAGCGATCCGTGCGCGACGACTGGCGTGTCATCCCCCAGCGATCGCGGCGCGCCACGCCGCCAGCAAGGCCGCACAGGCTTCGCCAGGATCTGCCGCATCCATGATCGCGCTGCGCACCGCCACGCCGACCGGGCGAGCCAAGGCAGGAATCGCGTGCAAGGTCGAGAGTTGGCTGGCGTCAATGCCGCCAAGCCACACCACCGGCAAGCGCGCCTTCGTCGTCAACTGTGCGGCCCGCAGCAGCCCAAGGTGTGGGGCTCCCGGCTTGCTGCTGGTCGGCCACACCGGCGACAGCAACGCAAAGTTGCAGCCGGCGGCGACCGCCAAGTCGAGTTCGCTCTGGTCGTGTGCGGAGTAGCCGAGCACGGCGTCGGGACCGAGCACGGCGCGGGCCACCTCGGGCGGCAGCGAACGATGGCCGACTTGCGCCCCGTGCGCCTTGCCCGTTGCCGCGACGTCGACGCGATCGTTGACGAGCAGCCAGGCGGCGTGCCGCTCGAACTGCGGGGCCAGCCGTTCACACATCTGCAGCAAGGTGCGCGCCGACCACTTGCTCTCGCGCAGTTGCACACAGCGCACGCCGGCCGCCAAGGCTTGTTCGACGATGCGCTCTAGGCGAACGGGATCGCCGCGGCCATCGGTGATCAGCACCAGTTGCAGCGACGACGGGTCGAAGGCACGCAAGGACGCGGTCATTAGTGGAGCGGACGGTGCCGTCAGCGCTGGCCGTACTGCTGTTGGTAGTAGGCCTGGTAAGCGCCGCTGCGCACACGCTCCCACCATGCGATGTTCTGCCGATACCACTCGACTGTCTGCCGAAGCCCCGACTCGAACGTATGGGACGGCGTCCAGCCCAGCGTCGCGCGGGCCTTGCTCGAATCCATCGCGTAGCGGCGATCGTGCCCGGGCCGGTCCTTCACGTAGGTGATCAGGTCTTCGCCTTTGCCGACGAGGCGCAGGATCTCTTTCACGACGAACAGGTTCTCGCGTTCGGCGTCGCCACCGAAGTTGTAGACCTCGCCGGCCTTGCCGAGCTCCATCGCCTTCTTGATGCCGACGCAGTGGTCTTCCACGTGGATCCAATCGCGCACGTTCTTGCCGTCGCCATAAACCGGCAGCTTTTTGCCTTCGAGGGCGTTGGCGATCATCAACGGGATCAGCTTCTCCGGGAATTGGAACTGCCCGTAGTTGTTCGAGCAGCGCGTGATCACGCAGTCCATGTGGTGCGTGTGGATCGCCGCCCGCACCAGCAGATCGCTGCCGGCCTTGCTCGCCGAGTACGGCGAGTTCGGCTGCATCGGCGTATCTTCGGTGAAGTAACCCCAGGCGCCCAGCGAGCCGTACACCTCGTCGGTGCTGACGTGGACAAAGCGCGCGACCTTGTAGATGCGGCTCTTGTCGAGCAGCACCTGCGTGCCGGTGACGTTGGTGCGCACGAACGCGGTGGCGTCGAGCACCGAGCGATCGACGTGGCTCTCCGCCGCGAAGTGCACGACGACATCGGGCCGCTGGTCGGCGAACACCTTGTCCATCGCCACCGGTTCGGCGATGTCCGCCTTCACGAAGGCGTAACGCGGGTGCTGGTCGACGTCCTTCAGGTTTTCTAGGTTGCCCGCATAGGTCAGCGCATCGACGTTGACGACGCTGTGCTCGCTGCCGAGCAACAGCATGCGGACGAAGTTGGAACCGATGAAGCCGGCGCCGCCGGTGACGAGGATCTTGCTCACGAGTGGTTCTTTTGGCTACTGCGGGTTCGTAGGACTCAGTACTGCTTGCCGCGCAACGGGCTGTCGGTTGCGGGTGGCGGTGCGCCTGTTTGGCTTTGCTGGCCTGTCTGGCTTTGCAGAACCTGCGCCGCGGCATCGAGCGGCAGGTGCCGACGCAACGCCTCGACATAGTGTGGCATGGTCTTGCCGCGCACCTTCGCCAACTTGCTGGTGTCGAGCACCGACCACGTCGGCCGCGCCGCCGGGCGCTTGAGTTCGTCCGCAGACTGGGTGCCGACCACGATGTGGCCGAGCCCCGCTTCGCGCAGGATGTCGACGGCGAACTGGTGCCACGAGCACTGGCCTTCATTGGCCGCGTGGTAGATGCCACCCGCGGGTTTTGCATCGACGACATCGAGCAAGGCCTCGGCGAGATCGTGCGTCATCGTCGGTCGACCGATCTGGTCGGTGACGACCTTCAACGGTTGCCCGGACTTGGCGCGGTCGAGAATGGCGCGCGGGAAGTTCTTGCCGCCAGGCCCAAAGACCCAGCTGGTGCGAACGACATAGAAGTCGGTGCGCCTATGCGCCAACACCGCTTCCTCACCAAGACGCTTGCTGGCCCCGTAGACCGACAGCGGCTTTGGCGTCGCATCGACCGGATACGGCACCCCCGCGGTCGAGCCATCGAAGACGAAGTCGGTGCTGACGTAGAGCAAGCCAGCGCCTGCGGTCGCGGCGGCTTCGGCGACCCACGCCGTCGCCAGCCCATTGATGCGGTAGGCGGCGAGCGCGTCCTGTTCGCAGCCATCGACGTTGGTGATGGCGCCACAGTGCAGCACAAAACGCGGGGCGGCCTCGGCGATCACCTTGGCGATGGCGGCGCGTTGGTCGAGCGGCATCTCGGCGACATCGACGCCCAGCGCCGTGCGACCTCGCTGCTTGGCGGCTGCCATCACGACGCGACCTAGTTGCCCCGCGGCGCCGGTGACGAGGTAGTCGATCCGACTCATCACACGTCCATGCGGTTGGCGCCGTTGTCGCGGATCAGCGTCGCCGAACGGTAGAGCGACTCGAAGGTGCCGGCGTCGGTCCACCAGCCTTTGAGCACTTCACAGGTCAGGTTGCCGCGGCGCAGGAACTCGTTGTTGACGTCGGTGATCTCCAATTCGCCGCGCGTCGACGGCTTCAGCGTGCGGCAGATGTCGAAGACCGACTTGTCGTAGAGATAGATGCCGATCACCGCGAGGTTGGTCTCGGGGGTCTTTGGCTTCTCGACGATCTTCAGCACCTTGCCGTCCTTGACGGTGGCGACACCGAAGCGCTCCGGATCGTGCACTTCCTTGAGCATGATCTTGGCGCCACCGCCCTGCTGCTTGAAATCGTCGACGGCCTTCTTGATGTTGCCTTCGATGATGTTGTCGCCGAGCACAACACAGATGTCTTCGCCCTCGGCGAACGCTTCCGCCAACTTCAGGGCATCGGCGATGCCGCCTTCGCCTTCTTGGTAGGCGTAGTTGATGCGGCGCAGGCCGAAGTCCGCGCCATTGCGCAGCAGTTGCAGGAAGTGACCCGCCGAGTTGCCACCCGTGACAATCAAGATGTCGGTGATGCCAGCGTTCACCAAACACTGGATCGGGTAGTAGATCATCGGTTTGTCGAAGACCGGCAACAGATGCTTGTTGGTGATCTTCGTGAGCGGATAGAGACGGCTACCGAGGCCGCCGGCAAGAACGACACCTTTCATGAGGAGCTATCCCGGCTGAGTTGTTGCCGGTACCAATCGAATGTTCGCCGCAGACCTTCGGCGAAACCGATGCGGGGAGCGAAGCCGAACCGTTGCTCGGCGCGCGTGGGGTCCGCCAGCGAGTGGCGCACGTCGCCTTGGCGTGGTGGGAAGAACGTCGGTGCAGGGATCTGGCTCACGCCGAGACGATCGCGCACGAGGGCGCAGAGCGTGGCATACACATCCATCACTGTGGTCGATTGGCCATAGGCCAGATTGACCGTGTCGCAGCCGGTGCTGTCCGCATCCAGGCATTGCACGACGCCGGTGACGAGGTCTTCCACGTAGGTGAAGTCGCGCCCTTGCAGCCCGTCGCCATCGATGCGCACGGCGCGCCCTTCAAGCAGCGCCTTGGAGAACGCCGCGATCACGCCCGAGTACGGACTGTCCGCTGGTTGGCGCGGGCCGAAGACATTGAAGAAGCGAGTGACCACGACCGACAGACCGTACACGCGGGCGAATGAACGGCAGTACAGCTCGCCGGCGAGTTTGCTGGCCGCGTACGGCGACAGCGGATCTTCGCGCAGCCCTTCGTGCTTCTTCAACACGTCCTGGTTGCCATAGGCCGAACTGCTGCCGGCGTAGACGACGCGAGCCTTGGCTGCTTTGGCGGCCTGCAGCACCACCGCGGTGCCGGTTGCACAGGCGTGGTGGGTGTCGAGTGGGCGATCGACCGACCGCGCCACCGACGGCAGTGCGGCCAGGTGCACGACCTTGGTGACGCCGGCCATCGCCTTCTCGACGGCGGCGGGATCGGCCACCGAACCCTGATGCAGCACGACCGCGAGGGCGGCGAGGTTGTCGCGGCGGCCGGTGCTCAGGTCGTCGAGCACGACAACCTCGCGGCCTTGTCGACACAGCAGTTCGCACAGATGCGAGCCGATGAACCCTGCCCCACCGGTTACCAGAATGCGTTCGCTCACGGCACCCTGCCTGCGCGTTTCTCGGTCAGATACCAGGCGCAGAAGGTGTCGATGCCCACGCGCAGCGGCGTCGTGCAGCGATAGCCGAGTTCGCGTTCGGCCAACGACACGTCGGCGTAGGTGATCGGCACATCGCCCGGTTGGTCGGGTAGGCGGTGGCGTTTGGCGGCGCGACCGAGTGCGCGCTCGAGGTGGCCGACGAGTTCGTCGAGGGACGTCACCGCCGAGCCGCCGAGGTTGTAGATCGCGAAGGGCCGCTTGCCATGCATTGCCGCGAGGATGCCGCTCGTGATGTCATCGACGTAGGTGTAGTCGCGGCGCGACGTGCCATCGCCGAAGAACGGGATCTCCAGGCCATCGGTGATTCGCCGCGCGAACTGATGGATCGCCATCTCCGGACGCTGGCGCGGCCCGTAGACCGTGAAGAAGCGCAGGCACGCCACCGGATTGCCGTGCAGGTGATGCCACGTGTAACACAGCAACTCCCCCGCCTTCTTGCTGGCTGCGTACGGCGACACCGGCTGATCGACGGCATCGCTCTCAGCGAACGGCACCTTGCGGTTGCCGCCGTAGACCGACGAACTGCTACCGAACACCACCACCGTACGCGGGTCCTTGATTTGGCTCAGCAAGGTCTGGGTGCCGGTGACGTTGACGTCGATGTAGCGGCACGGATCTTGGATCGAGGCGCGCACGCCGGCCAGCGCCGCCAAGTGCACGACGACGTCGCAGTCGTGCACCGCGTGTTGGCAGGTTGCCGCCTCGCGAATGTCGCCAACCACGAATTCGAACAACTTGCCGCCAGTCGCCGCGGCGGCCGCCACGTTCGCCCGCTTCATCCCGACCTCGTAGTACGGGTCAAGATTGTCGAGCACACGCACACGATGCCCTGCCAGCAACAAGCGTTGCGTCAGGTGCGAGCCGATGAAACCCGCTCCGCCGGTGATGAGGACGTGCGACACGAGGCGGAGTGTGGTACCGGAAGTGACGCCCTGAATCCAATCTTGCCCGGCCCGGCTTCGTCCCTTGGCTGACGGTGGCCGATAGGTGCCCGAGCCATGCTTGTCGCTACAGTGCGTGCCATGTTCGAGACCTTCCTTGCCACCGCGCTACGCACGTTCTTGGTGTGTTCGTTCGTGACCACGTTGCTGGCCCAGGCCGCACCGGTGCCGCCCGTCGATCCAGCCTTGCCTGACCAACTGAAGGAACTGAAGTCGCTGGTCGCCGATCCGAAGATGGTCGCCGATTTCCAAGCGATCGGGCTGATGCAGAAGCTCACCACCGGCCTCGACAGCAAGAACCCGAAAGACAAGGAACGGCTGGCCAAAGGCATGGGCGAGGTGTTCCGCACCGGCAAGCTGCGCACCGGCACCAAGGAAATCCTTTACCGCGAAGCCAGCGATGGGCTCGCCAAGTTGGCGGCCGACGGCGCCAAGGAACTCGCCAAGGCGTTGGCTGACCAACGCCTCAAGGACGCCTTGCCGCTGCAGGCCCACATGATTCTGGCCCTCGGGCGCACCGAAGACGACAAACAGGTCGATTGGCTTGTCGACACCATGACGCGCTCGACGCACGACGAAATCAGGGCCGCTGCTGGCGACGCGCTCGGCAACTTCACGTCGCTGGAGATCAAGGCCCGGCGCGAAGTCGTGAAGGCGATGATCCGCGCCTGGGGCAGCCTGCACCAGAAAGCGACGCAAGGGGAATCCAACGACCCGAGTGCGCCGATTGATCTGGAGCCGCAGAACGCGCGCCAGACGCTGCGCGTCGTCGAAGGCAAATGGATTGCGACGCTGACCAAACTGACCGGCATCTCGCAATCGGCCTTCCCGGACTGGCAACGCTGGCTCAACAAGAACCCGAACTGGGTGGCGCCGACGAGCAAGAAGCCCTGAATGCTCGCGTGCAAAGGTGGTCGGCGTCGCGTCGGTGCGGCGTTCGGTTTGGTGATGGCGGTGCTGCCGGTGGCAACCAGGGCGCAGGACGAAGTACCGGTGTTGACGGGTCCGGCGGTCTTGGCGCGGCTGCGTGCGCACGACCTGACGCTCGACGAAGCGGCGACCTTGGTGCCGCTGCTGGTGTCGCAGCCGATCACGTTGCGCTTGCAGGCGACAAGTGCGCTGGGTTTGGCCTACCTCGAACGCGGTCGGCAACACAGCAAAGCCTGCCAGACGCTCGGCAAGAGTCTGGCCAAGGTCGTCGTGACGCTGCAGAAGGATCAACTCGGCAAGACCGGGCTCGTCACGGTTGGCGAACTGCGCGGCAAGGCGCTCGCCATCTCCAGTCGTGAGGGTCTGACCAAAGCGAGCATCCATGAAGACATCGATCCGCTGCTTGCGCAGCTCGAAGCCTTACTGTGGCCAACCGCCGAACGCATTGCCGCCGCCGACCCAACGTTACGCCCCGCGATGGACAGCTTGCGGCAAGCGCGCGCCCAACTAGTGAAGGCGTACTCGCTGTACGGCGAGTCGACGATCGGGCTCGAACTGCATCCAGACGCCGAGAAGCACTTCGCCAAGTCGCCACCGCCACCACCGCCCGCACCGGTCGTCGCGCTTGATGACGAGTACACGGTCTGGACGTTGTTGGCGATGCCGCTGTCGGCGCGCGATCGGCGGCCGCTGGAAAACAACGAACTGCTGCGCGCCACCACCGATCCGGAGGAGTTTGCCGGCACGACGGCGCTCAATCGCCTGCGCTACCTGCTCGGTCTGAGCTTGCTGCGTCTCGACGACAAGCTGACGCTGGCAGCGCGCGACCATTCGAGCGACATGGCGACGCTCGGCTTCTTTGCGCACAGTTCCCCCATCGCTGGCAAGAAGTCGCCCGGCGATCGGGCGGCGCGTTTTGGCACCAGTGCCGGTGCCGAGAACATCGCCGCTGGCCATGCCACCGGGGCGGGTGCGATCCGCGGTTGGTGGTACAGCCCCGGCCACCATCGCAACATGCTCGGCGGTCACGCTCGCGTCGGGCTTGGCCGCAGCGGCGAACTGTGGACGCAGATGTTTGGCGGCTGATGCAGCGGGCGAAGCTGAGGTAAGCTCGTCCGGGAAGCCTGTGATCCGACTGTCGCCCACACCCATGCCATTGCGCCTGCTGCTCGTCGCTGCCTTCCAATCGGTGGCCTTGGCCCAATTGCTAGCGCCGTGGGTGCCGCCACAAAACCCGCAGACACCGGCGAAGATCGCGTTGGGCAAGCTCCTGTTTTGGGACGAGCAGTTGTCGAGCGACGACTCGGTGGCGTGTGGCACCTGCCACTTGCCGGAGTTTGGTGGTTCGGATGGTCGGGTCGATGCGGGCCTGCACCCGGGTGCGGATGGTGTGTTTGCCACCGCCGATGACGTGCGCGGTTCGGCCGGCGTCGTGCGGCAAGCGAACAACGGCGAGTTCAAACCCGTGCCGGCGTTTGGGCTGCGGCGGCAAGCGACGGGTCGCACGTCGCCCTCGATGATGGGCGCGGCCTATCACGAGGACTTGTTCTGGGATGGTCGCGCCTCGCAACAATTCAACGATCCCGAGACCGGGCTGCTGTTGATTCCGTTCGGCGCCAGCCTCGAAAGCCAAGCCGTCGGTCCGATTCTCAATCCGGTGGAGATGGGTGTGGAAGGGCGAACGTGGCAGGACGTGCGCAGCAAGCTGCAAGCCGTCACGCCGCTGCGGTTGGCGAGCAACGTGCCGAACGACATGCAGGCGGCGCTGCAGCAGAACCCGACGTATGCGTTGCTGTTCACCGCGGCGTTCGGCGATCCCGCGATCACCGCCGCGCGCATCGGCATGGCGCTCGCCAGTTACCAACGCACGTTGGTGCCCGACGACACGCCGTGGGATCGCTACATCGGTGGCCAAGCCAGCGCGATGACGGCGAGTGAGAAGGCGGGGTGGCTGGCGTTCCAGAACCAGGGTCGATGTGTGGCGTGCCACTGGGCGCCGTTGTTCAGCGACGACCTCTACCACAACCTCGGTCTGCGGCCGGCGCTCGAAGACATCGGGCGCGGTGCCTTCAGTCCCATTCCCGATGACTATGCGGCGTTCAAAACGCCGACGCTGCGCAACGCCGGCTTGCGGCCGCGGCTGTTTCACAACGGCCAGAGCCCTGCCCTCGGTGATCCTGCCCAGTGGAGTGATGCCGCTTCCACACTGAACGTCTACTGGAACGGCGGCGGCGTCGATCCGTCCAACCTCGATCCGTTCCTGGTGCCGCTCGGACAACTCGGCGTCACGCTCGGGGAAGTGGCGTTGATCCAGGACTTCGTGCGCACGGCGTTGACCGACCAACGCGCGGCGTTGCGGTTGCCTCCGTTCGATCACCCAGACCTGCGCAGCGCGGTGACGTCACCGCGGGTCTTTGGCCCGGCACTGGCCGGAACGCACGCGCCGTTCTTCGTCGACACGGTGCCGACGTTCCCTGGCAACGCCGAGTACAAGCTTGGCCTCGCGGGCGGCGATGGGGCGACCGCGGCGCTGCTGACCTACGGCTTCACGTCCCTGGAACCGAACGCGACCGTGCTGTCGTTGCCGTGGCACCTGAACGTGCATGGCTGGTTGTCGTTCTCGCTGGTTGGCCAGCCTGGCCAGATCGGGCATGCGACGTGGCGCGTGCCCTTGCCGAACGATCCGACGCTGGCGCCGATCCCGTTCTACTTCCAACTCTTCGCACTCGATGCGCAAGCGCCGGGCGGCATCGCCAGCAGCCGCGGGCTCGAGTTGTTCGTGCGCTAGCGGAACTTGCCGTCGACGTAGCGACGGATGCCGAGCGGGTTGTCGTCGCGCAGTTCGAGTGGCAGCAGTTCGTGCGGCCAGTCTTGCCACGCGGCCGGGCGCACCCAGCGCTGGATGGAGGTCGTGCCAACGGCTGAAAAGCGGGCGTCGGTGGCGGCGGGATAAGGACCGCCATGCACCATCGACCGACAGACTTCGACGCCGGTCGGCACGCCGTTGGCGATCAGGCGGCCAACTCTTTGGCGCAGGCCCGCGGTGATGCGTTCGTGGCGAACGAAGTCGTCGTCACTGCCGTGCACGGTGGCGGTCAAGTGCCCATGCATAGACTGCACCACGGCGTGCAGTTCGTCGGCGTCGCGGCAGGCCACGGCGAGCACCGCCGGTCCGTAGATCTCACTGCGCAGACGAGCGTGGCGCAGCACCATGGCGGCCGTGGCCGTGAGCAGCGTTGGGCACACGGCAGTGGCCGCGGTGCTGGTCTTCTGGCCAGTGGCGGCGATCACGCCCGGCAGCGTGCCGACTTCTGCCAACGCCCGTTCGAACCCCGCACGAATGCTCGTGTGTACCGTCGGGCCCGAGTTCGCGGCACCAAGTTGCTGCCCCAGCATCGCCGCAAACTCGTGGGCTCCGGGTCCGTCGATCCAGGCGACGAGACCTGGGCTGGTGCAGAATTGGCCCTGCGCGAGCAAGGCGGAAGCCACCAGTTGCTCCGCAATCGCTGGCCCACGCGTTCTGAGAGCCTGCGGCAACACGACCACTGGATTCACCGAGCCCATCTCGGCGAACACCGGAATCGGCTGCGCACGCTGGGCGGCCACGTCCAACAGGGCGCGGCCGCCTTGGTGCGAACCGGTGAACCCTACGGCGGCGATCGCCGCATGGGCAACCAGCTTGGCACCGGTCGCGTGTGTGCGACCGTGCAGCAGCGAGAAGGTGCCTGCTGGTAACTGCAGTCGCGCTACGGCAGCCGTGATGACGGCGCCGACCAGTTCGCTGCTGCCTGGGTGTGCTGGGTGCGCCTTCACCACCACTGGGCAACCGGCCGCGAGGGCGGAAGCGGTGTCGCCACCCGCGACCGAGTACGCGAGCGGGAAGTTGCTGGCCCCAAACACCGCGACCGGTCCGAGTGGTAGCAACATGCGGCGCACGTCGGGCTTGGCTTGCGGTTGCCGCGCGCGATCGCCGTGGTCGATGGCAGCGTCGACCCACGAGCCTTCCTCCAGCAGGTCGGCGAACTGTTGCAGCTGCAGCACCGTGCGCCCACGTTCGGCTAGCACGCGCGCGGCGGGCAGCGCGGTCTCGCTAGTGACGCGCGCCACCAGGGTGTCGCCGAGTGCCACCAGGCCATCGCCGATGGCGCGCAGCAGGTTGGCGCGCGCGCGCGCCGGCGAGCCCGCGAAGGCAGTCGTTGCCGTGGCCGCCGCCGCGCACGCACGGTCGATCTGTTCGTCGCTCGCTTCGCGGTAGTCGGGCGCGAGCGCGGCACCGCTGCTGGCGTCGATCGCCGTGAACAGCTCGCCACGACCGAATTCGCCGCTGCCCGCCACGAAGTGTTGTCCCGAGACGAGGCTCATCGCAGCGCCACCCGCGTCGTCAGGGCGTGGCGAACGACCGCCAGTGCCTGTTCGCGCAGAGCCCCTTGCACCGGCAAGCGCGGCGGCCGCACGCGTTCATGGCCCTGCCCCACTTCCTGCTGCACCAGCTTGATCAACTGCACGAACTCAGGAACGGTGTCGAGTCGCAGCAGCGGCAAGAACCAGCGATACAACGCCGCTGCCTCGGCGTGCGCCCCGTCGCGAGCGAGTTCGAACTGCCGCACCGATTCGCTCGGGAACGCGTTCACCAGCCCCGCGACCCAGCCGACGGCGCCGGCGGCCACCCCTTCGACCACCATGTCGTCCATGCCCACCAGCACATCGAGTCGATCGCCGACGAGTGCTTTAATCGCCGTGACTCGCCGCGCATCGCCGCTCGACTCCTTCACGGCGACCAGGTTGCTGTGTTGGGCCGCGAGCTCGGCAATGCACGACGGCGTGAAGTCGGTGCCGTAGGCCGGTGGGTTGTTGTAGAGCATGCACGGCAGCTTCGTCGCCCGCAGCACGGCGCCAACGTGGGTGGTGCTTTCGCGCAATTCGCCTTTGTGCACGTAGGCCGGCAACACCATCAGCCCGCGGCAACCCGCCTGCTCGGCGGCCTGCGCCAGCGAGACCGCCGACCGCGTGCTGAGCGCCGCGATGCCTGGCAGTACCGGCTTGCTGCCGGCGGCGGCGACCAACGTGCGCAAGACCGCGACCTTCTCGTCGAAGTCCAGCGTCGCACCCTCGCCGAGCGAGCCAAGCGGAATGAGTCCGCTGCAGCCGGCTTCGAGTTGCCACTTGGCGTGCTTCGCCAAGAACTCGTGATCGACGCTGTCATCGGCGCGCAGCGGCGTCGTGATCGCAGGGAGAACATGGCGGAACGGCGAAGTCATCGGTGCGTAGCGAACGCGCCGCACGCGGTCTTGGCAAGCGTTCGCTCCGGGACCTCGCCGACGAAAACGCGGGGGCAACGAAGGTGTGCGGGCACGATGGTTTCGTGCGCACGCCCGCTGCATGCTGCGCGCATGGTCGACGAATCGATGCGCGCGACGCAGGCGGCGCTCTGCAGCAAGCTCGGACTGGCGGTGGCGCAACGGCACATCTTTTTGTGTGCCGACCAAAGCAACCCGAAGTGTTGCGACAAGGAGCGTGGCCTCGTGGCTTGGGAGTACTTGAAGGCGCGGCTGAAAGAACTGGGTCTGTCGGAGGCCGGCGGCGTGCAGCGGCACAAGGCCAATTGTCTGCGCCTGTGCAGTGGCGGCCCGATTGCGGTCGTCTATCCCGAGGGCGCTTGGTATCGGGAATGCGACCCCGCGGTGCTCGAGCAGATCGTGCAACGGCACCTGCTGCGCGGCGAGATCGTGCAAGAGCACCTCATCACGATGGCGCCCCTTGGCGCCGCGAGCTGCGAGTAGCCGTTCGCCCCATTACCGTCCGACCGATGGATCCTGCCACCCAGTTCGCGGCGACACCATGCAACCGCTGGCTCGGCTGCCGTCTGCTCGAACGCAGCCGCGAGCGCGTCGTCGTCGAATTGCCGGTGCGCCTGGGTGCTTCGATTGCGGTGTGCCAGTGCACGATCGAGCAGGACGGCCGCCTCGTCGCCTCGGGCACGTTCACCTTCCTGCTGCGTGATCGGCCATCGCCGTCGGTCTCGGTATAGTCCGCGCCCTCGACAAATGGCCATTACCTCGCTCTTCAACCGACTGTCACAGCGCTCGCGACAGGTCAAGATGGACCTGTTCCAGCGCTACTTGTCGGTGCAAGGCACGGAGCGAGTGCTAGACATCGGCAGCCAGCTCGACCCGCAGGCCGAGCAAGTTCTGGAACGCTTCCCCGACCGTTCGCGCATCACGGCGACCAACCTCGTGCCCGAGCACTTGCAGGCGATCGCCGCTGCCTACCCGGGTGTGCATGCCGTGCTCTCCGATGCGCGCTGCTTGCCGTTCCACGACAAGCAGTTTGACATCGTCTACAGCAACGCGGTGATCGAGCACGTGGGCGACCTGTGTGACCAACAACGCATGGCCGACGAAGTGCGCCGTGTCGGCAAGCGTTGGTTTTTGACGACGCCCAATCGTTGGTATCCGTTCGAGTTCCACGTGCGCATGCCGCTGATTTCGTGGCTGCCGCCGAGGTGGATGCACAAGGCCGCGCGGGTGTGGGGCTACGACCACATCCAGCGTCGCTACAAGAGCGGCAATGACTACTCCGACGTGCAGCTGCTGACTGCCGCGCAACTGCGGCGCATGTTCCCCGATTCCTTGGTGCTCAAGCCGCGAGTGACGTTCTGGCCCGAGACGTTGGTCATCGTCGGGCCGGTGGACAGGAACGGCGCGCTGGCGCGCGGATGACGATCGACGTGGTGTGCGATGGCCCGGCGCCGGCGCGGGCCACCGTGGTGCTGGCGACCGGGGCGGGAGCCGGCATGCACCATGCTTTCCTTGCCGCGGTGGCGCGCGGGCTGGCGGCGGCCGAGATCGCGGTGGTGCGCTTTGACTTTCCCTATCGCACCGCGAAGAAGGGGCGGCCGGACCCGATGCCGGTGTTGCAGGCGACGATGCGGCAGGTGGTCGCGCTGCATACGAAGGGACCGGTCGTGCTCGCTGGCAAGTCGATGGGAGGTCGGGTGGCGACGATGCTCGCCGACGAACTGGCGGTGGCGGGTGTCGTGGTGTTCGGCTACCCGTTCCACCCGCCCAGCAAACCGCAGCAGTTGCGCACTGCGCACCTGGCGTTGCTGCGCACGCGCACGTTGATCTTGCAGGGAGAGCGCGATGAGTTCGGCACGCGGGAGCAGGTGGCGGGCTACACGCTGTCGCCGACGATCGAGGTGGAGTGGTTTGTCGATGGCGACCATTCCCTGGCGCCGCGCCAGCGCAGTGGGTTCACCGCGGCGCAGCATCTGGCGCGTGCGATCGAACGCACGGTTGGGTTCGTGCGCGGTGTGGTTGGCTGAAGGGCCGACTGCCGCCGTCAGCGCGGCGTCTTGCCAAACACGACATCGACGAGCCAAGGCTTGGCCGCGTCCCGCGCAAAGTCGCGCCACGCAGCGTGCACACTGCCGTCTGCTTGCCCGACCCACTCGACGACGAAGTCACAACCATGCAGCCGCATGTAGTAGGGCTGTCCGAACCGTCGTTCGCCAGCCCAAGCAAACGTGACCCCGGCCCCAACCTTCGCCTCGAGCCGCGTCAACTCCATTGCTGCCTGCTCAGCCGTCAACGTCGCCGCCGCATGCCGCAGCAGCCGTACCAACAACTGCCGCGTCAGCTCGTCCAGATCCGCCAGCATCACTCCACCACCGCTGGCCACCGCCGTGCACGGCACCCGGCGCCGCATCAGCACCGAGGCATCGACCGCTGCCGCCACGATCGCCCGCGAGCGCTCGGCGTCGCGCATCATCGCCAAGGCAGCGCGGGCGACATCGGCTTCACTGCCCGCGGGCAACACCGCGTCGTGAACAGGTGGCGTCGCCACCGGCGCCTGCACGGCGGCCACCGCGGCGGGGGTCGGCCACAAGGCGATGCCGCAGACGATCGACGTCAGCAGCACGAGACCGAAGGCGAGGGGCACGTTCATCGTGGTCATGATCGCAACGCGGCGGCGACGAGGGCGGCCTGTTCCGCTTTGTGCTTTTGCAACGAACCGGTGGCCGGACTGGCGGCCGCGCGCCGCGACGAGCAGCTGGCCCATTGCCAGCGATCGCGCACAAACGTCCAGGCGCCCATGTTGGCCGGCTCTTCCTGGCACCAGACGAACTTGGCTTTGCCGTACTTGGCGCGCAACGCCGTCATCGCCGACAGCGGCCACGGGTAGAGCAACTCGACCCGAACCAGCGCCACCGTGCGCGCCTCGCCTCGCGCTTGCAGCAGGTCGTAGTAGACCTTGCCGGAGCAACAGACGACGCGGGTCACGGCCGCGGCGTTGTCGATGGTGGCGTCATCGCGCACGGTCGCGAAGCCGGCGACTGCCAGTTCGTCGGCGGCACAGCCGGCGTCCTTCTGCCGCAGCAAACTCTTCTGGGTCATCACGACCAGCGGCTTGCGGTCGGTATCGAGTGCCTGCGCGCGCAGCAGCTGCCAATAGCTGGCGGCGTTGGAAGGGTTGGCGACGCGCAGGTTGTTCTCGGCGCACAACTGCAAGAAGCGCTCGAGCCGTGCACTGCTGTGTTCGGGGCCTTGCCCGTCGTAGCCGTGCGGCAGCAACAGCACGAGCCCACACTGCTGCGCCCATTTCGCTTCGCCCGCGGCCAAGAATTGATCGATCTGGACCTGCGCGCCGTTGCCGAAGTCGCCGAACTGCGCCTCCCACAAGACGAGGCCGCGTGGGTTGGTGACGCTGTAGCCGTACTCAAAGCCCAGCGCGGCTTCTTCGCTCAGCAGCGAGTCGATGACGACGAACGGCGCTTGCCCCGCGGCCAGGTGGTTCAACGCGACGTAGCGGTTGCCATTGCTCGCATCGTGCAGTGCCGCGTGGCGTTGGCTGAAGGTGCCGCGGCCGCTGTCTTGGCCGGCCAGGCGCACGCTGATGCCACTGGTGACCATGCTCGCGAACGCGAGCGTCTCCGCGGTGGCGAAGTCGACGGGTTGCTTGCCGGCCAGCATCTCAGCACGGCGCTGCAAGACGACGACCACTTTCGGGTGTGGCGAGAAGTCGGCCGGCCAGGCGAGCAAGCGCGCACACAGGTCGCGCAGCGTGGCCAGCGGCACCGACGGCACGGTCGGCGTCCATTCGCGTTCGACCGACTCCGCCGGCGACTCGACTGGCAGCGTTTCCAAAGCCCGCACCGAGTCCAGCGCCTGCTTCAACTGCAGCTGCACCTTGGCGTCGTAGTCAGCGACCTGCGGCTCGGCCAGCACCCCGGCGCGAATCAGGTAGGTCTGGTAGATCGTGCGCACGGTTGGGTGCTGCTCGATCTGGCGGTAGAGCAGCGGCTGCGTGTAGCTCGGTTCGTCGCCTTCGTTGTGGCCATGCCGCCGGTAACACACGATGTCGACGACGACGTCGGCGTGAAAGCGCGCGCGGTAGTCCATCGCCAACCGGATCATGCGCACGGCCGCGAGCGGGTCGTCGCCATTGCAGTGGAACACCGGCGCTTGAATGCCCTTGGCGACGTCGGTGCAGAACGGCGTGCTGCGGGAGTCCTTGGGCGAGGTCGTGTAGCCGATCTGGTTGTTGACCACGATGTGCACGGTGCCGCCGGTGCGGTAGCCATGCAGCTGCGACATCTGCAGCGTCTCAAACACCACCCCTTGGCCAGCGAACGCGGCGTCGCCGTGGATCAGCACCGGCAGCACTTCGTCCCAGGCGGTGTGTTCCTTGTCGACGCCGTGTTGGTCTTGGCGCGCGCGCGCCATGCCGACGACCACGGGGTCGACGGCTTCGAGATGGCTTGGGTTGCAGGCGAGCTCGAGCGCGATGGTCTGGCCGGCCGCGGTCGTATGTTCGGCGGTGGCGCCGAGGTGGTACTTCACGTCGCCGGAGCCCTGGGTCATCGACGGATCCAAGAAGCCTTCGAACTCGCCGAAGATCTTGGTCAGGGGTTTGCGCATCAGGTGCGCCAGCACGTTGAGGCGACCGCGGTGCGCCATGCCAAGCACCGTTCGCGTGCAGCCGAGCTCGGCAGCGCGCGCCAGCAGCGCGACCAGCGTCGGGATCAGGGTGTCGCCGCCTTCAAGCGAGAAGCGCTTGTGGCCGACGAAGCGCGTGTGCAAGAACTGCTCAAACGCTTCCGCTTCGACCAGTTGATCCAGGATCTGCAACTGCAGGTCGTGGCCAAGCGGCTCTTCGTTGCGGTTGCCTTCCATGCGTTCGCGCAGCCACAACCGCTGCTCGCGATCGGCGATGTGCATGAATTCCGCGCCGACATGGCGGCAATACGTGAGATGCAGCGTCTCTTGGATCTCGCGCAGCGTCGCGAACGGCTTCTTCGTCACGCCGTCGCTGAAGAAGGTGCGTTCCTTGTCCCAGATGGTGAGCCCGTAGGTCGACATGTCGAGCTCAGGCCAATCCTTCGGCGCGAACTGCAGCGGGTCGAGGTCGGCGAGCACATGGCCGCGCACGCGATAGCTGCGGATGTAGGTCATCAAGCCGGCGGCGCGCTCAAGGTTCTCGGCCTCGCGCAAGCTGCTGCCGAGCGGCGGCCGCCGGTCCACGCTGTTGCTGACGGGGCGATAGGGCACGTGCAGCGACCGGAAGATGGCGTCGTAGAACCCTTCCCCACCGAGCAGCAGTTGATGCATCCAGTCGAGGAACTGGCCCGACTCGGCGCCTTGGATGACTCGGTGGTCGTAGGTGCTGGTCAGCATCAACACGCGTGACACCGCCAGTTCGGTCAAGGTCTCAGGCGATGCCCCGTGAAACGCGGCGGGCACGGTGATGGCCCCGGTTGCCACAATGCAACTCTGGCCGTTCATCAGGCGCGGCAGCGAACTGACGGTGCCGATGGTGCCGGGATTGGTCAGCGTGCACGTGGTGCCGGCGAAGTCGTCCGGACCGAGTTTGCCGCCGCGGGCCTTGTCGATCTGTCGGTTGAAAGCGGCGAAGAAGTCGGCGAAGTCGAGACTGCCCGCGTCCTTGATGTTGGGCACGACCAGGCTGCGACGGCCATCCTTGCCGGGTAGATCGACGGCGATGCCGAGGTTGAGCGAACGACCAAGGCGGCGGTATGGCTTGCCGTCCTGCTCGACGAAACACGCCGCCATCGCCGGCACGCGGGCGATCGCCTGCACCATCGCCCAAGCAATGAGGTGCGTGAAGCTGACCTTCGGCAGATGCAGGCCCTGCTGGTGGCGGTTGATGGCGTGCCGGTTCTCTTCAAGCACCTTGACCGGGATCTCGCGCGCGGACGTTGCCGTCGGCACCGAGAGGCTCTCGACCATGTTCTTGACGATTTTGCCAGCGACGCCGATCAGTGGCTGCACGGCGTCGGCGTCGCCCGCGACGTCGCCCGCGAGAACGGCCGCCGCCACCACACTAGCTTTTGCCTTGGGGACGCTGGCCGTAGCGCGATGCTCGGGCGGCAGCGCGGAGTCAAACCAGTTGCGCCACTCGACAGGCACGGACTCGGGGGCAACCAAATACTCGCCGTAGACTTTCTCGGCGTAGGCGGCGTTGACGCCAAACACTTCTTCGAAGTCGGGGGGCATGGTGCTCTGGGTGCGGTTGCGCGCGCACACGAATGCGCACGTCGGCACCTTATGAGACGGCGGCCGTGGGCGCCGCAGCGATCAGCCCTACTTCGATCGTGCTTACTTCTTGCTGAGCAGGAGCACCATGCGCTTGCCCTCGACGCGGATGCCCGCCTCGACCTTGGCAATGTCCGCCAGCTCCTTCACAACTTCTTGGATGACTTGCTCGCCGACTTCTTTGTGCGCGATCTGGCGACCGCGGAACAAGCAGCACACCAAGACTTTGTCGCCATCGGAGAAGAACTGGCGCGCCTGGCGAATCTTGACCTGCAGGTCGTGATCGCCGGTGCCTGGACGCACGCGCAGTTCCTTGATTTGGACCTGGTGCTGCTTCCTGCGGCTGGCTTGCTCCTTCTTCTTCTCCTCGTACTTGTACTTCCCGAAGTCCATGATACGGCACACGGGCGGCCGCTGGTTCGGGGCGATCTCGACCAGGTCGAGTTGCTTTTGCAGAGCCAGGGCAAGGGCATCGGCAGTCTCCATGATGCCGAGCTGCTTGTTGTCCTCGTCAATGACGCGGACCTGGCGGATGCGGATGTGGTGGTTGATGCGCGGGCCACGATCTTGGGAGATCGGACGGCGCGAATCAGGCCTACTTGACATGAATCCTCTTCGACATCAACAACACGTGGTACGGACTCCTTTGTCTCTGCGGTATGAGCGTGCGCGGCAACGCCGCGTACGGGCCAGAAGGGTATGGCTCCCCCGCTTCGTCCGCAACGGCGTAGCCGCCTCCCCGGCAAACGACTGCGCCGCGCCCCCCCGGCCTCGCGACCCTAGCTGGTGCCACCGGCCGCCGGTTGGCGGTGGCAGATCGGCCATACGCTACGTGCTTCCCCTGCGGGCGTCGGACGTCGAAAGTCATGCCATGCCCGACCATTTCAAGTTCTCGACCGAGGTCCGCGTGCGGTTGCCGGAGACGGATGCCATGGGGATCGTCTTCCACGGCGCCTTCTTCACCTACCTCGAAGTCGGGCGCATGGACTACCTGCGCAACCTCGGTCTGGTCGGCTCGCATCGGCAACCGATCAAGGATTTCGCCAATGTCGTCGCCCGCGCTTGCTGCGATTTCCGGTCGTCGGTCGGCTTCGATGACCCCCTCGTCATTCACGTGCGCATGGCCGAGATCAAGCACTCGTCGTTTCGCTTCGAGTTCGTGCTGATGCATCGGCAAGAAGCGCGGGTCGTGGCCGAAGGGCACACGGTGCACGTGGCGATCGACGCGGCGACCAAGCGACCGATTGCCGTGCCCGCGGCGTTCCGCGAGCGCATTCGCAAGTTCGAGGGCGCGTCGCTAGCCGAGTCGAGCTGAGTGACTCAGGCGCCGAGCACGATCTTGAACACGGCCGCTTCGCTCTGCAGCACGTCGCCCTTCTTCAGATTGCGCAGTTCGATCGGGTAGGTGCCTTCGCCAATCACATCGCCGACTTCGAAGCTCCAGTCGAGCAGGCGATTGGACTTGGCCTGCACGTCGGGATTCTGGTCCTTGGTCATGGTCGGCGTTGGCGACACTTCGCGGCCGTTGAAGAGCAGGCGGACGTCGCCGAGATCGAAATTGATGCGCTGGTCCTGGTCGTTCCAGATCTTGACGCGCACATCGATGCGCTGCTTCTTTGCCGAGTACCCGGCCTTGAGCACGTCGATGCGCAGGCCAGCGGTCTGCGCCTGTGGCGGTTGTGATGGAGCGGACTTGCAGCTGACGGCGAAGAGCAGGGCGAAGCAGCTGAGCGCAGAGATTCTGAAGAAGGGCATGGTTGGAGAGTGGCGGATCGTGGCGGGGCGCGCAAGAACGCGCAGCGCGAACAGGTGTTGCACGAACCTTGGGGCCCGATCCGCCGCGGCTCAGAAGCCGAGCTTGCCGTCCGCACCGTTGCTGGCGGTGAACCCGAAGGCATTGGCCGCTGGGTCGAGCGCGAAGGCCTGGGCGTAGAAGTGCTGACCAAACAGCGTCTGGTTGCTCGGCAGCGTCCAAGTCCAATTCGCCGTGCTGCCCGCGTTCACCAACGCGAACGCCACCAGGGGATCGACCAGCAGGCTGCACCCGATCATGCCGAGCGTGTCGAGCGGCAGTGGCAGCGGCAGGGAACTGCTGGTCAGCGTGTTCGACAGACCAACTTCCAACACCGCGATGCCGAACGGCAAGTTGCCGGCCGTCGTCACAAAGGTCGTGCCCAAGGCCGGCCGCGAACCCGGTGCGGCGGCGAGTGTGGGCACGCCAAGCGAACCGGGGCAGCCACTGCCGAACGGTAGGAAGGTGGCCGTCGGCGACTCGTCTTGCCAAACCGTGGTGTAGATGTTCCACATGTTGCCGAGCGGCACCGTGTGCAGCACCGCGCCCGTTTGCACGTCGAAGACCACCAGCGTCCCGGGTGGCGCCACGGACTGTGGCGTCGAGGTCACCGCGGCGCGCGTGTTCTCGGGCGACAGCGAGATGCCGTTGGCGTTGGGAATCGAGAGGCCGGCGAACTGTGTCGACGTCGAGTTGGTCGGATTGGCGTAGTCGAAATCGATGCGCATCGCCCACCCACCACCACCTTGGCCACTCAGCACGGCGAACGAACGGTCCCAGGCCAGGGCCATGCCGTTGGGCACCGACAGCGTGATCGCGAAGTCCTGCTGCCCCGGGGCCGCAGCGAAGTCGAGCCACGCGTTCGCCGTCAGGTCATAGACGGCCAGCGCCGCCGCGCCGATGCCGGTGTAGAGCACGTAGGCGTAGAGGTCGTCGATCGACACTTCGCAATCCGAGGCGAACGCGAACCCCATGGCCGCAGCGCCCGGCATCGTGGTCGAGACGATCGTCTGCAAGAACGTGGCGCTGGCGGGATTCGTATCCACCACCTGGAAGAGGCCCGAGTTGACGAATACGTGAGGCACGGCGGCGAGATTGCCTGAAGGCGATAGCGCCCAACGTTCGCGCGAGGCACCGCTCAAGCTCGTCGTCTGCGTCAGCATGGTGCCGTAGGTCGCGCTGCTTGGATCGGCGTCGACGCAGTGCAGTTCGCGCGTCGATGCGGCGGCGCCGGTCAACACCCACAAGCGTTGCCGTCCCGCGTCCAAGCCGAGTCCATAACAGGCGCCGGGGGCGGGGTAGAACGGCGACCACGTCGGCACACTGCCGTTCCACTGCCCCAGCGACACGCGGTTGCCCAGCGACTGGGCGACGTAGACGTTGCGGCCGGTGTTGGCCCACACCGCATCGGTGACGTTGTCGGTGTACGGATTCGGGCTCTGGTAGGTGGTGGCGCCGGTGCCAGACGCGACGAAGGCGTGCGTGTCGACACTGCCGCTGGTCGAGGTGCCGACGAAGATTTCTTCATTGCCGGCTTGGGCGGTGAGGGGAACGGACGCCGCCAGCATCAACACGGCGGTGCGCAAGGAAGTGATGGGCATGGCGAGAACACGAGCAGAGGAGGAGGTGCCCGCGAGGTGTTCGCGTGCTGCCCTTGCTATGCAGAAGCCGACGACGGCGTGACACGAACTTTCACGCGGGTGCGGCTCAGGTGCTTGCGTGTCCACTGGGACTTGTCGCGACGCCGTTTGCCGCTAGCGTGCCCCACGTCTTGGTCCCGCCGGTTTGATCTGCCCATGCCTCATCGCAGCGACGAGAGCCTGTTCGCTGCATTCCAAACGCAGCGCGATTGCCAGGCTCTTGGCGTGGTGTTTCATCGGCATGCGGAGGAACTGCTGCGACTTGCGGTCTTCCTGGCGCCGCGACCGACCGATGCCGAAGACTTGGTGCAAGCGACGTTCTTGAGTGCGATCGCACGCGCCGAGACGTTTGTCGCGGGCAACCGCGTGATGAGTTGGCTCTGCGGGATCCTGACGAACCACGCGCGCATGCTGCGTCGTTCCGAACGCCGCTCGTTGCCCGATGCTCGCGACGACGTCGCCGAGGACCCTGCCGATGCCGTGTTGCGCACGGAGCTGCGCAGCGCCTTGGCTACTGGCATCGCTGGCTTGCCAGAGCCGTACCGATCGGTGTTGTCGCTGCACCTCGAGCAGGGGCTCGAATGCCATGAGATCTCCCGGCAGTTGGCGCGGCCACCAGCCACCGTGCGCAAGCAGATGGAACGTGCCCTCGATCGACTGCGCACGGCGCTGCCGATGGGCTTGGCGGCGGCGTTCGCGTCACGTCTCGATGCGGCGAGCCTGGCGCACAATGCGGCGGACGCGGCGCGCTTTGTCGAACCCGCGGGCGAGGCGCAGACGGTGACGACGACGGCAGCGCCTGCGGGTTGGCAGTTCGTCGGCGTTGGCATGCTGTCACTCGGCGTCGTGCTCGCGGCGTTGGTATGGTGGTGCGCGGACGCCACCTCCGTGGCGAACGTGGTGCGGCCGGTGGCTGAGGCTATGGTCGAGTCCGGCGGTCGTGAGTCGGTTGCCCCGACCAGCAGCGACGACCCGAACCACGAACTCCGACACGAAGTCGCAGATCGTTGCGCGCTGCTCGTGCACGCCGCGCAAGCGGATGGCACGCCGGTGCAAGCCATCGACTTGGTGTTGGTCTCCGACAACGGCCGCTCGCTGCCAGAACGCCTCATGACAGGGCTGGGGACGACCGTGCGCACCGACGAACGTGGCCAGGCGCGGTTCGTCGGCTTGCCAGCCGGCACCTACGACCTCACCTATGCCGGGGCGCTGAGCAAGCAACGGGTGCACCTGGAGGAAGCACAGCAAGAGTGCCAAGTCCTGATGCCGTACACGACGCGCATCGACGGCATCGTGGTGGGACCGACGGGCTTGCCGGTAGCCGACGCCGAAGTGCTCGCGACGGAGTCCTCGCAGCGTGGGGACCTCGGCGCGGTGGTGGCCCGCTCACGGGCCGATGGCTCGTTCACCGCCGAGGTTCGCCTCACGACCGGGCGCGTCTTCGCCCAGCATGTGGACTTCGGTAGCACGATCGGTTTGCGGCTGGAAGCCGACCGCCAACTGCGGTTGGTGCTTGCGCACTCGCGCCGCCGCGTCGAGGTGCAGGTCGAAGATGCCGACGGCGCGCCGGTCGTCGGCGCCTATGTCGCCCTGGTGCCTCGCAGTGTCGCTTTGACGCTGTTTCCACCGCAACACCTGCTGTCGGATGCCGCCGGTCGCTGCTCATTTGCCGATCCGGGGCCGCGAGAGGCGACGGTCTTGGCGAGTCGGCTCGGCTTGGCCCCCACCACAGTGGACTTGGCGGCGAACGCCGTGTCCTTGGTGGTGCGGCTGCAACGTGGTTGTCGGCTGCGCGGACGCGTACTCGACGGGAACGGCATCGCGCAACCTGGCCAGGAAGTGATCGCGGCGGTTCCGGATGGGCGCAGCAACGAACCGGTGTCCCCACTGATTTCGCGCAACGTGCGCACCGACGCCGAAGGCGTGTTCGTGTTCGATCATCTACCGGCGGGTCTGATGCAGCTACGCGTGCATGGTTCGACGCCGAAGGCGTCAGGCTTGCTGCCCTTCCCGTGGGTGTTGGCCGCGATGGATGTGCAGTTGGCGACGACCGCCGAGACAACGGTGGTTCTGACGACGCACCAAACACCGCGGCTGCGCGGCAGGCTGGTCACGAAAGAGGGCTCGCCTGTAGCGGGATGGAACGTGATTGCCGTGCCGGCGGTCGGCACTGCCTTGTTCCGAGCCTTTCGCAGCCGCGGGGCGCCGACTGCCGCCGATGGCAGCTTCGCGATTGCTGACTTGGCACCAGCAGAGGACTACCAACTCGGGGCGTTCATCCCAGGGGCACCCAGGCGGCGCGACGCGACCTTCCCGTTTGCCTCCGGCAGGGCGCGACCAGGCACCACGGACTGCACGTTGGTCGTCGATCCGATCACGCTACCGCGGGCGCATCTACGATGCCGGGTGTTGGGCGCCAACGGCGTGCCTTGCCCGGGAGCGGAGCTAGAGCTGCTCGCAGTGCAGTTCCAAATGCCGATGAGCAAGTCGGCGGCGACGGATGGCCGGTGCGAGTTTGGGCCGCTGCATGCTGGTGAGTACTGGCTGGCGATCGCCGCCCCAGGACTCGGTACGCGCACGCTGCTGGTCACGGTGCCGGATGGCGCCGTTGACGTCGACTTGCAAACCATCGAATTGCAGAGTGCCGCCCGCGTGCGCGTGCAGGTGCGAGGCCTTGGTGTTGTGCCTCAGCC
>CANEYR010000065.1 GCA_947444055.1 Planctomycetota bacterium
AGGGTGGGCAAGGTCCGCCTTCGCTTGCTCGGAGTCCAGAGCCTGCTGCGCGGATCAGTCTGAAGGCAGGTTGGCCTCGACAATCGCGACGCCGTGCCGCTGGTTGCGCATCCGCCATCCACAACGACAAGAACTTGCAACGTGCCCCATGGGGTCTGCATGTCCTGTCCGTGACGTTGGATCACTTATACGCAGACAACAACCAATCTGCGTATAAGCCCCAATCCGGCATGCAACCTGGGTTGCAGGCCGATCAGGTGTACGAACCCGCTCGGCCGTGGCGCCGCGAGGGACGGCACGCCACGCTGACGGCCACGACCATGGTCACCTTGCAAGAACACGAAGTCGACGTCACGACACCCACCGGGCCGATGCGCACGCTCGTCTTCGCGCCGACGGGCAGCGGTCGGCATCCGGGCATCGTGCTGTCATCCGAGATCTTCCAAATCACCGCACCGGTCCGCCGCCTCGCCACCTTCCTCGCTGGCCATGGCTTTCTCGTCGCCGTGCCCGAGGTCTTCCACGACCTCGAACCACGCGGCTGCGTGCTGCCCTACGACCAGGCCGGTGCCGACCGCGGCAACGCGCACAAGCTGGCGCGTCCGATCGCGGCCTTCGACGCCGATGCGCGCGCCGTGCTCGACCATCTGCGCGCACTGCCCACGTGCACGGGGCGGCTGGGCGCGATGGGCATCTGCCTCGGCGGCCATCTCGCTTTGCGCGCCGCGCTGCAGCCCGATGTGCTGGCGACCGCGTGCTGCTACGCGACCGACATCCACAAGGGCAGCCTCGGTCGCAGCGGCGACGACACCCTGGCGCGTCTTGGCGAAGTGCGCGGGGAACTACGAATGATCTGGGGTCGCCACGATCCGCACATTCCCGAAGCCGGCCGTCGGCTGATCCACGAACGCATGACCGCCGCCGGCGTCTCGTTCTCGTGGCATGAGTGGAACGGCGCCCACGCGTTCCTGCGCGACGAGCACAGCAGCGGTCGTTACGACCCAGCACTGGCGCGGCTGACCTGGGACCTGATCCTCGAACTGTTCTTGCGACGCTTGCGCGAGTGACGGCGCGATCACTGCTTCTTCGGCGATGGTTCGTCGGCGACCTTCTTCTCATCGGCGTCGACCGGCGGCGCCACCTCGACCCACAGCACGACTTCGCGCTGCGCCTTCTCGTCGACGGGGATGTCGACGTCCTCCTTGGCTAGTGGCGCGATGCCGCCACTGCGGCTCTTCGCCCGCTGGATGTTTCTGGTGCTGCTGCGCGCAAACAGCGTCGCCTTGCCTTCGGGCAGCCACAGCCGCATCGACGAAGCACCGGCCGGCACCGGCAGGCCCACACCCATGTCGTATTGGTCGTTGCCGCCGATCATCGCCAGCTGCTGGTCCTTGGTGCTCGACTGGTGGCGCACTTCCAGTCGATCGACATAGAGCAGCGGTTGTGGATCGGCCACGGCCGACTGCAGCTTCACAAGGAACTCCGTCAGCGGTGCGCTGACGACCACCGCCACCTCGCCCCCGGTCGGCGCCAAGAGCCGCTGCGGCACCGTCGCCAGCAACACCCCTGACGCCGCATCGATGAGGCGCAGCCGGTGCACGCCACTGACGACCGGCAGCACGAAGGTGCCGTCGGCCAGCACCATGGTGCGCGGCCCCGTGAACTGCTGGCCACCGCCGCCGAACGACTGCGCGTCGGCATCGTCGCCGAGCTGTTCGGCAACGACGACGAGGACCGCGCCAACTGGTGCTGCCTTCGGAAAATTCACGGTGCCGCGAATGCGCGACGGCAAGTCTTGGCTCGCGTCGAAGTCGCGCGACACTCCATCTGGCCGCACGCGCAGCGGCTCGATCGGCACGTACAACGGACTGCCGCCCCGCGGCGACGACGGCAGTTCGAGCAGCAGGAAGAAGTTCGCCAGCGCGATGCCGCTGAACGCGAAGGTGCCGTCGGTCGCCAGTGGCGCCTTCAATTCGGTGCTCTGCCCGCCTTGGTTGGTGACGTACTGCATGGCGTTGAAGCGCGGCACGGCCAGCGCATGCAGCACCACGCTGCTGCCCGGCGGGATCGGCAGACCCGTGACGCGCCCGGCGACGCGTGCGCCCGCGGCGAGCTTGAGGTCGAGACCGGTCTGCTGTTCCGCGGCCTTCAACGCGACCTCGACGACCGTCGGCGCCGGGCGCTCCGGGTGCCGATAACGCACGACCCAATCGCCTTCGCCGAGCTGCCCGATCGTGAACGTGCCATCGGCACCGGTCAGCACCGCGCTCTCCGGCACCTCCGCGCTGGACCCGAACGTGCCCATCGATCGGTCCTGCTTGCGCTGCGCCCAGACGCTGGCGCCCGCGATCGGGACGCCAGTGCGTTCGTCGACGACGCGACCACTCATCGTCGACTCCGGCACCAACTTGACGACGATCGTCTTGCGGTCGGCCTCGGCATCGACCCACTCGACGTCGCGTTCGGTAGCCGGCGCGAAACCCTTGGCGAGCACGCGCACGGCGCCGGTGCGAGCTTCACCCTCGCCCGGCCCCTTCACCGGCATCTCAGCACCTTCGGCCGGCGCCATGCCATTCATCCACATCGCCGAGAGGTAGTCGAGGTAGGCGGCGTTCTGCAGCGCGAACGCCTGCCAGATCGCGATCGCGCGAAAGCCCGTGACCGGCTTGCCCGACGCGGCCTCCACCGCCTGCACGCGCAGCCCGCCTTCGCCGGTGGCGGCCTGCGGCAGCTTGAGGATCAGCTCGAGGTTGGCGATCGGCGCCGCCTGCACCGCCGACTCCGCCGTGGCGCCCAATTGACGAGCGACGATGACGGCACGCGGTCGGTAAGCGCTGACGCGGAAGCGGCCCGGTTGTTCGATCGGCAGCTCGAACGCACCGTCCGCGGCCGAACGCACGCGCGTGGTGTTGCCAGCCCGTTCGTACGCGGCACGCACGATCGCGCCCGCGACCGGCGCGCCACCTTCGTCGACGATGCGGCCGGCGATGCGACCGGGCGACGGCTGCATCGTCACCTCGAGCGGTGCCCCCGCACCCACGCCATGCAGCACCTGTCGGAGATGGCCCGGGCACGCGAATTCGACGATGAGGCCGTTCGCGAGCGCGCCGGGCAGTTCGAAGATGCCGCTGGCGTTACTCACCGCGCGGCAATGCGCGAACGACGACGAACCCGCGAACGCACGGTGGTTGTCGAGCAGATCGCGCATCGTCACGGCGACGCCGGCGAGACCCTTGCCTTCGGCATCGCGCACGCGACCGAATAGCCGCGCACCTTCCAACAGCACCAGATCGCCCACCTCGGTGTCGGCACGCGCCCGAATCTCGGTGCCCGCCACGGGCGGGCACTGCTTCCACGTGAACGTTGGCGCGGTCGCGGCCATGCCCTTGGCGGCGATCAGCAACGACGGCATCGTCAATTCGTCGGTCGTCGGCGTCGCCGGTGCGGTCACCGTGAACCGACCGTCGTCGCCCGTGCGCAGCGGCGGCTCAGCCAACAGCTGCGCAGTCGTCAAGGACTCGCGCGGCACGAACGCAATCGCGGCGCCGACGATCGGCTGACCCTGCCAAGTGACGACGCGCCCAGACAGGCGGACGGTCGCGGGAGCCTGTTCCTGTGCCTGTGCCCGCATGGGCAGGACGAGACCGAGAACGGCGAGCAGCGGAATGACGGCAAGGCGCGACATAAGACTCCTCCGTGACGTGGCGACGGGAACGATCCGCGGCAGAGACTACTGCCCGCCGTAGCGATTGTGCGCCATCGGCCAGTTCTCGCCGCGTTCTCACACGACGCGGCGACCCCGGCTCAGACGCGGCACGCGGCGCGCGATCGCACGCCGGCCAAGAACCAAGCGGCGGCGGCGCGCGGGCTGTAGAGCGCTTTGTAGACCGCACGCACGGTGTCGGGCTGGTAGTCGCGCAGCTCGGCTGGATCACGAACCACAACGGCTTCGAGCCCGCGCGGCACCGCGATCTGCCCCGGCGTCGGCCGCACCACTTTGGTGCCCAGCGCCAAGCACTCGTGCAGTCGAAAACACAGTTCGCCAATGCCTGGCAGATCGATGCCAAAACGCACCGACTGCAACGTGCGCAGCACTTCGAGGAACGACGCGCCCGCTTGCACCGTGCCCTGCAGCTGCGGCCACTTCCCCGGCAATTCACTCAGCACTTGGCGGCGGCGACCCTCGTAGCGCGGATGATCGATGGTGCCGCAGAACGCCCAGTCGTGCGTGAACCGTCGATCGCGCGCCGCGATCCATCACTCGCCTCGCGGCCGCAGCGTCTCCAGCCACAGCATCGCGTGGTTGTAGAGGAACGGGAACGGCCGCCACGGGCCATCGCCATGGGCCGGGCACTCGCGCGCAAACAGCGCGGCGTGCGGGATCGCCTCAAATGCCACTTCGCGCATCGCGCCGAAGTCCGAGCAGTCGAGCACCGCTACTTCGCGAGCGGCGACGGCGCGTTCGCAGAAGTACTGCAGCCGATGCGGGTAGATGAGCGTGCCGGCACCATCCTGCAGCGGGTCGTCAATGACGACGTCCAGCATGATCCCGATGCCGAGCTGCAGCGATCGCAGGTAGTCGCCAAACACATCGACCAGCACCAGCAAGTCCGCTTCGCCATCACCTGGCTGCGGCGCCCGCAACACCCGCTGCTGGAGATCGCGGCTGCAGCGCGTCATCTCCTGGGCGTTTGGCTGGGCCCGCGACGTCGGCCCACGATGCACCACTTCGTGACCGAGCTGAGCCAGCCCGATCGCGAGCCCGAGCCCACCACCACTGGGGTCAACGACTTCGATGCGCACGCTCCCCTGTCGGCGCGCGCGGCCTCGGATCTACGCGGGTGCGCGCGATTGGGCCTCGGTCGAGCCGCGGCGCGATCACCAGAGCTTTGTCTCCGGCACCTGTCGCAATGGGAGGGCCTCCACGGTGGCGGTGAGCTTGAAGCGTTCCTTGCCGGGGTGAACCACCCACAGCCGGTCGAGATCGAGGTCTTCGCAAGCCGCGTGCATCGAGGCGGTCATGCTGGGGTCCGAGCTGAGCTTGAACTCGATGCCGATTCGGCGATCGCCTCGCACGATTAGCAAGTCGAGTTCCGGGCCGCTGTGCAAGGCCCAGAAGAAACACTCATGGGGTCTGGCGCCGGTGCGTTCGACCACTGCTTCGAGTGCGAAGCCCTCGAACGATGCGCCGGCTTTGGCGTGTCCGCGCAGGGCTTTCATGGTCGGTAGGCCGAGCAACGTATGCAGCAGTCCAGAGTCCGTCAGGTAGACCTTCGGTGACTTCACCTGCCGTTTCTGGATGTTTGTGTGGTAGGGCTGCAGCACGCGCACCACAAACGTCGCCGCAAGCACGTCGAGATAGTGGCGTGCACTCTGGTCGCTCTTGCCGAGCGATCGCCCGAAGTCCGAGGCGTTCCAGATCTGGCCGTGGGCATGCGCGAGCATCGACCAGAACCGCCGCAGGGTTGTCGCTGGAGTCTTGATGCCGAGCTGGGGGAGGTCGCGCTCGAGGAACGTAGTGACGAACTCTTCGCGCCACCGGGCGCTCGCTTCGTCATTGCGAGCGAGGAACGAGCGCGGGAAGCCGCCGCGCAGCCAGAGACGGTCGACATGCTTGATGTCGATTTCATGCGGCTGGAAGCCAGCCAGATTGTGGAACGCGATGCGCCCAGCCAGAGTTTCGGAACTCTGTTGCAGCAACTCCGGCGAGGCACTGCCGAGCACGAGGAAGCGCGCCGGTCGTCGCGGTCGGTCAGCGAGCACACGCAACACGGGGAACACTTCAGGCAGTCGCTGCACTTCGTCGAGGATCACCAATCCCCGGAGGTCTTCCAGTGCGAGAATGGGGTCCTGCAACCGCCGCAGGTCGACGGGGTGTTCGAGGTCGAAGTGGTGTACGGGGCCAGTTCGCGAGGCAGCGTATTGGCGCGCGAGCGTCGTCTTGCCGACTTGGCGCGGGCCCAAGATGGCAACCACGGGGAACTCGGTGAGCAGATCCGTGATGCGGGCGAGGTGCGACGGGCGGGCGGTCATTCATGAAATGTCGAGGTCCGACCTCGAAACTTCAAGGCTTGGGCTTAAGCCGTCGGGGCTACTCCGACCGTCGGCATCTCGACGGACGCGGAGGCGGCGCGCCTACAGCGCTCCAATCGTCAACGCGAGCGCGTTCGTCGAGGACGCGTCGATCAAGCCCAAGCGCGTCGAGCTCGAGCCGCACCACACCCCGAGCTGCGCTGTTCCAGGGCAGCGGTTTCCTCTTCTGTTCGCAGCGCCCGATCGGGCTCGCGCAAGCTCTCCGGCGGCTGATGTAGACTTCGCCGGATGTCGAATTCGACTCAGGACCTGGTCAAGGGGCGCGTCGAGATGTTCCGGCAGTGACGGTCGGCCCGCCGGCTTTGGCCGGCTTGCTGTGGTGCTCCCTATGTGCTACATGTAGCACAATGCGTTCCATCGGCATCCGTGAGTTGCGGCAGCAGGCGTCGAAGTTCCTGCGCTTGGTCCAAGCTGGGCAGACTCTGCAAGTGACCGACCGCGGGCGAGCCGTCGCCCTGCTGGTGCCCGTGCCGCAGGAGAGTGTGCTGGAGACCCTCATCGCCGCGGGCCGCGCCGAACCCGCCGCCGGCGACCTGCTCGACCTGGATCCACCGCTGCCGCCGGTCAAAGGCGTGCCGCTGCCGGGCGCTAGTCTCGCCCGCGCCCGGAAGTCGGAGCGCTGACCGTGGCTGTCTATCTCGACTCGTCCGCGATCGTCAAGCTCGTCATCGTGGAGGCAGGCTCGACGTCCTTGCGCAAGTTCCTCCGTCGACATCCGTCACGGATCTCCAGCGCCCTGGCACGAGTCGAAGTCCTTCGCGCGGTGCGATTCCACGGCGACGCGGCAATCGGGCACGCGCGCGCCATCCTCGGTCGCATCGCGTTGCTCGGGATCGACGACGAGGTGCTCGACCGCGCCGCCAGCCTCGATGAACCGACCTTGCGTAGCCTCGACGCGATCCATGTCGCGACGGCACTCGGCCTGGAAGCCGACCTGGAGATCCTGTTGACCTACGACGAGCGCATGCAGAAGGCCGCCGCGGCCGTTGGCCTGCGGACGGAGGCTCCGTAGGAAAGCAGGCGACTCGGCAGTGACACTGCCCTACTCGCTCACCGCAGGAACACGGCGCACGGATTCGTCGCAGCACCGGACATGCGAGTAGTGCACATGACCCAACAGCGTGGGATTGTTGGGCACGGTCAGGCTGCTACTCGCGAACCCACCCGCGGTGGCGATCGCTTCTGCACTGCTGTCCAGCGAGACCCGCCCGAAGCACCCTGGCTCACTGCCGAGCGCGCCGCCGATCACCCACAGGATGCGGATCCAGCCGCCGCAACCGCCGCCGGGCCGGTCGACCAGGGCCTACCCGCCAGCGCTCTCCCTCGCCTTCTCAACCAACCGCCGCGCCTGCTGCAACGCCGCTGCATCCGCACCGTCGCCCATCGCCATCGCCGCCAACTCCTTCTCGACCTCCGCCCCCTTCAACAAACGAACGCACGCACGCGTGCGCTCATCACCGACGGCGCCGCCGACCTCCTTGTTGACGAGAAAGTGGTGCTGCGCAAAAGCCGCGACCGGGGCTAGGTGCGTCACGATCACGACCTGGTGATGCCGCGCGACCTCGTGCAGCTTCTTGCCGACCTGCAAGCCGAGCCGCCCACCGATCTCCGCATCGATCTCGTCGAACACCAGCAGCGGCACTCGATCCTGATCCGCCAACGTCTTCTTCACCGCCAACACGATGCGCGCCAACTCGCCGCCTGACGCCGTGTCGCGCATCGAATGGAAAGGCTCGCCCGGATTGATGCGCACTTCGATGTCGACCGCCACCGGCCCGTGCTCGGTCGCTTCGTCGAGCAAGCGCTCGCTGGCAAACTCCTCGGCCATGGCGACGCGCACCTCGGTGTGTGCCATGCCGAGATCGTGCAGCTCCTTCTTGATGGCGTTCGCGAATGGCGCGATCGCTTTGCTGCGCGCGCGCAGCAGCTTGCGCCCGCTCGTAGCCGCCACGTCCGTCGCCTGGCGCAGCTGGCCCGCGAGCGCTTCCGAATCGGCGTTCGCTTCGGTCGCCTGCAGCTCGGCCGCCACTCGCACCAAGTTGGCGCGCAGATCCACTTCGGTCGGTCCAAAGCGTTTCAGCGCCGCGTGCACTTCATCGAGCCGTTCTTGCACGGCGGTGAGGCGCGCGGGATCGAGGTCGAGCCGCGCTTGGCCCGACTGCAACTTGCGACACACGTCGGCCACCAGTTCGTCGATCTGCCCCATCTGCTCGGCGGCGTCTTCGAGTCGACGATCGATCGCGGCGGCTGCTTGCACGGCTCTGGTCGCGCGCGCCACCTGGTCCGCCACGTTGTCGTCACCGTCCTGCAGCACGCCCAGCGCTTCGTCGAGCTGCAGCCGCATCGCGTCGAGGTTGCTCAACAGCTGATGCTCTTGCTCAAGGGCCGCGAGTTCGCCTTCTTGCAGCCGCAGCTCGTTCATCGCTTGATGCTGGAAGCGCAGGAACTCGAGCCGCTGCCGGCGTTCGCGTTCGCCCTCGGCGAGGTCGCGCAGATGCTGGCGCACGGCGCGGGCGGCCACGAGGGCAGTGCCAAACTCACGCCGCAGCGAGGTGGTGCCAGCGAACGCATCGAGCGTCTCACATTGGATCTCGGGCCGCATCAGGGCGCGCGAGTCCCCTTGGCCGTGGATTTCGAGCAGCATGACGCCGAGCTCGCGCAGCGCCGCCAGCGTCGCCGGCCGCCCACCGATGCGAACGCGCGTGCGCCCTTGCCGATCGACGATGCGAGTGATGAGCAACAAGTCGTCCTCGACGATGCCGCCGCAGCTGTCGCGCACGAGGGCGGCAATCACCGCACTGCGTTCGCCGCGGCCGAGGCGAAACTCGCCATCGACCTGCAATTCGTCGGCGCCATGGCGCACTAGCGAGCCAGGCACCTTCTCGCCGCGCAGCACTTTGAGCGCCGTGATCAGCAGCGACTTGCCGCCGCCGGTCTCGCCAGAAACCACGGTTAGGCCTTCGGCGAGCCGAATCTCTTCCCGTTCGAGCAGGGCCAGGTTTTGGATGTGGATGGTGTGAAGCATGGGTGCCGCTCTCGTCTTGAGAATGCCGAACGCAGCCGCGCGAAGCCATCGCACATGTGCCAGCAATCGCGCCGCGGTGGCACAAAAGTGCGGGAGTCGCCCTCGCGGCCGGGCGGCGAGCTAGGCTTTCGGCGCCTCGCCCACCCCCACACATCCATGCAAGCACTCTGCCGTTCGTTCGCCGTGTTGTTCGCGGCCTCGTTCGCTGTCGCCCAGGTTGAGCCCGATCAGAGCCAAGCGGTCGCCTTGGCGATCGACTCCGGCCTCGTCGCCAACACCATGACCACGGTCGCAGCCCAGGGCCTGCCGCAGGTCGTGTGGTCGACGGTCGTCACCGTGCCGACGTCCTCGTGGCTGCGCGTGCGCTACGACGGCGTCATGCTGGCCGGCAGCCGCGAACCGGGCCGCGATGGTTCGTTCTTGCGGCTGACCTCGATGCGCGATGGTGCGGTGCAAACACAACACCTCGTGCACATCGGGCAGTGGCAGGACACGTCGGCGTACTTCAACGGCGATGCCGTGCAGATCGAGCTCGTGGCCCACCCAGGAACGGGGCCCAATCGCCTGATGATCCGTGAAGTGCTCGCCGGTCCATCGCTGCCTGGCGGCGAAGACACGATCTGCGGGCTGGTCGATGACCGCGTGCTCAGCAGTGACGGTCGCGTCGCGCGCAACCAACCGACCGGCTGCACGTCGTGGATGATCAACGATTGCAATCACTGCTTTCTGACGGCGGGCCACTGCGCCGGCGCGGGCTTGCAGGTGGTTGAGTTCAACGTGCCGCTATCGACGGCGGGCGGCGCCATCGTGCATCCGGCACCGAGTGATCAGTACGCGGTCGATCCGGCGTCACTGCAGACCAACGGCGGCCTCGGAGTCGGCAACGACTGGACCTATTTTGGTGTGTTCGCCAATTCGGTGACGTCCCTGATGCCATACCAAGCGAACGGCGGCCAAGCGTTCGATCTGCTGGCGACGCCGCCAGCGGTTGGCGCCCAGAACATCCGCGTCACCGGCAACGGTTCAACGACGGCGCCGGTGTCGCCGACGTGGTACCTGGTGCAGAAGACGCACGTGGGCCCGTACTCGACGTTCACCGGAACGACGATCCAGTACGCGACCGACACGACCGGCGGCAACTCTGGTTCGCCCGTCATCCTCAATGGCACCAACCAGACGATCGGCATCCACACGCACGGCGGCTGCACCACGACGGGCGGCGCCAACAGCGGCACCGGTTCGAACCACCCTGGCCTGCAAGCAGCGCTCGCCAATCCGCTCGGCATCTGCGATTGCGTTGAGCTCGAGTTCGCGTTCCCCCTTGGCCTGCCAACGATCGTGTCGCCGCTCGGCGGCAGCGCCGTTCGTGTGCAGATCACCGGCCCAGTGCCACTGCAGCCGGGCACGCTGGCGATGCACGTGACGACCAGCACGGGCAGTGTGGTCGTGACGCCGGTAGCGGTCGGCGCCGGACTGTTCGACGCGACGCTGCCGCCAGCAGTTTGCGGTTCGTTGGTCAACTTCTACTTCACCGCGCAAGGCACCAACGCCGTCAGCTACGCCAGCCCAACCGGGGCCCCGGGCGCCCAACACGGAACGCTCGCGGCCGAGAGTGTCGCCACGCTGCGCAACTACAACTTCAACACCGCCCCGCCCGGCTGGAGCGTCATCAATACGGCCTTGGCGACGGGAGCCTGGGTGCGTGGCGCGCCGATTGATCCGCGTGGCCCGGCGGCCGACTTCGACGGCAGTGGCCAATGCTGGGTCACCGGCAACGTCGCCAATGAAGACGTCGACGGCGGCCCGACCCAGATCGTCACCGAGACGGTCAATCTGGCGACCGCCAGTGACCCGACGGTGCACTACGCGATCTGGTTCACCAACGACGACAACAACGACCGCTTCCTGGTCGATGCCAGCAACAACGGTGGCCAGAGCTGGGTGAGCGTGCTCAACCTCGGACCGTTCGTCGGCTGGTCGTCGCGTTCGTTGCGTGTGCGCGACCTGTTTGCGACGCCCGGCCAGTTCGTGTTGCGATTCACGACCGCCGATCAGCCCAACGACTCGGTGACCGAAGCGGCACTCGATGCCTTCCGCATCGATGACGTCGTCTGCACTGGTGCGAGCTGGTCCATCTATGGCGCGGGTTGCGCCGGTGGCAGCAGTGCGCCGTCCCTGCAGCTCGTCAGCTTGCCGACGCTCGGCGGCACCTTCGCGGTGAACGTGCAAGGCCTTGGCGGCGGATTCCCGTTCATGCTGGTCGGGCTCGCCAGTGAGAACACGCCGATGACGCTGCCGGAGTTCGCGGTTGGCTGCACGCTGCTGGCGCGCATCGACGTGGCGCAGTTGTTGACGCCCGTCGGCAGCAATGCGGCGTGGACGCTGTCCGTGCCGAATGCGCCCGTGCTGCAGAGCCTGCGCATCTACCAGCAAGCGTTCGAGCTGGGCACGCCGTGGACGCTATCCAGCGGCGGTGTCGGCGAGATTCACTGATCGCGCGGCGACGGCTCGCGAAGCGACGGCCGCCCGACCAGGACGCGCGCGCGGCCGATCATCGGCAGCGCGTGCTCGGCGACTTCGAGCCCGAGGCTCGTGCCGAGTTCGGCCAGGTGCCGCATCCACGGCTTGTAGGGCATGCCGTTGTCGGAGCAGCACGGCACGATGGCGAAGCCCACTCGATGCTTGTGCGCGTACTCGACAATGATGCGGGTGGCGCCATCGGGGTGCATGCCGACCACCACGTCGCACGCGCACGGCTCCGCCAGAGTGAATAAGCGCTGCGCGTACTGCACGTCATCGTGCTTCCATCGCTTGTCGAACGTCAGCACGTCGAGCCCACGCGTCGTCAGGGCGGCGTTGAGTTTGCCCATGCCGCCAGCGATGTCGAACGCGCGCTGCGCGGCGGGAAAGTGCTGCGTCACGAACGCGGCAAACAGGTCAAATCGGCGCTTGTCGGCCACGGCTTGGGACTCAACGGCAAGGGACTCAGTGGTAGAGCAGGAAGTAGACGATGACGCCGGTGATCGACACGTACAGCCAGATCGGCGTCGTGACCTTCGCCCATTTCTTGTGCTGCTCGCGGCGGTCCTTCAGCCCGAGATACAGCGTGCGCAAGATCAGCGGCACTTGCACCACGGCGAGGATGATGTGCGAGATCAGCAGCACGTAGTAGACCGGTCGGATCCACCCCTGCTTCCTGAAGGGCACCGGCTCGGCGTTGTAGTGGTAGGTCAGGTAGCTGACGAGAAAGGCCGCCGAGAAGCCCACCGTCACGAAGATCAGCTTCTTGTGCAGCTGGATGTTGCCGCGCTTGATCGCGACCAACGCCGCCGAGAGGCACACGAACGCACACGCGTTGAGCACCGCGTCGACGTCGGCGAGAATCGTGAAATCGAAAGTGGCGAGCATCGCGATCATTGGCGCGTCAGCACCATCGTCAAGAAGAGCAGTGGCAGGTAGGCGATCGACACCAAGAACGTCATGCGCATCGCGAGGTCGCGACGGGTGAGCGCCGCAAACACCGTCGGCGCGAAGAACAGCAAGTCGAGCAGGCCGACGATCGCCGCGTAGTGATCACTGACCATGCCGGTGAAGAACGGTATGTAGCTGGCGATCCCCAGGCCCGCGACGTAGAGCAGCATGGTGATGGCCGTGCGATGACCGGTCGGATCGACCACCGGCAGCATCTGCATGCCAGCCCGCGCGTAGTCCTCGCGATACCGCCAGGCGATGGCCAGGAAGTGCGGGATCTGCCAGCAAAACAGGATCGCAAACAGCACCAACTGCGGCCACGCGAGGTGGCCGACCACGGCCACGTGGCCGACGACCGGCGGCAAGGCGCCAGGGATCGCACCGACCAAGGTGTTGAGCGGCGTGCGCATCTTCATCGGCGTGTAGACCAGCACGTAGCTGAGCACGATGCCGGCGCTCAAGGCGCCGGCCGTCCAGTTCCATTCGCCAATCGGCCGGGAGCCATCCGCCGCCAAGGGGCTGCCGATCAGCACCAGCAGCACCCCGACAATTGAAGTCGTAAGACCGAACGTCAGCACTTCGCGCGGCGACAAGCGGCCGGTCGGCAGCGGTCGTCCCTGGGTGCGCTTCATCAGCGGATCGAGATCGCGCTCGCGGAACATGTTCAGCGCGGCGGCGCCGATGGCGGCCAAGAACGTGCCGATGGTGGTCGTCAGCAGCAGATCGAAGGGCGGGTGCGAACTACGCGACGGCCAGCCCATGTAGACACCGGCCACCACCGCGAACACGGCCAACGCCGACAGGCGCGGCTTGCCGAGTTCCCAATAGGCGGCGAGTTTGTTGGCCCTGAGCTTGCCGCCGCCGCCAGCACTCATGAAACGACCCGCGCCGCGTTGGCGACGACGTCGGGCGCGCGCGTGGCACGAAAGACGTGAGCGGCCAGCATGGCGACCAACACCATCAACATCGTGCCAAAGAGAACATGCACGGAGATCACCATAGCCGTGCCGAGGTTGGCGATGTTCTCCGGTGTCTTGCCCGCTGCATTGCGGAAGCCGAGCGCGACGAAGCCGAGAGCAATCTGCACGATCATCAACAACACAATCGTGCGGGCCAGACCCTTGATGCCAGGCGTGTCACCGATTCGACCGATGGCGAACGCCGTCGCGATCGTCGCGACCAAGAACACGACCAGCGCGTTGCCGACGTGCGTCCACAGGGCATGCGGGCTGTTGGTGTGGCGAGCCACGGCACCGAGCACGGTCTGCGCGACCAGCACCAGCACCGCGATCACCACCAGTTTGCGGCCCGCACCACAGGCGACGCTCGTCACCACCGGCGTCACGCGGTAGCGCTCGGACAACTGGTAGGCCAGCCACGCGAACGTCGCCAACGTCAACTGCGCCAGCGTGGCGTGTGTGACGGAAGTGACAGCCGGCAGGCTCTTCAACACGCCGACGCCGCCGATCACTCCTTGCACGATGATCAAGCCCAGGCCAAGGGTCGCCGTGCGCCGCGCGGCGCGATCCGCCACCCCGCCGCCAAAGTGCAGCCACGCCCATAGCCCCAACGACAGCGCGCCAGCCAAGGCCCCGAACAGGCGATGGAAGTGCTCGAAGAACCCCGGCAGCGTCGTGTAGCTGCGGGGCGGCATCACGCTGCCGTCGGACAGTGGCCAGTCCGCAAACGCCAAGCCCGACCCGGTGCTGGTGGTCATGGCACCCTTCAAGATCGTGATCGTCGTGACCACCAAGAGGGCAATGGCCAAGCGCAGCGGTCCCTTCAAGGAACCGGCGGTCGGCAAGGGCGAGGGGACGGTCGAACTCATGGCGCGAACCCATGAGAATGCCGCAGCGCCCGGCGATTTTCAGCGCCGGTTCGCCTTCTCGCACGCGAAGTCGATCAGCGCGTCAGCTTGGACGCCGGGCGGCGACCCTTGTCGCCGTCGAACGCTTCCCACATCGGCCGCTCGCTTTCCTTCAGGCCACGCGAGTCCACGGTGCGGTCAATCGCCTGCTCAGGCTGGCTCTTCGCCATCGCGATCAGGTTCTCGATCTCCATGTCCTGGCCGTTGCCGAGCTGCGTCGCCGACTCGAGGTATCCGATCGCGGCCTGGGCCTCGCCCATGCGCAGCAAGCAGACCCCGAGATTCTTGTGGACCGCGCGCAGCGCCGGTTGCGGCACGCCAGCGCCTGGCGCCAGCGACAACTCAGCGATGGCGCGCTGCCACAGCCGTTGCTCCATCAACTTCTCGCCGCGGTAGAGATGCGTCAGCACCACCGTGTAGAGTTGCCCGGGCGCCACTTCGAAGTCCGTGACTTCGATCCACGGTTGGTTCTGGAAGGTGTTGCGGATGATCCCGATGACCGTGATCCGTTGGTACAGGCGCAGCGAGTAGAGCTCCTCGAGCCTCGCATGCGACTTGCTCAAGAAGAGCATGCCGAAGACGTCGTTGTAGGACTTCTCCTGCCAGATCGGCTGCTCGTCGGCCCACGCATAGAAGTTCGCGAAGTCCGTCGGCGTGAACTTCGTGAAGAACGGATTCGTGATGCGACCCAGCGAGGTGAATTGCACCTTGAAGGTGACCTTCACGTTTTTGTAGGCCTCGGGTTCGGCACGCACCTGTGCAAGCGTGGTGACGACCGGGGTGCCGAATTCACGGTCCTGCGCAGGCAGGGCCGCTGTGCTGAGCAGGAACGAAACGAACAACGCAGTTCTCATTGGCGGTTCCGATTGGATCTTGGACGACTTGGCGGCGGTCACTCGGTGAGCCGCTCCATCAACTTGCGCAGAGCTTGGTCCATCAACGCGTCAGGAACGTCATCCCCCGATTTGGCGAGCTCACGCAGAAGTTTGATGCGTTGGACCTTCGACAGGTCGCGTTCCATCAATTCCTCGACGATGCGCTCGATGGCTTCGGAAGACAGTTTCGACACGGTGCTGAGCCTTGATGCGTAGGTTGCGCAATGGTTGCCCACGCGCATTCCGGTATCGGCGGTGCAGTGCCCTTCGCTTGATGCAGCAAATCTCACGAAGACGCGCGCGGCACGCAGCACCGCCGCGATCGCCGTCGGCCCGACAGCGTCGGCACCTCCCGCACAACCTCCAGCGAGCGAAGGCGCACAGCCGAATGTGAGGTGGAATCCAACGCCCAGGTCCCGGACTGCTGATGCACACCACACTTCGTCAAGCCATTGCTGCATTGTTCGCCATCGCCGCCATTCCGGGCATCGGCGCCCACGCCCAAGCGGTCGTGGTGAGTGAAGTGCGGGCCGACGCCGCGGAGCGCTGGGTCGAACTGCACAACCGCGGCCCGGTCGCCATCGACGTGTCGAGTTGGTCGCTGCACTACGCCACGCGCACGCCAGGCATGCCGAAGAACTACTGGTGGCCGCTGCCCGTCGGCACCGTGATGGCTCCTGACAGCTATCTGCGCGTGAATTGGTTCCAGACCGGCAGCAACGTGCCGGGCACGGGCGAACTGTGGACGGGCACCTCACCGTACGGATTCTTGTTCGGACTCGGCGGCGAAACCCTGCTCGGCACCCGCGGCGCGTTCGCGCTGTTCCGTTCGCAGAACAACTCGCTGATGAACACCGCCGCGATCATCGAGGACTGGGTCAGCTGGGGTGAGAACGGCTACACGCGCGAGAGCCTCGCGATCGAGGTCGGTCTGTGGAGCAGCGGGCGCCATCTGCCCGCCATCGCCGTCGGCACCAGCCTCGCGCGCGATCCACAACTCGTCGGCAATGTCGCGTTCGCCGACTTGGCGTGGTTCGTCGACCACTCACCAACTCCTCTGCACGCCAACATGACCGGGGCGATCGTGCAGAGTTATGGACAAGCCTGCTCGCTGCCAGGCAATCACCTGCTCGGCCTGCCGACGATGCGCGCCGAGTCCTTGCCGCTGCTCGGCAACAACGAGTTCGCCTTGGTCGTCGACAACACCACGGGCATCTTCGGCGAGTTCGTGCTGGTCGGCTTTGGCACCGCGGCAGCGCCGGTCGGCACACCTTCGATCCTGCCGCCGTACGTCGGCGTTCCTTGCCACGAAGCGATCGACGTGCAGCAGCTGATCACCACGTGGCTGCTGCCCGCGCAAATCGTCGGCACCGCGGTGCCGCTGCCGCTCCATCTGCTACCGCCGAGTGCGGTCGGCCTCGAATTGCACGCGCAAGCGCTCGTGCTTGATCTCTTGCCGAACGTGTTCTTGCCCTACCAGGGCCTCAGCAACGCTCTGCGCGTCGTCATCGGCCAGTAACGCACTCACTCATCACTCTCGCCTTCGCGTTCCTTCTCCCACCGACGATGCACGCGCTCCGGCGCTTCAGTCTTGCGCCACAAGAAGGCGATCGCGGTCGAGCCCCAGTCGCGCAGATCGACGTCGAGATCATCATCGAAGTCGTCGTCGTCGAGCACGCCGGTTTCGAAGTGGAACACCACGCAGCCGCCGCGGGCCGTGCGATCGAGCAGTCGCCGCGCGCGCGCCATCGACTTAACCGGATCTTCGGCAACCAGCGAATAGGGCGGGTCGAGGAAGACCACATCGGGCCCCACTTCACTCGCGACCTCCTGGTCGTCAGCGCTATCGCGGCTGGCGCCAAATACCTCGCGCGTCATCGCCGGCGGCTCCCACGCATCGCCGCGCATGACGACCGCGCGCGCCACCGCGTCCGGCCCCAGCAACTGCAAGTTGCCGCGCAGCACCTCGAGCGCCTTGCCATTCTTCTCACAGAACATCACGCGGTCGGCACCGCGCGAGATGGCTTCCATTCCCGATGCACCGGTGCCGGCGAACAGGTCCCACACATACGCACCCGGGATGTGTTCCTGAAGGATGTTGAACACCGCTTCACGCACCTGCCCGAGCAGGGGTCGTGTGCCCAAGCCACGAACGGTTCGCAGCACCCTGCCACCGAAGTCGCCGCCGATGATCTTCAAGCTCATGAACGCGCCCCATGGTGGCCGCTAACCCCGCCAGGTGCAACTTCGGTGCGGCGCAGGCCACAGGCGATACAACCGCGATCGTGACCGACGCCCCGCCCTTGCTCGCACTCCGGCTCGCCGGGCAGGACTACGCCCTGGAGTCGGGGCGCGACTACCTGCTGGGTAGCGCCGCCGATTGCGACCTGCGCTTGCCAGCGGGGGCGGCGGCGCATCAGGCGCGCCTCGCGATCGGGCCCGAGGGCATCGAGCTGGTCGACCTCGGCAGCCAGCACGGCACGATCCTCAATGGCGCCCGCGCCACGCAGACCAGGCTCGCCCTCGGCGACGTCCTGCAGTTTGGCGAACACGGCGGCCAGGCCATCGTCGTGCACGACCTCGGCGATGCGGCCATCGTGCCGATCCCCTCGCTGCGCTTCGCCGCCATTCGCCGCCGCTTCGGCATCGTTCGCGAAGCCGCGCAGGCCCTGCGCCTCGCTGGCCCACGGTCGATCCAGCAGCGCGTGACCGATGAACTGCGCCGCACCCCGTGGCTCGCCCTGTCGATGACCCTGCATGTCGCCGTGCTGCTGGCCCTGTGGTTGTTCGCGCCCAAGCAAGCGATCGGCGGCGACGCGCCGGCGACGGTCCACATCGATCTCGCCGGGCAGCCGCCAAGTCCCGTCGACGGCCCCCTGACGCCACCAGCAATCGAGCCGGAGCGAGCCGAGTCCCCGTTCGAGGTGCCCGATCTTCCAGACGACACCAAGCCGAGTGAAGAGCCGCCCGTTCCCGTCGACGACACCACACCGCCAGCACCGGCGTTTCCGCGCGAGAACGCGCCGATCGGCGGGCGCAAGCCACCCGCCACCAGTCCCACCCGCACCGGCACGGGCAGCGGCACCGACGTCGGCACCATCGGCTCTGGCGGCTTCCGCAAGACGGTCGGCGAACTGCGCAAGAGCGGGCTCGAGATCGTGTTCGTGTTCGACAGCACGGGTTCGATGACACGCACGATCCTGGACACCAAGGCGACCATCGCGCAGATGCTCGTGGTACTGCGTGCGCTCGTTCCCGATGCGCGCATCGGCCTCGTCACCTATCGCGACCACGGCCAGCGCGAACGCTACCTCGTGCAGCAGGTGCCACTCGGCTTCGACTTCTGGCGCGCCTCCAACTTCGTGCAGTTTGTGACGGCGGAGGGCGGCGGCGATCGCGCCGAGGACGTGCGCGCGGGCCTGCAGGCAGCCTTTCAACAGAACTGGCGCTCCGGCGCTCGGCGCGTCGTCGTGCTCGCTGGCGATGCACCACCGCATGCGAACGACTTCAGTCGCCTGCTTAGTGAAGTGCGCACCTTCGCCGCCAACGGCCGTTCGTTCGTTCACACGCTTGTCACTTCCCCGGACAGTGCCGGCCGCGATACGCACGAAGCCTTCACCAACATCGCTACCGCTGGCAAGGGCACCTGCCAAGGTCAAGACGACCACGACCGTGTGCTGCAACGCGTGCTGACGCTCGCCTTTGGCCGCGAGTTCGACCAAGACATCGCGACCGTCGTGCGCACCGTCAACGAAGAGGCAGAACGGGTCGACGTGCAAGCCCTCGACCTCGCCCGCCGCGGCGGCCCCGATCTCGCTGCCGCGCTGCGCCAAACGCCCATTGCGCAAGAACTATGGAACGCGATCGTGCGGCGGCCACGCCGTGCGGTCATCACGCAGGTGCTCGACATTCTGAGTGCCACGGACACCAGCGAAGCCACCCGCCAAGCCATTGCCGCGGCACTACAGAAGGTGTTCGAACTGCCGCTGCCTCCGATCGATCCGATCGACGGGGGCGTGCCCATTGCGCGCGAACTCACCCGTTTGCGCGCGCTCGCTGGCCGCCTCGCCGACTGAGCCAAAGTCCAGCCGTCCTCTCGCCGCCGTGCAGGTGTATCGTGCGTCGCCCGCGATGACCCTTCCCGACCGCTTTGGCCGACCGCTGCGCAATCTGCGCCTGTCGGTGACGGACCGCTGCAATTTGCGGTGCCAGTACTGCATGCCCGAGGAGGAATACGTCTGGCTGCCGAAGTCGAACGTGCTGACCTTCGAGGAGATGCTGCGGCTCGTCGATGTGTTTGTTTCCCTCGGCGTCGACAAGGTGCGGCTCACCGGTGGCGAACCGCTGCTGCGTGCCGATCTACCCGTTCTCGTGCAGATGCTGGCCCAGCGTCCGGCGATCGCCGATTTGGCGCTGACGACCAATGGTGTGTTGCTGCGGGATCACGCGGTCGCACTTCGGCAGGCGGGACTGCACCGCGTCACCGTCAGCCTCGACACGCTCGATGCTTCGACGTTCCAGTTGCTGTCGCGGCGCAACGATTTGGCACGGGTCCTGGACGGCATTGCCGCCGCGCGCGAGGCGGGGTTCACAGAAATCAAACTCGACTCGGTGGTGATCGCCGGCGTGAACGATCAGGAGCTGCCAGCGCTGGTGAGCTTCGCGCAGTCGGTCGGCGCCGAGGTGCGGTTCATTGAATACATGGATGTCGGTGGGGCGACGCACTGGCGCATGGATCGTGTGGTCAGTCGCGCGCGCATGCTGGCTTTGTTGGGTGCCCACTTTGGTGCGATCGGCGAAGTGGCGAGAACGAGCAGTGCGCCGGCCGAGCAGTTCGTGTTGGCGGATGGCACGAAGTTCGGAATCATCAGTTCGGTGACGGCGCCGTTCTGTGCGAGCTGCGATCGGGCGCGGCTGACGGCGGATGGCATGTGGTTTACGTGTCTGTATGCGAAGGACGGCACCGACCTGCGAGCGCTGTTGCGGGGCGGGGCCAGTGATGAGGTGGTGCGGCAGAAGTTGCTGGAGGTGTGGGCCGGCCGTGTGGATCGCGGCGCGGAGGAGCGGGCGGCGATGCCATTGCGCGCGCCGTTGGCGGCGGTTGGGAGTTTGCGGCAGAACCCGCATCTCGAGATGCATACGCGCGGCGGGTGAGGCTCGCATCTCCCCCTGGCCTCTTGCGAGCCGAACCCCTGACTCAACTCACGTTCACACGTCGACTCGGTCCAGTTGGGTCAGGGTCACACCCTGCGCCGCACAATGCAATGCACCCAGTTCGGCTGCACCACGAACTCCGGCGCTGGATTGCCGTTCTTTGCCAACGCCGCGCGGGCGGTGGCGATGCCTACCCCAAATCGCTGCACATAACCCAGAACCTTCATCACTTCTGCGAGCACCGGGTTGCGGTAGTCGACGATGCCGGGTTGTCCGAACGTCGCCGCCGTAACGACGCCGAAGGCACCGCCGGGATTGCCGATCTCGATGCGGTCGTCGAACCAGACCACGCGAACCGGCGCATGGGTCTGCTCATAGGTCCGGTGCATCACCGCATTGCGCACGAACTGCTGCAATGCCGCCAATGGGTAGTCGGAAGTGCGCTGTTCCAACGGACCACTTGTGATGTCGACCGACGTGCGGTTGTGCGAAGCGAGCTTGCCATCGAGAGCGCGCATCACCTCCACGATCGGCCCATCCAGAGAGGCTTCGTCCTGGATCGCATCCGACAACTCCGACCCCAGAATGCGCAGGAACTGCACGTACGCCCCAGGAACAAAGTCCCGTGGGCGAAGACCGAGGGTTAGCAGTCCGGCCACCGTGGGCACCAACTGATCGACCGAGGCAATCATCTTGGTCGCGGCGAGACGTTGCTCGAACGTGCGCTCGTTGGCGGCAAGCACATCGGGCGCAAAGGCAGCCGGCAAGTAGGTGCGCTCGAACAGCGTGCGATCCAGATCGGCAATGCTCGCATGCAGCACGGGCTGCGCGTCAAAGCTGGCGGATCGATGTCGACGGCGCTCGTTGAGAACTCGCTCGTCCTGCGCCGTAGCAAGTGCACGGCGTGGGCCAACCCGTACCCAGATGCGGCCCTTGTAGCTCACGGGCGGGGCTTGCGCCGGAGCCACCTGAACGACGGCCATCGCCACCCCCCGCAAGACGACTTTTTGCACGATCAAAGTCGGCGGTGGCAAGGTGCTGCCATCGGTCTTGATGTCGGCTAAGGTCATCAGCAGACGGTCGTTGATCGGCAGGTTGGCAGGGCGCCCATCATCATGGACCCCAACGAACAACACGCCGGCGCGGCCATGACCAGGCAGATCGTTGGCAAAGGCACACACCGCCTGCCGACCCTTGTCGGGCGCGTCACCATCCCACGAGGATTTGCGTTCGACGAGGTCCGACTCCCCGTCAGCAAGCAAGGCTTCCAGTTGGGACTGTGTGTAGATCTCCATGAGGACGCGGTGGAGCATCGTCGCGACAGGTGTCATCGCGTGCAACCAAGCGATCCCGAAGCAGCCTCGACCTGAGGCACGACCCTAGACCAAGGCCATCGCGAACCTATTCTCCCGGCCATGCGCCTTCTCCTGCTCTGCACCTTCCCGCTGCTCGCCGCCTGCGCCCCGACCGACCCGCTCGTAGCCATGCGCGCCGACATCAAAGACCTCGAAGCTCGCTCTGAGCACAAGGAGCCTGGCATCGAAGTGCAACACGTGCTCATCGCCTTCCAAGGCGCCGACCGCGCCACCGTCACCCGCACCAAGGAAGAGGCCGAGAAGCTCGCCGCTGAGGTGTTGGCGCGCGCCAGGGCGGGCGAAGACTTCAAGGCGCTGATGAAGGAATGCAGCAACGACCCCGGCCCCGGCACCTATCCCATGACCAAGGCCACCCGCGGTGGCATGGTGGCGGGCTTTGGCAATGTGGGGTGGCGCTTGCAGGTAAACCAACTCGGCGTCGCACCCTACGAGCCGAAGGTGAGCCCGTTCGGCTGGCACGTCATCAAGCGCATCAAATAACGACGTCGCTCGACTCCGGATCGCCGCGCAAACGATCGGCAAGCACGTGGCAGCAGACCACCACCATCACGATCGCGAGCGTGGGCCACAGCCAAAGGTGCCAGGCGCCGACCACCGCGTGCTCCGCACCTTGCCGCAGCATCGCACCCCACGAACTGACGGCATCGCCGGGCCCAATCCCCAAGAACGACAGCGTCGACTCGGCCACGATCGCGCTCGCCATGCAGAACGCCGCGGTGACGCCGACCTGACTCCACACCTGCGGCAGCAAGTGCCGCGTCAGGATGCGCCATTCGGACACGCCAAGCCCTCGCGCCACGTGCACGAAGTCCCGTTCGCGCAGGCTGAGGATCGCGCCGCGAACGATGCGCGCGAAGCTCGTCCAAAACAGCGACGCCATCACCAGCACGAGTCCAAGCCGTGAATCGCCGAAGAACGCGGCCGCAAACAACAGGAATAGCAGCGTCGGAAAGCACACGAACAGCTCGATCAGTCGCGACACCAGCGTGTCGACGTAGCGGCCGCGGTAACCAGCCCAGGCGCCGAGCAGCGTGCCGAGCAAGCCGCCGATCAGAACGGCCGGCAGCCCCAACCAAACCACGGCACCCGCCCCGTGAACGAGCCGCGCCAACACATCGCGCCCGGTGTCGTCGCAGCCAAGCCAATGCGCCGCCGACGGCCTCTGGCGAAAGCACGCCGCATTGGTCTCGCCTGGGCCAAATGGCCACGGCGGCATGAGCACGAAGTCGGGTGAGTCGGCGGGCAACGTCGTCTGCCACTGCTTCCACGATTGGTCCCCTGGACCTGGCGACGGCGTGCCTACCAAGTCGACAAACGCGGGGAACGACCAGGCGCCGTTGACGCGCGCCAGCAGTGGCACTTCGTTCGCAACCAGCGGCGCGAAGAGGCCGACCACAAGCACGAGCATGGCGAGCCACGCGGAGAAGCGCTTGCGCAGCGGGCGTGCAGTGGCGGCGTTCATTGCAATCGCACCCGCGCATCGATCACGCGATGCAACACATCAGAGATCACGAACGCCGCCAGCGTCACGACCGAACCGATGACCACGATTGCCATCAACATGGGCTGATCTTGTTCGGTGACAGCTTGGAAGGCGAGGTGGCCAAGGCCATCGAGCGAGAACAGATTCTCGACCACAATCGAACCGCCGACCAGCATCGGCAACAGGCTGCCGGCCAGCGTCGCCACCGGCGCGCAGCCGTGGCGCAACAGCCGCGCTCGCACAATCGCCGAGTCGATGCCGAGCGCCTGCATGCTGGCGACGAACGGGGCTTGGGCGGCGCGCGCAACCGAGTCTCGGACAAAGCGTGAGACCAAGACCAGTGGCCCAGTCGACATCACCAACACCGGCAACACCAAGTGCCGCGCAAAGTCGAACAGTTGCCACGGCAGCGTCCAATTCTCTGCCCCAAGTGAGCGCAGGCCTGACGCCGGCAGCCATTGCAGCCACGCCGAACTGAAGGCGAGCAGCAGCAGCGTCGCCGCCAAAAACTCTGGGATGCCAGCGATCACCAGGAGCACCGAAGACACCACGCGGGCGCGCCGCGATGCCATGCGCAAACCCAGCCACACACCAAGCGCGACGCCAAGGCCCAGGCCAACCAGCAGCGAAAGCCCGCCGATCCACATCGTCACCGGCAGCGCTCTCGCCAGCCGCCGCCACAGCGCTTCATGGTCGTCGTGCGGCCCGCCAAACCGCAGCGTCGCGGCGTTGCAGAGCCACGACCAATAGCGCCGCCACACCGGTGCTGGCTCCAGGGTCACTGGATCGACCATGCCATAGCGAATGCGCAATTGCAGGATCGCCGCCTCGCGCGCACCCGCATCCGCGAACGCGCGTTCGCCCGCCCCGCGCGCGATCGCCAATTCCGCGCGATCCACCGGCGCCTGATCGACGACCACGAAGGTCACGAACGTGATGCCCAGCAAGGTGACGACGATCCACAGCAAGCGAACGAGCAGCCAACGCTTCATCGTTCACTCAGCCAGAATGACCGCGAGGATCGCCTGCCGCGTGTCCATCCACGCCGAGCGGGGGTCGGTGCCGCGTTCGTACTCAAGAGTGAGAATCGGCTGCTTCAACTTGTGACCGATCCACGACCCCAGCGAGCCCGGCGTCGGCGCGATCTTGTCCGACCGCTTGAGGCGAAAGCCCGAACGCGCGGAAAACAACTCGGCGAGGTGCTCCGCGGGGCCGTCGAAGTTGATGAAGTGATCTTTGCGCCAACTGTGCGCGACGATGACCAGGTGCGGTCGCTCCGCCAGCACGAGGTCGTGCAGCACCTTGGCTTCTGGTTGATCGAGCGGGAACTCGCCGCGGCTATCGCCGGGCAGATAGTTGTTCGCTGGGTAGTTGCGATTGAGATCGATGCCGTTGGCGTTGCCGCGCGTGTTGTGCTGGGAGCCGTCGGGATTGGCGTCTTCGAGGATCGTCAACGTCACCGCTTCGAGGGCACCGGGCAGCGCCGCGAACGCGCGCGGCAACTCCGCGGTGGCGAATGCCCCTTCACGTTCATCCCCGTGAATGCCCCCGACCCATAACACTCGCCGCGGCCCTTGTCCCAATCTGAGCACGCGCAGCGGACGGCCTTCGACGCTGCTGCCAATGACCTGCCATTGTGAACGTGGCAGCACACGAACGGCCGTCGCGTCGGTCGCATCGGGCGCAGCCGACTTGGCACGGCGCCACTCCGGGTCGCGCGGATGAAAGCCGACGCATCCGACCAAGAGAAAGGCTGCCAGCAAGGCTGCTCGCATGGGCGGCGACGATAGCGGACTTCATGCATGACGCCATGCTGCCGATGGGGCGCGTGTGAAGGGCCCCAACCAGGCGTTCGACCAAGCGTTCGACAGCCACTCGATCGACACCGCCTTCCACGTCGGCGGCATGTTGGTGCGCGCCGTCGTCTACGCCGCGCTCGGCGCCGTCGCCAGTCACTATGACTGCGGCCGCGCCCTGCTCACCGGCGTCTTGTTGGGGGATGTGGCGGCGACGATGCTGGATCTGGTCTGGCGTGGCTGGGCGCGACCCCGGCAGGCCGCGGTCGAATTCGCTGTCGTCGCGGTGATCTTCCTGTGTGTGCGCTCGACCCTGGTGTGGCCCGACGAGCAGGCGGAATGCGCCATCCTGGGGCTCGCTGCCTTTGGGGTGTTCGCCGGTCGCGCCGGGGGCACGGTGTTGACACACCTTGGCCCGCGCGAGAACGGCTTCGCCTGACGCGTGGGCGGGCGACTGCCCGAGCGAGCCACCATTTCGACTTAGAGAAGACCCGGTTTCGGTGGGCCACTCAACCTCGCGTCGACGTTCCCCAGCGAGCCGGCGTTCTGAGCCACCCGTTTACGTCACTAGATCCCGAAGCGACACGGATCGTCGGGATCGAGCACGAACGTCGGCAACCCCGTGATCCACGCCGAGCCTTCAATCTCGGGCACGATCGCGGCGAAGGTGCCGACCATGGTTTCGCGCACGATGCGGGCGCGAAAGCGCGTGCGCAGCACACTCTCCGAGCAATACCACTCACCCAGCGCCAGCTCCCCCTTGCCATGCAAGACCGCGAGCTTGGCCGACGTGCCAGTGCCGCATGGTGAACGGTCGTACGCGGTGCCCGGGCACAGCGTCAGCGCCCGCGAACCGGACTCTTCGCTATCCAGCGGTGCAAACAGTTTGATGTGATCGACGAGCTCGTCCTCGCTGTGCTCAGGATGGCGGCCGCGCACCCCTTCGCGCACGAGCGCTTCTCGCACGGCGGTCGCCGCCTGCATCAACACCGGCAAGTGGGACTTCTCGACCGCGAGGCCCATCTGGTCCGCTTCGACGAACGCGAACCAATTGCCGCCGTAGGCAATGTCGGCCGCCACTTTGCCAAAGCCATGCACCGGCACGATGACGCGCTGGCGGAACAGGAACGACGGCACGTTGGTGATGGTGACGCTGCGCACCTTGCCTGCCTCGACCGCAACGCGACACGTGACCACGCCTGCGGGTGTGTCGAGTACGATCTCCGTGATCGGCTCCTGTGCTGCAACCATCCCCATCGCGACAGCGACGGTCGCCACGCCGATCGCGCCATGGCCGCACATTCCCAAGTAGCCCGCGTCGTTGGCGAAGACGACGCCGAGGTGCGCACCCGGGGCACATGGTGGCAGCAAGTAGGCGAGCACGATCGCGTCGTGACCACGCGGCTCGAGCACGAGCGCGCGCCGCAGGTGATCGAACGAGCGCTGCAACGTCTCGCGTTTGGCCGCCATCGTGGCG
>CANEYR010000066.1 GCA_947444055.1 Planctomycetota bacterium
CGCGTCGGCGCGAGCTGGAGACAAACGAGCGTCTGCTCCGCTAGGAGCAGCCGCATGTTCGCGTCGGCGCGAGCTGGAGACAAACGAGCGTCTGCTCCGCTAGGAGCAGCCGCTCGTCCCGCCGCAGCTCACGCACTTTAAGCACGTGCCGTTGCGCACCAGGGTGAAGGCGCCACAGCCGCCGCACGGATCGCCCTCGTAACCCTTCAACCGCGCCTCGGCGATTTTCAGCCGCGTCTGCCGATTCGCCATCGCCGCTGGTTCGGCGCGCAACAGTGCCGCGTTGGCGGTGGCAGCGGTCATCGCCGCGAGCGACGCGACTGGCGATGGCGCCCCGTGACCGGCCGACGTTTCGTGGGGGCGCAGGATGCCGCGGCTGTGCGGGTGCAGATGTTCGTTCTCGTGCACGGGGGTCGGCGGTGCCCCGGCTTCATAGACCGTCTCCGAGACCACCTCTTCTTCGGTGAACTCGTCATCGACCGCCTTGGCCCCCATGGTCGTATTGCGCAGGTCTTCGCTGTGCACCTGCGCCAGATCTTCGCGACCGAGGTAACTGATCGCCAGCTCACGGAACACGTAGTCGATCACGGACGTGACCATTTTGATCTGGTCGTGTCCCTGCACCATGCCGTTGGGTTCGAAGCGTGTGAATACGAACGCGTCGGAGAACTCATCGAGCGGTACGCCGTGCTGGAGGCCGAGCGAGATCGCGATTGCGAAGCAGTTCATCAAGCTGCGGAACGCGGCACCTTCCTTGTGCATGTCGAGGAAGATCTCGCCGAGCGAGCCATCTTCGTACTCACCGGTGCGCAGATAGATCTTGTGCCCGCCGACCACCGCTTTCTGCGTGTAGCCAGCGCGGCGGTTGGGCAAGCGTCGGCGCTTGGCGATGTAGCGGTGCACCACGCGCTCGGTGATGCGCGCCGCCATGGCGTGCGCCTCGGGCGTGGTGGCAGGCGACAACGAACTGTCCGCGTCGCTACTGCCGGTGAAGCTGTCGTCGTCGACCGTCGAGCTGAGCGGTTGGCTGAGCTTGCTGCCGTCGCGGTAGATAGCCACCGCCTTCAGCATCATCTTGAAGCCGAGCTTGTAGGCGTCCTTGACGTCGTCGAGCGACGCGTCGTTCGGCATGTTGATGGTCTTGCTGATGGCGCCACTGATGAACGGCTGCACGGCGGCCATCATGTGCAGGTGGGCGGCGTAGGGGATGTAGCGCTGGCCCTTGCGACCGCAACGATTGGCGCAGTCGAACACCGGCAGATGCGCATCCTTCAAGTGCGGGGCGCCTTCGACGGTCATGGTGCCGCAGACGAAGTCGTTGGCGGCCTGGATGTCGGCCTTGCTGAAGCCGAGGTGTTTCAGCAGGTCAAAGCTCCAGTCCTTCAGTTGGCTGTCGGTGAGCCCGAGGTTGGCCTTCAAGAACTCCTCACCGAGCATGCCCTTGTTGAAGGCGAAGCTGATGTCGAAGGCCCCTTCGAGCGCCTTCTCAATGCGCTGCAAGGCGGCGTCGTCGAAGCCGCGTTGGCTCAGCGACTCGTGGTTGATGGCCGGGGCGCCGGCGAGCGTCTTGCGACCGACGACGTAGGCGAGCATGTCGTCGATGTTGGCAGCCGAGTAACCGAGCTTCTTCAGAGCTGGTGCGAGGCTCTGGTTGGCGATTTTGAAGTAGCCGCCGCCAGCGAGCTTCTTGAATTTGACGAGTGCGAAGTCTGGCTCGACGCCGGTGGTGTCGCAGTCCATCAACAACCCGATCGTCCCCGTGGGGGCGATGCAGGTGACTTGCGCATTGCGGAAGCCGTGCTTCTCGCCGAGCGAGAGGGCGCGGTCCCAGCATTCGCGCGACGCTTCGAGCAGTTCGGTCGGGCACAGTTGCGGGTCGATGCCGACCGGCGTGATGCTGATGCCCTCGTACTCGGACGCCGAGGCGTTGTACGCCGCTCGGCGGTGGTTGCGAATGACGCGCAACATCGACTCGCGGTTCTTGTCGAAGGCCGGGAACGCGCCGAGCTGCTTCGCCATTTCGGCAGACGTTGCGTAGGACTCCCCGCACAGGATCGCGGATAGCGCGCCGGCGATGTTGTAGGCCTTGGGCGTGGCGTAGGGGATGCCAAGGCGCATGAGCACCGTGCCGAGGTTGGCGTAGCCGAGTCCAAGCGTGCGGAATTCGTAGCTGCGTTCGGCAATGGCCTGGCTGGGGAAGCTGGCCATCAACACGCTGACTTCGAGCACAATCGTCCACAGGCGGGCGGCGTGCTTGTAACCATCGAGGTCAAAGCGGCCATCTTCGTGCAGGAACTTGGCGAGGTTGATCGACGCCAGGTTGCAGGCCGTGTCGTCGAGGAACATGTACTCGCTGCATGGATTGCTGGCGTTGATCCGGCCGTCCGCGGGGCAGGTGTGCCACTCGTTGATGGTGGTGTCGTACTGCACGCCCGGATCGGCACAGGCCCACGCCGCGTAGGCGACCTTGTCCCACAGCTCGCGGGCATCGACTTCTTTGGCGACACCGCGGTCAGTGCGGCGGATCAGGCGCCACTTGCCGCCTTCTTCCACCGCGCGGAAGAACTCGTTCGGCACCCGCACCGAGTTGTTGGAGTTCTGGCCGGAGACGGTGCCGTAGGCATCGCCGTCCCAATCGGTCGTGTACTCCGGAACATCGATCGCGTGCAGTCCTTGCCCGGCCAATTGCAACGCGCGTTGCAGGTAGCTCTCGGGCACGTAGGCCGCGCGCGCTTCGTGCAGAGCCGTGCGCAAGCGGTCGTTCTCGCGCGGTTGCGTGAGCACCACGGCGGCGCCGTTGGTGTCTTGCACGTGGCAAGAGTTAATCACCGCGTTGAGGTGCCGACGGATCAGCTTGCTGCCGGCCACCAGGGCGGCGACCTTCTGCTCTTCGATCACCTTCCACGACACGAACGTCTCGATGTCGGGGTGGTCCAGATCAAGGCACACCATCTTCGCGGCGCGCCGGGTGGTGCCTCCGGACTTGATGGCGCCGGCGGCGCGGTCGCCGATGCGCAGGAAGCTCATCAGGCCCGAGCTCTTGCCGCCGCCCGACAGCGGCTCGTTCTCGCCGCGCAGCATCGAGAAGTTGCTGCCGGTACCGGACCCGTACTTGAAGAGGCGCGCTTCCCGCGTCCACAGGTCCATGATGCCGCCCTCGCTGACGAGGTCGTCGGTCACGGACTGGATGAAGCAGGCGTGCGGTTGGGGGCGTTCGTAGGCGTTGCGGCTCTTGTGCAGCTTGGGCGCCTTCGGGTCGCTGGCGGGGTCGATGAACCAGTGGCCTTGGGCTGGGCCCGTAATGCCGTAGGCGTAGTGCAGGCCGGTGTTGAACCACTGCGGCGAGTTGGGGGCGGCGTGTTGGGCCGCGAGCATGTGGCACAACTCGTCTTCGAAGGCCTGCGCATCATCGGCGCCATCGAAGTAGCCGTACTGTTCGCCCCAGTGGCGCCAACAGCCGGACAGTCGGTGGAAGACTTGGCGGGCATCATGTTCGCCGCCAAGCACGGGGTTACCGTGCTCGTCGGTCATGAGTTGACCAGCCGCTAGCTTGCCGGTCGTGTCGCCGGCCGCCGCGGGGCCTGACGCCGCGGGGCCCGACGCCGCGGGGCCGAACGACGCCGAGCCGAACGACGCGGGACCTGACGCACCGGGACCGCGCTGTGGCACGCCGACCTTGCGGAAGTACTTCTGCGCCAGGATGTCGACGGCGACCTGGCTCCAATGCAAAGGCACGTCGATGTCGCGCGCCTCGAACACCAAGGAACCGTTCGTGTTGCGAATCTCAGAGTGCCGCTTGGCAAACGGGATTCCCTCGTACGGAGACTTACCTTTGACTGTGAACCGACGGGTGACCTTCACGCGACTTCCTCCTCAACAGGTGGGCTGACCACCAGCATTGTGTGACCGCTCGCAGAACTGACCGCAACCATCACCGACGTCTCGGCTAATCCAAGCGAGTCTGCAGACACCCTGCCTGCAGACATGCCTGCTGACACTCTGGTGCAAGCAGCTCGCCGAGAGCTGTTTGCGAAGTGCATTCGCGGCCGGCAGGGCCGGTCGCGGTCACCCTCGAAGGTGACCCAGGTGGTTCCGATCCCTCTGCACTGGTTGCCAACAGCTCCTGATTGGGCGCTTCCTGGGGCGAGGTGAGCCAGGCGCGGGGAGGGCTGTGGAACGTGCAGAAGGGAGCGTGCGGAGCCTCCCGGGTGCAATTCTGCTCGGTGATCTGGGCAGATCCGAGCACACCAAAGTTGTGATGCAGAGAACATCGTCCGGACCTGACCGTCCGGATGCCGCGTTTCGAATTCCCACCCCGCCTGACGAGCGGGGCATGGGAACGAATGGGAGCTTCGAACCGCAGGGGTCCACTAGATATGGGGTTCGTTGGAGGCTGGCAACCCATTGGTAGGCAAAAAGCCGATGGCGGAGCGAGGCCGGACGCAGTCCACCCCGGCTAGGGTTTCGCAAAGTAGCGCCTGCGACCAGTGGCGGCGAGCGGTTGCTCAGCGGGTTTTTGCGGTCGGCAACAGGCAACCGACGACCGGGGTTCGGGCGGGCTGCGCGGGCTGGCCTTTGAGGGTGGCGGCGACCGCGTTGGCGAGGTCGTGTTGGTTGGCGGCCGCGGTCCGTGCCCCGAGGGCCTGCCATTGGTCGTCGATGCGGCCGCGGTAGACGAGCCCGAACTCGGTGACGACGGCCGCTTCTGGCGTCTTCTCGATGCCGAGTTGGTGCACCAAATCGTGATGCGGGTCGAGCAGGATGCAGCCGGGTAGGTCGTAGGCGGCGGCGTGGTCCCTTGCCGTGGCAGCCGTCAGGTCTGGGTCACAGTGCACCAAAAACACGTTGACGGCTTGGTCTCGCCACTGCTGCGCCAGCGCGCGCAGCGTCGGCGCATAGGCATTGGCGATCGGGCATTCGTGGCTCGTGAACACCAACACATGCACTTTTCCCGCCGGCACCGTCGTCGGCGCGACGAGGGCGCCACTGAGGTCCTCGACTCTGGGGGGCCGCGCCGTGGCCCCGCAACCGCCGAGCAGAACACCGCCGAGCAGAACACCGCCGAGCAGCACGCAGCCAAGCCAGGCCGGCCCCTGCGGCCACCGCCGCGCTGGGCTCACTACTCGCCCCCGTCCTTCTTGCCGCCGCCGCCACCTGGTTGGCCGCCCCCGGGTTGGCCGCCGAAGCCGCCGCCGAGTTCGCCGAGCAATTCGCTGATGGCCTTCGCTTCGTCCTTCGACAGCGAGCCGTCTTGGTCCTTGTCGAGGCGCTCGAAGAACGGTCGCAGCTGGCGCGGCACTTCGTTCTTGCTGAGCTTGCCGTCGCGGTTGGTGTCGTAGTTCTTGAACTCGGCGTCGACGCGTTCCTCGATGCGAGCGATGGCTTTCTCGCCGTTCTTCTTGCCGATGGCGGCCAGCAGCGCGTCGAGGTCCTTTTCGTCGGCGGGCACCACCATCAACGTGATGCTGCCCATTTCGTCGGTCGTCTCGCGACCCCAGCGCACTCGCTTCGGTGGCTTGTTGGGGTTGTTCGGGTTGTCCTTGCTGTTGTCGTAGCGCACTTCGGCCCGCACTTGCGCGCCCTTCGGCAGTCGCACCAGCGAGGCGAACGTGTAGCGATTCTGCCAGTCAAAGTCCCACTTGGCGATGTGCAGCAGCGGCGTCTCCTTGCCGTCCGGCAACTGCGCAAACATCTGCATCGATTTGCACAGCATGTGGGCGTGGCCACCGATCGTCACGGCGTCGACATCGCACGGCAGTTCGAACTGGTCCTTCAACCGGAAGTCGGCGTCGCCAGCCGCCAAGTCGAGCCCGGCGGTGAAGCCGAAGAACGGCGGCAACTGGATCGCCACCAACGTGCGCTGCGGCGGTTCGTCGGCGAAGTGCAGGCCGATCGTCGTCTGCTCTTTTTCCTTCTTGCCCGATGGGTGGAGGTGGCTTTGCAAGATCAGGTCGCTGCCCTTCGGCAGTTTGATCGCGAGACCTTCCGGCAGGTGCTCTGGCATGCCACCGACAGCCCAGCCACCAATCATTGGCGCCCTCTGCAGGCGCATGCCGGAGTACCCAGGACGGCCGTCTTTGCCATCGAGGGCTTGCCCTTCCCGCTGGCTGTCGAGGAACACCAGCACGTGGTGCAGTACCGCGCGCGCCGACGGGCGCACTTCGATCGCGGTGATCCACTTGTCGTCGGGCAGTCCCAGCGGCAGCGCGAAGTTGCGGTAGGTGTCGCGACCGGTGGCGGGCACTTCGAAGGCGCCGCTCGTGCTGACGATCAGGTCCGGTTCGCCGAGTTGCCAACCTTCGGCAAACGTTGGCAACTTGGGCAGCTTGTCGGCGGGGCCTTCGGGCATGCCGGCCTTGACCCAGGTGCGCAGGGTCGCGATCTGTTCGTCAGTAAGCCGCGGGTTGTTGCGGAAGGCGCCGTAGCCAGGTTCCGGGTGCCACGGCGGCATGTAGCGGTCTTCGACCACCTGCAGGATGTTGGCCCCACGTTTCTTGACGTCGGCGTAGGTCTGCAGCGCGAATGGCGCCACTTCGCCTGGCCGGTGGCAGCCGGTGCACGAGCGAAACACCAGCGGGGCGATGTGCTCGGTGAACGTTGGCGGTGGCGTCTTGGCTTGCGCCACCAAAGCACCGGTGGCAGCGAGCAACGACAGCAGGAGCGAGGTTGGGTTCATTGCAAAGGATCGGCGACGGGGCGAGTTGGCAGCGCGCTGCCGGGCGGGGACAGGTTGCGGTCGGCGTTGCCGCGCCGCAGCAGCCAGTAGCCAAGCAGGCCCGCGATCGGGGAGGCGACCAACGTGCCCACCTTCGCCGCATCGATGAGGGCTGGCTCCGCAAAGGCGAGTTCGCCGATGAACAGCGCCATCGTGAAGCCGATGCCGGCGAGCATGCCGATGCCGAACACGTCGCGTGGGGTGACGCCGGCGGGCAGTCGCAGTCCGGCTTTGACTGCCAGCCACGCGGCGAGGCTGATCCCGAGCGGCTTGCCGACGACGAGGCCGAGCCCGATGCCGAGCACGATCGGGCTGCCGAGCACTTCGGTCGCACTGCCCGCGATCGTCACGCCGGCGTTGGCGAAGGCGAACATCGGCAGCACGACGAACGTCACCAACGGCATCAGCGCATGCTCGAGCCGCTGCAGCGGTGCGGTGCCTTTCTCAACGACGTGTTCGATCTCGTGCAGGACGTCTTGTTCAAAAGGCTCGAGCAGGCCGTGCCCCGGCGGCAACGCCTTCTGGCCGTAGTCATGCACCAGCTGCCCGAGTGCGTCCACCATGCCGCGGCTGTCGAGTCGGGTGCGGGCTGGGATCGTGAACGCCATCACCACGGCGGCGAGGGTCGCGTGCACGCCCGACGCGAGGAAGCACAGCCAGACCGCCGCACCGACTAGGAAGTAGGCGAGGTGGCTGCGCACGCCAAGTCGGTTCATGCCAACACTGACGAGGGCGAGTGCACAGCCGACCAGCAGGGCCAGCAGCGACAGGCCGCTCGTGTAGAACACGGCGATGACGAGGATGGCGCCAAGGTCGTCGGCGACCGCGATCGCGGTCAGCAACAACTTGACGGCGGGGGAGACCCGCTTGCCGAGCAGCGCCACGACCCCCAGCGCAAACGCAATATCCGTCGCCATGGGCACGCCCCAGCCGGCCATCGTCGGCAAACCGGCGTTGACGGCGACGTAGATCCCGGCTGGCACCACCATGCCGCCGACCGCACAGGCAACCGGCAGCGCTGCCTGGCGCAGGCTGGATAGTTCGCCTGCCAGCATCTCGCGTTTGAGCTCGAGGCCAACGACGAAGAAGAAGAAGGCCATCAGCCCGTCGTTGATCCAGTGATGGACCGTCTTCTCGAGCACGAACCCGCCAAGGCTTACCGTCGCGTGGGCATGCAGCATGCCTCGGTAGCTGTCGCCAAAAGGCGATGCCGCCCACAGCAAGGCCAGCCCGGCGGCGCCCAGTAGCAGGGCCGCGCCAGCTAGCTTGTGGGCGAAGAACACACTCAAGGGCGCGAGCAGTCGGTCGACCGGCCGTGGCACGATGTTGTTCATCTCCGGTGTGTTGTAACCAGCTCGTGGCCGTAGCAAACCGCTATCGTCGCGTCACGGCGGCGCCGCCGACGCGAGTCGGCAGCTGTCCTCGTCCCCAAGCCCAAAGACCTGTCATGTCGAAGTTCTTCCTGCTGATTGCGTGCGGTTTCGCCTCTGCCTTGGCCGCCCAAAACTGCGTCAACACCTCGATTGGTGCGGTGCCCCTCAACGACCTTGGGCTCGGTACCTACCAGGGCTTTGTCGGCGGTCTCTACGCCAACGGCGCCAACTCGCCGCCGCCAGCGCACGCGGCCAGTGGTCTCTTGCGCATGGCCAGTGTGGTGCCGCGTGATGCCGCCGGGTCGCCTTTGCCGAGTGGTCGCATCGTGTTGCTGTCGATTGGCATGTCGAACACGACGCAGGAGTTCTCGACGTGGCTGGCGACCGCCAATGCCGATCCCAATCGCAATCCGGCGGTGACCATCGTCGATGGCGCGCAAGGTGGGCAGGACGCAGTGACGATTGCCAACCCGAATGCGAACTTCTGGACGGTGGTGGACCAGCGCTTGGCGGCTGCCGCGGTCTCGCCAAACCAGGTGCAGGTGGTGTGGATGAAGGAAGCGATCGCTGGCGTCGGCGGTGGCTTTCCCGCGGCTGCGCAGCAACTGCAGGGTCTGCTGGGGCAGATTGCGCGCAACCTGCGGCAGCGTTACCCCAACGTCGTTTTGTGCTTTTGCAGCAGCCGCACCTATGCGGGTTATGCGACGACGGGGCTCAATCCCGAGCCGTATGCCTACGAATCGGGGTTCGCTGTGAAGTGGTTGGTTGAACAGCAGCTTGCCGGCGACCCGCTACTCAACTGCGATCCGGCGGTGGGACCCGTGACCTCACCATGGCTTGGCGTTGGCCCGTACTTGTGGACCAACGGCACGACGCCGCGCAGTGATGGCCTCGTGTGGACGTGCGCCGACGTGCAACCGGACGGCACGCATCCGAGTCTGGCAGGCCGCGCCAAGGTGTCGACGTTGTTGCAGCAGTTCTTCACGCAGAACACCCTCGCGGCACCCTGGTACGTGCTGCCCGGCGCGGCCGCCGCCTTTGTTCCCTACGGCAGCGGTTGCCCTGGCGTTACTGGCAACCCGCAGTTGCGCAGCAATGGCCAGCCGCACCTCGGCAACGCCCAGTTCCGCGTCGGGGTCGAGAACGCCGCACCCTTGGCGCTCACCGTGTTGTGGTTCAGCAACGCGGCCGCGGCGTTGCCGATCGCGGGCGCCTGCAGCCTGCTCGTCGATCCGGCGGCGGGGTTGCCAGTCTGGGTGTCGTTCACCAATGCTGCGGGCGTTCGCATCGAGCCGCTGCCGATTCCCAATCAGGTCGCGTTGCTTGGCAGCGAGTTGTTCTGCCAATGGCTGCTCGAAGATGCCGCCGGGACGCCGTTGCCTGGATTCGCGGGACTCGCCGCCAGCCGCGGCGGCCGCATCCACATCGGCTTGTGAACGCGGCGCGAGCGAACGTCGCGGGGCCGTGGCCCCGCCTGTTCACTTGCTCGCTTCTTTGCCTTGCTGCGCCGTGGTGCGTTCGTCGAACTTGATCTTCAGCACGTTCTTGTAGGCGGCAACGTCGCGAATGTCGGCGCCGATCTTGTGCAGCAACGTGCGCACGGCTTCTTGCAGCTGCGCATCCTCTTGCGCATCGCCGAGCGCGCGTTGACCCGGATACACCGCCCCGCGCAGGTCGCTGACTTGGTCGCGCACTTCATAGCGCAGCCAACGACGCACGTCGTCTTCGGTCAGCTTCGTCTCCAAGCCCTTGTAGAACTCGGCGAAGTCCGGGTACTTGCTGGTCTCGCCGCCGTCACCTTCCGCCAGCTCGCGGAACAGTTGCTCGTGCGAGCCGATGTGCTTCTTCACGTATTCGCGGAAGGCGTTCTTCTTGAGTAGCGCGAACACGGCGCTGTTCTTCCACGCGTCCTCCGGCTTGTTCTCGAGCAGGTCGAGCACCTTGTCCGGCGTCACACCCCACAACGGATCGATGATGCGGCCTTCCTTGTCGAACTCGCGGTGCGGGCAGCGGCCGCTCGGCAGGTAGTACTTGGCGACCGTCAGCTTGATGTGCGCGCCGGGGTCGTACTTGCCGTTCTTGTTGACGTCGGTGTAGTCCTCGCCCTCTTGGTAGTTGTTGTCGTTGTTGAGGTCGCTGAACGGTTCGGGCGGCGACGACAGCAACGGCATCGGCACCTGCACGCTGCCCTTGCCGAACGAGCGTTCGCCGATGATCACGGCGCGTTCGAGGTCTTGCAGCGCACCGGCGGTGATCTCGCTGGCGGACGCGGAGAAATTGTTGGTCAGCACCGCCAGCGGCAGCTCGCACGCATCGCGCAGGCGATCGGAGGTGAAGTAGTTGCGGCGCTCTTCGGCGGGACCTTCGGTGAACACCACGAGCTTCTTGCCCACCACGAACTGCTCCACCACATCGCGCGCGCGCGTCAGGTAGCCGCCGGTGTTGTTGCGCACGTCGAGCACGATGCCCTTCGCCCCCTTGATCTGCAGGTCGCGCAGCGCCACTTGCAGCTCTTCACTGATGTTGTCGCTGAAGTTGATCAGTTCGACGTAGCCGATGTCGCCCGGCACCATCGCCCAGTTGACGGCGGGCACCGCGATCTGACGGCGCACGATGGTCGACACTTGCGGTTCTTGCAGACCGATGCGGAACCACTTGAGCTTGACTGGCGACTCGGGCTTGCCCTTCAGGCGCGAAATGATCTCGTCGGTGGTGTGGCCGGCGGTCTCCCAGTCATCGACCTCCAAAATCTTGTCGCCACTCTTGAGGCCGGCCTTGTAGGCGGGGCCGCTGTAGATGGGGCGAATGATCGAGAAGTCGTTGTCCTGGTCAAAATTGACGAAGGCACCGATGCCGCCGTACTCGCGATTGAGGTCGAAGAAGAACTTCGCGAACTCTTCGCTGGTGAAGAAGGTGCTGTGCGGGTCGAGCCCTTGCAGCATGCCCTTCGCTGCGTACTCGATCATCTCCGCGTCACTGACCGTGCTGCCGCGCACGTGTTGGGTGCGAATGCGGCGGCGCAGTTCATCGAGCATTGCGTACTCGCCGGATGCGTTGGCGCTCGGCGCCGCACCGTTGCGATGGATCAAACTGGCAAGACTCTTCTCGAACTCGCGCTGCTTCTCGTCGAGCGCGATGTAGAGGCGCGCTCGGCGGCCAGCGTCGGTGGGTTGGTCGCGGATCTCCAGCAGCACGGCCCAGGCCGGGCCCGACGTGACGTTCATCTCGGCGAGCGCCAGCGCCCCGCGTTGCTTGAGGTCGCGGTCGCCTGACTTCAGAAACTGCTCGAGGGTGAGCTTGGCGGTCGCGCGCTGCGGGTTGCTGCCGACCTGCCACAGTGCCAGCGCGGCTTCGATGCGAACCATCGGTTCGACGCGTTCGTCCTTGGCGGTCTCTTCGACCAGCTTCTGCACTTCGGGCAGCACGCGCGTGTTGAAGAAGCGGTCCTCGCCGAGCACCGTCATGGCGGCGGCGCGCACGGTTTCGTCCTCGGCCTTGGCGACGGACTTCAGCAGTTCGACCAGATCCTTGCCGTAGGTGCTGTCGTTCTTGAGGTCGCGCAAGGCCAGCGCCGCGCACAGCTTGGCCTTCGCGCTGGCGTCCTTGCTGGCCTTCATCACGATGTCGCGGAAGGCGTCGAGATTCTGCTCAGGGGCCACGTCGGCGAGGCTGCCGCCGAGGTCGAACACCTGGGCTACCGAGGCGCTGTCCGCTTGCTGCAGGAACGTCAGGACTTGGCCGGTGAGGTCTTGGGCAGCGAGCGGCGACGACAAGGCGACCGGCAGAGCCACCGGCAGCACTGCCAACAACCAACCCAGGATCGGAACACGGACAAAGGGGAGCACCGAAGACGCGTGGAGCATGTTGCGATGAAGGGTCGGAAACAGTCGCGATACGGCCACAAGCCGGCCAGCGGGAATCGGCGTTCGCAACGTTCGGGGTGCACGGAAACTGCCCCGGGTGCGGCGGTCGATGCTCGATGTGCAGGTGCGGTCGCTGCTGGCGCGGTGCCAGCGAAGGCTTCTATACGTCGATCGCGCACGGTTGCCGAATGGATTTCAACCCGCGGTTCGGTGGCGGCCGGGCCTTTGCCCCCGATGCCGCCCGCTGCGTCGTGGCGAGAACAGGCGGTGTGCGGGTACGCTCGGGCCGTGGTGAACGTTCCTGCGGATGACTCTCTGCCTGCGCTGCCGTTGACCCACGTCGATGCGCGCGGGCGGGCGCATATGGTCGACGTGTCGCAAAAGCCGGCAACCGCTCGACGCGCTGTGGCGCATGCCTTGGTGCGACTTGATGCGGCGACGCGCGATTTGTTACTAGCCGGGCAGCTGCCCAAGGGCGAAGCGCTCGCGGTGGCGCGGGTGGCCGGCATCCAAGCCGCCAAGGACACCGCGCGCCTGATTCCGTTGTGCCATTCGCTGCCGCTAAGCCATGTGGTGGTCGACTTCGCGGCCGAAGGCGACGCCTGCGTGCGCATCGTGGCCAGTGCCGCCACCGTCGCCAGCACCGGGGTCGAGATGGAAGCGATGACGGCGGCCGCGGTCGCCGCCCTGACCGTCTACGACATGGTCAAGGGGCGCTGCCGCGGCGCTTGCATCGAAGCCGTGCGCCTCGTGCACAAGTCCGGTGGCAAGTCCGGTACTTGGAACGCCCCCGACGACGGTGCTGACGTCGGCGGTGTGACGTGAACGCGCCGCGGTTGGCGATCGTCGGGGCGACGGGTGCAGTGGGTCTGGAGTTCTTGGCGGTGCTGGCCGCGCGCGGCACGCCGCTGCGCGAACTGCGGCTGTACGCCTCGCCGCGCTCGGCTGGCATGCGGCTGCCGTTCCGCGGCGAACAACTGCTGGTCTCGCCACTGACCGGCGACGCGTTCGTCGGCATCGACGTCGCCCTGTTCTCCGCCGGTGGTGCGACCGCCAGAGAGTGGGCGCCCCGGGCCGTCGCCGCTGGCGCCATCGTCATCGACAATAGTTCTGCGTTTCGCATGGCCCCGGACGTGCCACTGATCGTGCCGGAAGTGAACGCCGGCGCCCTCACCGCCCATCGCGGTCTAATCGCGAATCCCAACTGCTCGACCATTCTGTTGGCGTTGGCACTGTGGCCGTTGCACCAAGCCGCGGGCCTGTGTCGCGTGATTGTGTCGACCTACCAAGCCGCGTCGGGTGCTGGCCAGCAAGCGATGTTGCAACTGCGTGAGGAGCTGGCGGCGGCGTTGCGCGGCGAACCGGTGCCACCACCGCGGGCGTTGCCGCAGACGCTCGCCTTCAACGTGATTCCGCAGGTCGATGTGTTCCAAGCTGACGGCTACACCCGCGAAGAGGACAAGCTGTTGTTCGAGCTGCGCAAGATCCTCAGTTTGCCGACGCTGGCGGTGGATGCGACGTGTGTGCGCGTGCCGGTCGAGCGGTGCCACAGCGAAGCCGTCGCCATCGAACTGGCGCGCCCGCTGGCGGTCGAACAAGCGCGCGCGATCTTGGCGGCAGCCCCTGGCCTCGAGCTGATCGACGAGCCGGCCAACGGCCGCTACCCGATGCCGCTGCCACAGGCCGGGCGCGATGCGGTCGCGGTGGGCCGCTTGCGCCAGGGCCGCGCGTTCGCGAACGGTCTGACCTTTTGGCTCGCTGGCGACCAATTGCGCAAGGGTGCCGCCCTCAACGCCGTGCAGATTCTGGAGACGATGTAGCGGCGCGTGGTCGCGGCCGCGGGCATCGCGCACTGGATTCCGGCGGCCCGAAGGCGTTCACTTCCGCCTCCCTCGGCGGCGATCGCCGTCCTAGGAGCCTCGATCGATGTCCGGAAAGCGCCCAGCCAAACCCACCAAGTCGACTCCCGCCGGCAAGTCTGCCGGAGCCCCGAAACCAGGTGCCTCAGACCGCCTGACCCAACTCGAACGACTGATCGAGCTGATGGTCGCCAAGGACGTGGTCGAGGTCGAACTCGAAGAAGGCAGCACGCGCTGGCGCGTGCGGCGCACCGAGCCGCAGGCCGTCACCTACGCGGCGCCGACGACGATGTCGATGCCGACCATGGCGATGCACCACAGCCACCACGGTGGTGGGCAAGCGCCGCTGGCGGTCGCCCCCGCCGAGCCGCAAGGGGAGGTCTTCAAGTCGCCGATGCTCGGCACCTTCTATCGCGCCTCTTCGCCGGAGCAGGAGTCGTTCGTCAAAGCCGGCGATCGGGTCGTGGCCGAGCGCACCCTGTGCATCATCGAAGCCATGAAGGTGATGAACGAGATCAAGGCCGAACATGCGTTCGAAGTGCTCGAGGTGCTCGTCAAAAATGGCGAACCCGTCGAGTTCGGCCAGCCCCTGTTCCTGATCCGCTGAGCTTGCGTTCATGTTCCAACGCATCCTGATCGCCAACCGTGGCGAGATCGCACTGCGCATCCTGCGCGCGTGCAAAGACCTCGGCATCCAGTCGGTCGCCGTCTACAGCGAGGCCGACAAGGACTCGCTGCACCTGCGCTACGCCGATGAGACCATCTGCATCGGCCCGGCGGCGAGTGCCGACAGCTACCTCAACATCCCGGCGCTGATCGCGGCGGCCGAGATCGCCGACGTCGAAGCCATTCACCCGGGCTACGGCTTCTTGTCGGAGAACGAGCACTTCGCCGAGGTCTGCCAGAGCTGCAACATCAAGTTCATCGGTCCGTCGCCGGCCGCGATTGCGCAGTGCGGCGACAAGGTCGCGGCCAAGCGCTTGGCGAAGGAAGCGGGCGTGCCGACGGTGCCGGGCTCGGACGGGCCGGTCGACAACGAACAGGACGCGCTGCTGATCGCGCGCAAGATCGGCTTCCCGGTGCTGATCAAGGCGGCCTCCGGCGGTGGTGGTCGCGGCATGCGGGTCGCGCACAACGAGCCGAGCTTGGTGACCGGTTACCACGCCGCCCGCAGCGAAGCCGAGAAGGCGTTCAAAGACTCGACGGTGTACTTGGAGAAGTACATCGAGAAGCCGCGCCATGTCGAGATCCAGATCATGGCCGACCAGCACGGCAACGTCGTGCACCTTGGCGAACGCGACTGCTCGCTGCAGCGTCGTCACCAAAAGTTGGTCGAAGAGAGCCCGTGTCCCGTGCTCGACGAGAAGCTGCGGCTGGCGATGGGCGAGGCCGCGATTCGCTTGGCCAAAGCGGCGAATTACTACTCCGCTGGCACCGTCGAGTTCTTGCTCGACAAGAACAAGAACTACTACTTCATCGAGATCAACTCGCGCATTCAGGTCGAGCACCCGGTGACCGAGATGGTGACGGACACCGACTTGATCCGCGAGATGATCCAAGTCGCCGCCGGCCAGCGCCTGTCCTTCCGCCAGGAGGACATCAAGATGCGCGGCCATGCGATGGAGTTCCGGATCAACGCCGAGGATCCCGACCACAACTTCAAGCCGTGCCCCGGCCGCATCACCACGTTCATCGCGCCGGCTGGACCGGGTGTGCGGTGGGACAGCCACGTCTATCAGGGCTACACGGTGCCGCCGCACTACGACTCGATGGTCGGCAAGCTGATCATCCATCGCCAGAACCGCAAGCAGACGCTCGAGGTCGCGCGCCGCGCGCTGCAAGAGCTGACCATCGAAGGCATCACCACGACGGCGAGCCTGTTCCTGCGTATCCTCGACCATTCCGACTTCCGCGCCGGCGAGGTCGATACGGGCTTCATCGACCGCTACTTCACGCCGCGGTGATGTCGGCATCGATGACCGGATCACGTCACCGCTTGGCCGACCGCCTGTTGCTCGTGACGAACCTGGTTGTCGCGAACGCCGCCGCGGCGGTCTTCGTGGTGATCTTCGTGCAGCCTGGCATCTTGGTTGGCGGCGACGCCGGTCCGTTCGCGCAGATTCTCGGCACCGGCCGTCTCGCCATCGTGCCATTCTCGACCCCCTTGGCTTGGCTGCTGTTGTTGCTCGCCGTCGGTGTCTTGGGGTGGAACTTCGCTTGGCTCGTGCGTCGCCGCGAGCAGACGCCGCCGACCAATTGGGTCGTCAGCGACACGCCGTCGGGGCCGGTGCGCGTGGCGCGCGAGGCGTTGGAAACGGGACTGCGGCTGGCGGGCGAGGCCTTGCCTGAGTTGACGAGGGTGCGCGTGCAGGTCGACACCCGCGCGCCAAAACGCATCTTGGTGACGGGCCAGTTTCAATGCGCCGAAGGCACCAACAACCTGGCGGCGAGCCAGCGGCTACGGCAAGCCATGGCCGATCGCTTCAGTGAAATGGTGCGCCCGTCGGACGGGGCGCGCATTGAGTACGACCTCGAGTTCCAAGGCTTCGCCGGCAAGCTGGGCAAGAAGGGCCTCGACGTGCCGCCGCCGGAGCCGCCGCCGTTCACTGGTCCGAAGTACCCGATCGACGATGACAGTGGAGGTGCAACATGACGATGCGCGTTGGCGTGTTGACGGGTGGTGGGGATGCGCCGGGGCTCAACGCCGCCATCTGTGGTTTGGCGCGGCGATTGCTGGCGGCGGGGTCGGAGCTGATTGGGTTCTGCGATGGCTGGCGCGGCTTGATCACCGATAGCTCGCGGTCCCTGCAGCACGAGAACTTCCAGCACCTGCTGGTCTATGGCGGCACGCTGCTCGGCAGCAGTGGCGACAACCCATACCGGGACCCCGACGTCATGGTGCCGAAGGTGTTGGCGACGATCGCGCGGCATCGGCTCGATGCGCTGGTGGCGATCGGCGGGGAGGGCACGCTGGGCGCTGCGGATCGCTTGTTTCGCGAGCAGCAAGTGCCGGTGGTCGGGGTGCCGAAGACGATCGACAACGACCTCGAAGCGACCGATTTCACGTTCGGCTTCTTCTCGGCGGTCGAAGTGGCGACGCGCGCTATGGACGACTTGCGCAGCACGGCGGAATCGCACGGACGGGTCATGGTCGTCGAATGCATGGGGCGCCATGCCGGTTGGATCACGGCCTACTCAGGTGTCGCCGCCGGCGCCGAAGCGGTGCTGGTGCCCGAGCGCCCCGTGCACATCGAAGAACTGTGCGCGAGTTTGCTGCGGCTGCGTCAGAGCGGCGCCAAGTCGGCGATCCTGGCGGTCGCCGAGGGGGCGCGGGTGTTCAAGCAAGGCGTCTGCGTGTCGTCGATGGAGAAGGACGAGTTCGGCGAATACAAGACTGGTGGTGTCGCCGCGATGCTGGCGAAGAGCATCCAAGCTCGCCTCGGCTGGGAAGCGCGGCACGTCGTGCTCGGCCACTTGCAGCGGGCCGGTCGTCCGATCGCCTTCGACCGCATCTTCGCGCTGCGCCTGGGCGCGCGGGCCGCGCGGCTGGTGCTGGAACGCCGTTTCGGGTACATGGCTGCGATGCGTGCCGGGGACATTGTCGAGGTGCCGTTGCAAGACGCCGTGGCTGCTCGCAAGACGCTGCCCAACAAGTTTCTGGATCGCTACGAGTCGTTCTTCATGCCGATCGGAGGCCCATGAATCGTTGCGTGTCACTGGCAGGCGTCGTTGTGATGCAGTTCGCGACCGTGGTGGCGCAAGTCACCCCGATGCCGATTCCCCAGCCGATTCCCCAGCAACCGATTCCGGCAGCGCCGTCTGGACAGCAGCCCCAGCAACAGCCGCCAGTCGGGCTGGAACCGATGAATTCGGTGTGGGTGCAGCTGCCGGCGAATCCGCCGTTCAGCGGCTTCCCGATCTTCCCCAGTCTGCTGTCGGGCTACGGCGGCTATCCAGTCGGCACCGGGCTGGACAAGAGCGGGGCGCCCCTGCGGTTGCCGCCAGCTCCGTCGCCACCGCCGCCGCCTGGCTGGCCGAGTTGGGTCATGGCGAAGAGCGCCGAGGCGGTTCCTTTCGCACCCGACCGCGCCTTGCTGGTGCGCCACTCCGAGCGCGTTTGGTTTCGTCCCGACGACGAAGAGCCGTTCGTGCCGCTGTTCTTCCACGACAAGTCGCGTGTGCTGACGGCGGGTGCGGCGGTCGAAGTGCGGCAGAACGGCGAGTTCGAGTTGTTGCTGCACGAGAGTTCGCGGCTGTTGGCGCGTGGTCCGTCGAGGATCCGCGTCATCGAGCTGTCAGCCGAGGCCGTGCAACTGCAAGTGAGTGCGTTGACGTGGTTGCGCATCGAGGCCTCGTCGCGGCGGCACTCGATCACGTTGCCCGATGGCTCGACCCTGGAGATTCCACCGCCAGCGCCGCCTGCTGCCGCCGCGCCTTCGTTCCTGGCATTGCCAGCGGCCGCGGTGGCGCCGCAGGTGGCTGACGTGCTGCTTGTGCGCGCCGACGAGCCCGCGTGGCTTGGTGGCCGAGCGACGCTCACCAACTACGGCACGGTGGAAGTGATCTGGAAGCACGCCAGCGGCGAAGTCACCTTGCCGCGCGGGCACCGGGTGACGCTGTTCTTGCAGCCGCCCAACGAGGTCGTGCCCGCTGGCTTGGTAATGACCGAGGTGAAGGCCGAAGCGGTTGGTGATGCGATGCAATGCCGCGCCGAACGCCCCGGTGTGGCCACTTGGTGTGGGGCACGGTTCACGTTGCCCGCGGGGGCGAGCGTTCGCTTCGATCCGCAACAAGGCCGTCCCTTCGCGCCGGCTCCGGCCGCCGTTCCGGTCCCGACCAGCAGCGACGCCGCGCGAGCGCAATGAGGAGCATCTCCGCCTGGGAGCAGTCGCAGGGGCCCACGACCGCCGCCGACAGCTCCCTCACCACCGACCTGTTCCACGCCAACACGTTGTTCGTGGTGGCGGCCTGCGTGCTCTTGCTGTGGGTGTCGCTGCAGTCGTACCGCCAACACCGGCTGGCGTTCTTGAAGTTGTGGGTGGTGGCGTGGTGTTCGTACCTGGCCGCCCGCCTCTTGACCTGGCTGCAACTGGGGCCACTGATCGGCCTGTCGTCGACGTGGGGTGGGGCGCTGCTGTCGATCACTTCCCAGGTTGGCTACTACGTGCATCTCGCCTTCCTGCTGATCGCCTTGATGGGCCTGGCGCAACGTTGGACGTGGCAGCCGTCGCGGCGAATGACGACCGCCCTGGTCGTGGGGCTCACCGTGTTTGCCGCGGCGATCACGTTGAGCACGTTGCAACCATCGGCGTGGCGGGCAGGCCTGCGGGTTGGGCTGCGCTGCAGCGTCACCACCGTTGTGCTCTTGTGGTGCGGCATCTTGCTCGTTTTGCACGGTCGGCGGGTGCAGCGGTTGGGGGCTCGGTTGACGGGTGTGGCCTTGTTGGCGGGAGCCGTGGTGTTCAGCTTCTATGCCTACGCCTTTTCGTTTGGCAGCCTGGCACCCGTGCTCGCCTACATGGGGGCGGCGGAAGTTCTGTTCGTTTGCACGTTGGGGCTTGGTTTGGTGCTGTGGACGCAGGAAGACCTGGCCGGGGAAGCCGAGTTCGTCAGCCAAGAACTCGGCAAACGCAACCTCGACCTGGCGCGTGCGCAACGGGTCGAAAGCGTCGGGCAGTTGGCTGGCGGCATCGCGCACGACTTCCACAACGTGCTGACGGCGGTCACCGGCAACCTCACGTTTGTGCTCGACCGGCAGGACCTGGATGCGACCGTGCGCGGCGCGTTGGTGGATGCCAACCGCGCCGCCGAACAAGCGGGCAAGTTGACGAAGCGTCTGCTCGGCATGGCCCGCGATGCTGCCACGGTGCCCGCCCGCGTCGACCTCAATACCGAAGTCAGCGAGATGCTGCCGTTGCTGCGCAGCATCGTCGGCCGCCGCATCGATATCCGCGTCGAGCAAGCTTCTGGCTCGTTGCCGGTGCTGCTGCGCGGCAGCCAGATCGACCAGGTGTTGCTCAACTTGGTCAGCAATGCTCGCGACGCGATCTTGGCCGAGGGCGTCATCACCATTGCGACGCGACGCGTCAGTGCCAACCCTGGTCGCCGCGTGCTGCTGTCGGTGTCCGACAACGGTTGTGGCATGGCGGATGAAGTGCGCAACCGCGTCGGGGAACTGTTCTTCACGACCAAGGGTGGCCAAGGCAACGGCATCGGCATGGCCGCGGTGCGCGGCATGGTCGAGAGCGCCGATGGCGGCATGGAGATCGATAGCGCGCCCGCCTCGGGGACGACGATTCGAGTGTGGTGGCCCGAGGCTGTGACGCCACCGGGTGGCTGCGTGCAAACCGTGGCGCCTACGCAATCGTCGGGACGCACGATCCTGTTCACGGAGGACGATGTGCTGACCAGGCACACGATGGCCAAGGCGCTGGAAGGTGCTGGCTACGTCGTCATTGCCCCAGCCGATTCCGAGGCCGCGGCGAGAGTCTTGGCGAGTGCGCAGCACCTTGACTTGTTGGTGACCGATGTGGTGATGCCCGGGTTCACTGGTCCACAGCTAATCAATCTGGCGCGACAGAGTCGACCTGGCTTGGCCACGCGGTTGATTTCGGGCTCGGTCTGGAAGGGCAAGGAAGACGTGCCACTATTGCCAAAGCCCTTCACGCCACAGGATTTCTTGGCGTTTGTCGCAGACGCGTTGCCGCCAGCCGTGCGCACAGGTGCCGTGAGCGAATTGCGATGATCGCCCCGAGTGCCTTGGCGGCGGCTGTTGCACGCGCCGCCGAACGGCTGCGCGGGCGGGTGGTGGTGACGCCGACGGTGGCTGCCCCGTGGCTCAGCCAGCGGGTGGGCAGCGAGGTTCGCCTCAAACTTGAGAACGTGCAGGAGACCGGCAGCTTCAAACTGCGCGGTGCGACACATGCGTTGCTCGCCATGTCGCCCGCTCGCCGCGCCGCCGGCGTGGTCGCCGCCTCGTCCGGCAATCACGGCCTGGGCCTCGCCGCGGCGGCGGCGAAGTTGCAGGTGCGCGTGACCGTGTTCGTGCCGACGACCACGCCGACGCCAAAACGCGAAGCGATTGAGGCGTATGGAGCCGAAGTCCTGGTGCACGGCTGTGACTGCGTGCTGACCGAAGGGCATGCCAGGGCGGTGGCCGCGGCGTCGGGCCGCGCCTACGTATCGCCTTACAACGACCTCGATGTGATTGCCGGCCAGGGCACGGTGGCTGCTGAGCTGTGGGCGCAATGGCCGGAGGTCGCGACGATCTACGTGGCGCTCGGCGGCGGCGGCCTGATCAGCGGCATGGCAGCCTGGGCGAAGTCGGTGCGGCCAGACATCGAAGTGGTGGCGTGTTCGCCGCTGGCGTCCCCGGCGATGGCCGAGTGCGTGCGCGCGGGGCGGATTCTCGACGTGCCGTGTGGGGACACGCTGTCGGACAGCACCGCGGGCGGAGTCGAGACCGACGCGGTGACGTTCGCGCTGTGCCGCGATTTGGTCGATCGCTACGTCGAGGTCGAAGAGGCCGCGATCGCCAACGCCGTGCTCGACATGCTCGCGCACCAACACCAACTGGTGGAAGGGGCGGCCGGCGTTGCGATTGCAGGCTGCCTTGCCGATCGTCAGCGGCGCCCCGGGGGGGCTGCGATCGTCGTCTGTGGCGGCAACTTGCCCATGGCGACCCTGCGTTCGCTGTTGGCCACACGGCCCTGCTGACCGCGTCTTGCTTCAAGTCACTGCCGTTCCGCCTCCGATAGTGCGATGGCACGGTGCCGTACAGGCGGCCCGACCATGTGCAAAGGAGAGGAACGAATGGCAGCGGCGACCAGCCAAGCAATCAGTGTGCAAGAACGCGGCAAGGCCGCGGGCTTTGTGGCCATGGTGTTGGTCGGTGGTCTTGGCACCCGCTTGCGCGAGGTCGTAGCCGATCGACCCAAGCCCTTGGCGCGCGTCGGCGACGAGCCCTTCCTCGCGCGCGTGCTCGACCAATTGGCGGCGGCCGGTTGTGTGCATGCGATCCTGTGCACGGGCCATCTTGGCGAGCAGATCGAACGCGAATGCGGCCGCGACCACGGGGGCCTTTCGCTCTCGTACTCGCGCGAGGCCTCGCCGCTCGGCACCGCTGGCGCTCTGCGGTTGGCTCTGCCACCCGACGCCCCGGCGCACGTGTTGGTGGTGAACGGCGATTCGTTCTGCGACCTCGACCTGCGCGCCTTCGTTGGTTGGGCCCGTGCCGAGCAGCTGCCGGCGGCGCTGGTCGCGACGACGGTGGCGGACACGATGCGTTTTGGCCGCATCGACGGCGCCGCCAATGGCTGCGTGCGCACGTTCACCGAGAAGGGCATTGCCGGGCCAGGTGTCATCAACGCCGGCATCTATTGGTTGCCGACCAGCGCCATCGCCGCCTTGTCGAGAAACTGCCACGCGACCTTCGAGGCCGACTTGTTGCCGCCGCTGATCGCCGCCGGCCTGCACATGTGGCGCGAGCACGCACCGTTCCTCGACATCGGCGTGCCAGCGGACTACGCCCGTGCCGAGGCCTTCTTCGCAGCATGCAGCGCCCGCCGCGCGCGGCCACGCAAGGGCCTGTTGGTGCTCGATCGCGATGGCACGCTGATCGAGGAGAAGCACTACCTGCAGGATCCGGCCCAGGTGCAACTGCTGCCCGGCGTCGTCGATGGCTTGCTCGCCTTCCAAGCCCAGGGCTACGAAGTCGCGGTCGTCACCAACCAGTCTGGTATCGGCCGTGGCTACTTCGACGAAGCGGCGCTGCTGGCGGTGCATGCCGAACTGCAGCGCCAGCTCTTGCAACACGGCATCACGGTGCGCGGCATCTGGCACTGCCCGCATACACCCGCCGATCGCTGCTGCTGTCGCAAGCCCGAACCCGCACTGCTGGCGTTGGCACTGCAACAACTCGGCTACGCCCCGGCCGATTGTCTGGTGGTGGGCGACAAGCGCTGCGACATCGAACTCGGCCAGCGACTCGGTGTTCGCACCGCGTTGGTGCGCACCGGCTATGGGGTCGGCACCGAACGTGATGGCCTGTGTTCGCCCGACTGGATCGTCGACACCTTGGCTCAACTCGCGCACACGGAGGTGCGTTCGTGATCATCAGCCGCACGCCCTATCGCATCTCGTTCTTTGGTGGCGGCACCGACTACCCGGGTTGGTATCGCCAGCACGGAGGTGCGGTGTTGTCGACGACGATCGACAAGTACTGCTATTTGAGCTGCCGCTACCTGCCGCCGTTCTTCGACTATCGCTATCGGGTCGTCTGGTCCAAGGTCGAGAACTGCCGCACCGTCGACGAGATCGAACATCCCGTGGTGCGCTGCCTCCTGCAGCACATGCAGCTGCAACGCGGTGTCGAAGTGCACCACGTCGGCGACTTGCCGGCGCGCAGCGGCATGGGTTCCAGCTCCGCGTTCACCGTTGGGCTGTTGCACGCTCTGCACGCGCTGCAGGGACGCATGGTCGGCAAGCAGCATTTGATGGAGGAAGCGATCCACGTCGAGCAGAACCTGCTGAAGGAGACGGTGGGTTCGCAGGACCAAGCTTCCGCAGCGCACGGTGGGTTCAACAAGATCACCTTCGCCAGCAACGGCCACATCCAGACCAGTCCGATCGTGCTGCGCCCTGGGCGGCTCGAAGAACTCGATTCGCACCTGATGCTGTTCTACACCGGCATCGTGCGCACGGCGTCGAAGGTCGCGACCGCCTACGTCACCGACCTGCAGAGCAAGCGACGCCAACTGCGCATCCTGCGCGACCTCGTCGACGAGAGCATCGATCTGTTGGCGAGTGAACACAGCATCGAGCGCTTTGGTGAACTGCTCGACGAAGCCTGGACGACCAAGCGCAGCCTCGGCGGCGGCATCTCGACCGACGAAATCGATGCGCTCTATGCGCGGGCGACGACGGCTGGCGCCATCGGCGGCAAGCTGACCGGTGCTGGCGGCGGTGGCTTCTTGCTGTTGTTCGTGCCCAAGGCCGCCCAAGCGAACGTGATCGCCGCCCTGCCTGACCTCGTGCATGTGCCGTTCCGCTTCGAATCGTCGGGCAGCCAGATGCTCTTCTATGGCCGCGAAGAGGACTTCACGGCGGCCGAGGCCGCTCGCCAGGATCAACCCATCGCCGCCTTCCGCGATCGCGATGCCGACCGCTGGACCATTCCCTACCCAACGAGTGGCAGCTCGTTGGTCGACGTCGTGCCCAGGACCTGACATGCCACGCAACAAGACCATCCAACGTGATGCCGCCATGTGGCTCTTGCGCACCATGCGCACCATCCGCCAGACCAGCGAACGCATCGCGGCGCTCTACCCGACCAACGTCATGGAGACGCCGGTGCACTTGTGCATTGGTCAGGAAGCCGTCGCCGCCGGCGTCTGTCGCCACTTGACCGACGCCGACAAATTGTTCCTCGGCCATCGAACCCACGGTCCGGCGCTCGCGAAGGGACTGCCGCTGCGTTCGCTGATGGCAGAGCTCTACGGGCGCACCACCGGGTGTTCGCACGGCTACGGCGGCTCGATGCACTTGCTCGATCTGGCGCATGGGCTGCCTGGTTCGTCGGCGATCGTCGGCGGCAGCATCGCGCTCGGCGTCGGTGCGGGGCTGGCGGCGAAGATGACGGCGCAGAACTTTCTCGGCGTGTCATGGTTTGGCGATGCCGCCACCAATGCCGGCGTGTTCTACGAGAGCCTCAACTTCGCGACGCTGCAGAAGCTGCCGGTGTTGTTCGTGTGCGAAGACAACGGCTACTCCAATGTGATGCCGCGAGCGGCGCATTCCGCTCACGACATTCAAAGTCTGGCGGCGCAGTTCATGCCGGCTTGCACGGTGGATGGCACCGATGTGCTGGCGGTCTATGCGGCGGCGCAGGACGCCGTCGACGCGATCCGCACCGGCGGTGGGCCGCAGTTTCTGCACTGCCGCACGAAGCGGTGGATGAAGCACCAAGGCCACGAGCGCTGCGACCTGCCCGAGAACGCCGTCGACGTCGCCCGCGATTGCCCGATCCACAAGCTCGAAGCGTTCCTGCGCGACAGCGGACTCGCGAGCGCTGCGGAACTGGTCGCCTTGGCGCGCCAGATCGAAGGTTCGATCGATGACGCGATCCGCTTCGCCGAGAGTTCGCCGTTTCCGTCCCCGCATCTGGTGGAGGTCTGAGCCCATGCCGTGGAGCAAATTCGATAGCACCTACAGCGCGCCCTTGACCGGCCGCCAGATCTCGTACTGCGCGGCCCTGCGTGAAGGCCTCGACCAGGCGATGGGTCTCGACCCGCGCGTCTTTGCCATTGGCCTTGATGCCGATGACAAGTTCGGCGTGTTTGGTTCGATGAGCAACCTGACGCATCCGGAGCGCGTGCTCGGCACGCCGATCTCCGAGAACGCGATGACCGGCGTTGCCCTCGGCGCCGCCTTGTCGGGGCTGCGCCCGGTCCACGTGCACCTGCGCGTCGACTTCATGCTGGTGGCGATGGATCAGATCGTCAACTACGTCGCCAAGTGGGAGGACATGTTCGATCGCCAGGTGCGCGTGCCGATGGTGATCCGCGGCATCGTTGGGCGAGGCTGGGGCTGCGGCGCGCAGCACTCGCAGACCCTGCACGGTTGGTTTGCGCAGATCCCGGGGCTCAAGGTGGTGACGCCGTCGACGCCGTACGACGCCAAGGGCTTGTTGCTGGCGAGCATTGCCGACGATTCGCCCGTGGTCTTCCTCGAGCATCGCTGGCTCTACAAGAACATGGGCGACGTGCCGGCCGAGATCTACACGCTGCCGCTCGGCAAGGCGCACCGCCTGCACCAAGGCGATCGTCTCACGGTGGTCGCCAATTCGCTGGCGGCGATGCACGCGTTGACCGCGATCGAACAACACGGGCTCGACGTCGATTTGATCGATCCGCGCACGATCAAGCCGCTCGACATCGACACCATCGTCGACTCGGTGCGGCACACCGGGCGCCTCTTGGTTGTCGACTACGACTTCCCGTTCGGTGGCTTCGCGTCGGAAGTGGTGGCGCAGGTTACCGAACGCGCTTTCACCAGCCTGCGGTTGCCGCCGCAGCGCCTTGGCTTTCCCGACCGCGGCATGCCCTCGAGCGGTGTGCTGGAACGCGCTTACTACCAAACCCCCGAGCGATTGGCGGCGGTCATGCAGCGCATGATCGCCGGTGAAAGCGTGCACGCCGATCACCAGGCGTTGGTGGTGCCGTCGTGAGTGCGCGCGCGCTCGACGTGCTGTTCGTCAATCCTGGTGGCCATCGCCAGATCTACCAAAACCTCGGTAGCAACCTGACCGCCAAGGAACCGCCGATCTGGGCTGGACTGCTTGCCACGCACGCGCGCCTGCGCGGTCGTTCGGTGCAGATCCTCGATGCGAACGCGCTCGACCTTGGCCCAGCAGACGTGGCGGCGGCGGTGCGCGAGCTGCAGCCGCTGCTCACTGTCGTCGTGGTCTACGGCCACAATCCGAATGCGTCGACGTTCGTGATGCCCG
>CANEYR010000067.1 GCA_947444055.1 Planctomycetota bacterium
CAAGCTGCCGCGTGCCGCCATTCACGAAGTGCGCAATGGTGTCGACCTGGAGCGCTTTGCGCCTGGCGATGCGGTGGCAGCGCGAGCGGCGTTGGGTCTGCCAGCACAAGGACGCATCGTGCTCGGCGTCGGCCGCTTGGTGCCTGGCAAGGGCTTCGCCACCGCGGCGGCGGCGGTCGCCGCGCTCGCGGCCGATGTGCTGCTGGTGTTGGTCGGCGACGGCCCCGAGCGCGCGGCGATTGCGGCCGCGTTGCCACGCACGATCTTCCTCGGCGCCTTGCCGCCCGATCGGGTGGCGCTGGCGCATCGCGCCGCGGACGTGATGGTGCTGCCGAGTGAACGCGAGGGCTGGCCGAACGTCGTCACCGAAGCGCTGGCGTCGGGCACACCGGTGATCGCTGCGCGCGTCGGTGGCATTCCGCAGATCCTCGGTGATCCAGTGCCCGCGTGGCGCGGGGCGTTGGTGGCGCCGCGGGACGTGGCGGCATGGACCCGCGCGCTGCGCGCGCAGTTGGCGGCCCCGCCGGAACGCGCCCGCGTGCGGGCGTTTGCCAGCCAGTATGGGTGGGACGAACCCGTGGCCGCCCTCGTGCAGATCTTTCGCACAGCGCTGCCAGGGGCGGTCGCATGAGCGAGCCACGTCGCATTCTCTACCACCACCGCATTCGCGCCGATGACGGGCAAGCGGTGCATGTGCGCGAACTGATCGCGGCCCTGCGCGAGGGCGGGCACGAGGTGCAGGAATGCGCCTTGGTGCAAAAGACCCATACGCAGCCAGGGCCCGGCGCGCCCCGCCCAGCGAGTTTCTGGCAGCGGTTGTCCTTGCCGCGCACCGCGGTCGAAGTTCTGGAGGTGCTCTACAACCGCCGCGGTCGCGCCATGCTGCGGCAAGCAGCCGCCGGGCGTCGCCCGGATTTCCTGTACGAACGCCACGCGTTGCACTGTCGAGCGGGGCTCGATGTCGCGCGCGAACTCGGCGTGCCGCTGTTGCTCGAAGTGAACTCGCCGATGGTCGCCGAGATGCAGAAGCTCGGCAGCCTGCGGTTGCCGCGGCGCGCGCGCGCGACCGAGCGCGCGGTGCTCGGCGGTGCCGACGCGGTGTTGGCGGTGACGCAGGTGCTGGCCGACATGTTGGTCGAACTTGGGGCGCCGCGGCAGCGTGTGCACGTGATCGGCAATGGCGCGGTGGTGGAGCGCTACGGGGTCGAGACGGCGCGCGCGGCGGCGGCGGTGCGTGCACGATGGGCGCTGCCGACGTCGGCGTTCGTGTTGGGCTTTGTCGGCTACATGCGACCTTGGCATCGGCTTGATCTCGTGCTCGAGGCGATGACGCGCGAGCACCTCGGTGACACGGTGTTGGTGTTGATGGGGCAGGGGCCGGCGCTGGCGCCGTTGTTGGCGCAAGCCGATCTGCGGGGGCTTGGCGCGCGCGTCAAAGGGCTGGGTGAAGTGCCTTCCGAGTTGCTGCCAGCCCACATGATGGCGTGTGATGGCGCCTTGATTCCTGCGATCAACGACTACGCCTCGCCGCTCAAGCTGTTTGACTCGCTGGCCGCGGGTGTGCCGACGTTGGCGCCCGACCAAGCGAATCTGCGCGAGTCGATCGTGCACGGCGACACCGGGTTGTTGTTCCAGCCGTTCGATACCGACGATTTGGTTCGTCAATTGCAGCGGCTCGTCTTGGACCGCGGGTTCGCGCGGCGTGTCGGCGCCGCGGGCCGCGCGCGCTTGCTGCAGCAGCAATGGACGTGGCAGGGCAATGCCGAGCGCGTGCTGGCGATCCATGCCCAGCTGGTGAACGAGGCCCGCCGGTGAAAGCGTTCCTCCGCGTGTTCTTGCCGCTGCTCATCGCCTACGGCGCCACCTTGGCTTGGTGCATGGAGCGCTGGAACGCACCGAGCCAGAATTTTGCGCACGCTTGGTTGGTGCCGCTGGTCGGCGCCTTCGTGGTGTGGCACCGCCGCCGCCAGTGGGGTGGCGTCGAGAGCGTCGTCGATCGCCGTGGCTGGTGGCTGTTGGGGCCTGGCCTCGCCCTGCACTTCGCGGGGGCCTTGTTGATGGTCGATTCCTGGTCGGCGGCGAGCCTGGTGTTGGCGATTCCCGGCGCGGCCTGGCTGGCGTTGGGAACGGCGCGACTGCGCGGGCTGTGGGCGGTGTTGTGGCTCGGGTTGTTCTTGGTGCCGATGCCGATGTACTTGGAAGGTCGTCTGGCCTTCGAGCTGAAGGAAGTGGCGGTCGCCGCGGGGTCGGCCTTGGCGAACTTCGGCGGTGCTGACGTCGTGCGCCTGGGGGACCGCCTGCAGCCGCGTGGGTTGCCAGGTTCGCTGTGGGTGGCACCGGCGTGCTCGGGACTGCGCTCGCTGCTGGCGATGCTGACGTTGGCGTACTGCCTCGCGTTCTTCGTGGGTTCGCGTTCGTGGGTACGACGCGCGGTGTTGTTGTGCAGCGCGCCGCTGCTGGCGATCTTCGCCAACACCGTGCGCATCGCGGTGCTGTGTTGGTGTGCGCGCTGGTTTGGCGTGCCGTTCGCCGAGGGCACCGGCCACACCTTGGCGAACGGCGCCGAATGGCTGTCGCTGCTGGCTTGTCTGTGGTTGATCGATTCGCGGTTGGCGCGGCCGTCGGCCGTCGCCGCCGAGGCCTCGACGGTGCCCATCGCTGCCGCCGTCACGACGGCCACCACCACCAGGAAGGTTGGCCTCGGCCTGTGGCTGGCCGCGGCGCCGTTGCTGGCGTTGTCGCTCTACCGCCCGTTCGCCGTCAGCACGCAGCGAGCCGACGCGCTGCCAGCGGTGGTGGCGGGCCATTCGTTGGTCGCCCGCACCGACCGCCAAGAGGCGCAGTTTCAGGCCGACCTGCCGAGCTTCCGCGAGCGACTCGGCACCAACGACTTCGTCTGGCGGCACTACCACGATGGCCAAGACAGCCACATTCACTTGGTCGCGTTGTTCCACGACACCAACTGGAAGAGCGTGCATCCGCCGCGCATCTGCATCGAGGGCAGCAACATGGACATCGAGACCGATGACCTGCTGCCAGCCCCGTGGCTCGGTGACGAGATCGTGGTCAGCCGCATCGTTGCCAAACGACGCAGCGACCAGCGGCGCTTCGTGACGCTGAGTCTGTTCGGCACGCGCGACTGGTTGTCAGGCGATTACTGGCAGTTCACTTGGCACCACCTGCCGCGGGCGCTCATGCGGGCGAACATGTCGGGCTTTCTTTTGCGCGTGGAGACCTCGCTGCGGCCGGGTGAAGACGCGGCGGCGGCAGCTCGGCGCTGTCAGCTGTTTCTGGCGGCGTTGGTGCCGATGGCGAAGGAGCTGCTGCGATGACCATGGCCCACGCGTTGTCGGTCGACGTCGAGGACTGGTTTCAAGTCCTCAACATGGCGCACGTCATCGACCGCCAGACCTGGGATCGATGTGAGCTGCGCTGCGGCGATTCGACCCGACGGTTGCTCGACTTGTTGGCGCGGCGCGACGCCAAGGCGACGTTCTTCTTCCTCGGCTGGATTGCGGAGCGCTTGCCGGATCTGGTGCGCGACGTGCGGGCCGCCGGGCACGAAATCGCCAGCCACGGCTACGACCACCAACTGCTGCCCGACCTCGGTCAAGTCGGCTTCGCGCAGGATCTGCGGCGCACTTCGGACATCTTGTTCGCACTGACGGGCGAACGGCCGCGCGCCTTTCGCGCCTGCACGTGGTCGATCACGCAGAAGACGCCGTGGGCCATCGATGAGTTGCTGGCGAGTGGCATCACGCTCGACAGTTCGATCCAACCGGTGCGGCATCCGGACTACGGGGTCGTGAAGGCGCCGACCATGCCGTACCAGCTCGTCGGCCGCACGGGTCAGTTGCTGGAGTTTCCGCCGCTGACGTGGGACGTGCTGGGGCGCCACGTGCCGGTCGGTGGTGGGGGCTATCTGCGTTTGTTTCCGTTGGCGCTGTTGCGCGCCGGGCTGCGGCAGAAAGAACGCGCGGGGGCGCCAGGCTGCCTCTACCTGCATCCGTGGGAAGTGGATCCCGAGCAACCGCGCCAACGGCTGGGCCTGCTGCGCGGCTTCCGACACTACGTCAACTTGCACCGCACGTACAGCAAACTCGATCGGCTGCTGCAGGAGTTCCCGTTCGTTGGCTTGTCGGCCGCGTTGGCTCAGCGCGGCGCCAGTTGGTTGGCGAAGCTCAAGGCGTTGCGCGCCAGTGAGCTATTGGCGTAGTTGCTGGTCAGCAACAAGAACGCGGCGCGGGCCTGTTGTGGGCCATCGCTGGCTTTGCTCTGCAACGCCGCCAGGCCAAGGGCAAACAGGTGCATGCCGTCCGGCCGGGCGGGCGTGTCTTGCAGCATCGGCAGGGCCACATCCGGTTTGCCGGTGCGCAACGCGATCATTGCCGCCGCGTACTTGCCCGCAGGACTTTCGCGCAGAGCCTGCGGCAGAGCGGGGAAGGCCGCGAGGTCGTCGCGCGTCAGCGCCCGGGCTTCGGCCGCCAACGTCAGCATCGTCAGCATGCGCAGAGGCGAGTTGGCATGCCGCAGCACGGCGCGCAGATCGCTCAAGGCGGCAGCCCCGCGATTCGTGCCCGCTAGCAGTTCCGCGCGCGTGGTCCACAGGGCGAGGCTGGTTGGCTGCGTGCGCAGCACGGCCTCGATGGCGGCCACGGGCTCCGCACTGCCGTGCGCCGTTCGCCAAGCGGTCACGGTTGCCAAGAGGCTCGCTTCCCGGTCGCGGCCTGCTGCGACCAGCTGCACGTGCGAGCGCCATAGTTCGCGCTGCTGGGTCGCCGTTGGCGCCAGTGCGGGCAGCAGGGTCGCACAGTCTTGCAAGAACTGCACGATCGAGCCGCGGGCGCCATCGCTAGCGAGGTAGCGCATGGCATCGGCCACCAACGTCGGTATGGCGACGGGCTCGGTGCGGGCGATGACGCGGGCGAGCGTCTGCAACTCGTCGATCACGGTGCCGCGATCGCAAGCGAACGGTCCCGTCAGCGCTTGGTCGAGCACGCGGTAGGCGTCTTGCGGCCGATGCTTGGCGACCACCAACTGCATGTCGGCGGCGGTCAAGGCTTGCCCGGGCTGTGGCTGCAGCCAGCGCGACAAGCGAATCTGCTCGGCGAGGGCTGGATAGCCACCGTTTGCGAAGCCCAGTTCCATCTGGGTCATCGCGAAGGCCAAGGTCAAAGGCGAGTCGGCGATGCCGCCGGTCGTGCTTGCCGACAGGATCACCTGCAGCAAATCAGTCGGGCAGACATAGCCCTTGGCCAAGGACGCCAGGGCCACTTCGCGCAGGAACACCGGATCGCGGCAGCCTTCGGTGGCCAGCGCCGCGTGCAGTGCACTGGCGGCGGCGCCATCGCCGAGGGCCGCATGTGCGCGCGCCAACAGCAGACGGTTGGTGCGCGATGGCCCTTCGGCGGCGACCACCGTTTGCACGCGGGCGAGTGCGAAGGGCGCCAGCCTGGGCTCGCGCAGAATGCTCAGCAGCTCCATGCGGTCGTGCAGCTGGGTTTCGTCGGCGCGTTCCCATTCCGTCATCGATGGCTGCCCAAACAAGGCCAGGGCGCAGTGCGCCAACAAGTCGGCGCGATCGCGCATGAGATCTTGCGCGATCAAGTTGCCGGCCAGTTCGAGCAGGCCAAAGCGGGCCGCCATCGGGGCGTCGGTGCCGACGTCATGCAGAGCCGAGATCTGTTGCGCGCGTTCCGGGCGGCCTTGCGCGACGCAGACCCGCGCCAAGTCTTCGGCACACGTGCGGCCATCGGCGAACGCCAAGGCGGCCGTCCAGTGGTCTTCACATTGCCGCCAGTGGCCGGCCTGCAGGGCGAGGCGCCCAGCTTGCACGTAGAGGGCCCCCGTGCGCGTGTCGGGATCGGCGACGACCAAGGCGGCGTTGCTCAGCACGAGAGCTGTCGCTGGGTGCGTGGTCGCGAGTTGCTCGGCTGTGGGCAGTAGCGCCTTGGCGTCGGCGGCGCCGAGGGCTCCCTGCGCCGCGAGCGACTTGTGCATCGTCGTCGCCAGGGCTGCATCGGCCGTGGTCAAAGCGGCACTGCGCACGAAGGCCGCGGTGGCCGCCGCCAAGTCCACGCGTTGCTCCGGTGGCAGCTTGGCGACGCTGGCCGCCAGAGCGTTCAGCAGCTGCTGCGCTGCCTGGTGGTCGCCGCTGGCGGCGAGGGCATGGGCGGCGAGGATCCGCAGACTGGTCGGCGCCGAGGTCGTCAACGCCGGCACGAAGGCCACGGCGGACTCGGCATGTTGGGTCAAGGCCGTGCGCAGCAGGGCGATCTGCAAGTCGACGCTGGGGGCGTTGGTCGTGATCGCGGTCGCCAGCACGTCGAGGCAGTCGACTTGCGCGGCTTGGTGTGCACGCAGGGCGAGTTCGACCGTCTCGGGGTCGGGCGGCAGCAGCTGCAGCAAGCGGTTGGCGTTGCGCACCGCGTCGTGGCTGCGCGCGCTCGCGAGGTTGGCGCGAATCTCAAGCAAGCGAGGCTGGCGCGCTTGTGGGAACGCATCGATGGCGGCGCGGGCGCAGGCCATCGCGATGCCGTACTGCTTGTTGGCCAACGCCGCTTCGCCGCACAGCAGGTAGCCGAGGTCGTGGCGCACCTCCGGTTTCATGAGGCGATTGCGCAGGCAGCGCGCCAACAACTCGTCGCCGTCGAGACCCGCGACCTTGGCCTGGACCCGCATGGTGGCGAGCATGCGCGCGAAGACGACTTCGTCGTCGGGTGCCAAACTGCGCGCTTCTTCAAGGGCCGCGACCGCGCCGGTGGTCTGGCCGCGATCCAGCAACAGTGCGGCCTTGGCCAGCAGCGGTGCCAGCGTGGCCGGGCGCGCGGTTTGCCAAAGGCTCAGCACCCGTTGGGTGTCGGCTTCGGGCGCCGCGCGCGCCTGCAGCAGCGACAGCCACATGGTCGCGACCTCTGGCAGCAAGTCGAATTGGTTCACCGGCACCGGCGTGCGCGCCAACATTTCGGCGGTAGAGCGCAGGCCGCTCTCACCGCGGACGGTGTCCTTGGTGCTCAGTTGCAGGAACGCCGACGTCAAGGACACCAGCGGGAACGAGTAGAGCCGCGCCTCGTTGACTGGCGCGACGTCTTGCCACGCCCGATGCATGGCCGCCGGGTCGGCGATGTGCCCCGCCGCCCAGGTGCGCGCCGTCAGCAGGTCGCGGGTGCCGTTGTTCCAGCGATTCGTCGTGAAGCGCGTCTTCACCATGCCCGGCGGTAGCCAGCGTTCACTGGTCGCCAACACGGCGGCATGGTGACCTTCGCGCAGCAGTGCCCACGCCGCCGCCGCCCCAGCTTCGTCGACGAAGTGATGATCGAAGCGCCGACGCTGGATCTCACAGGCGACCAGCAAGTCGTCGATGCGCCGCGACTGGTCCAACGACAGCGCGATGACTTGGAACGCGGCGACGGTGGCCTCCTTCGCTTCCAGGCTCTTTTGGAAGTAACCGAGACCTTCTTGCACCTGTTCGCGCAGGCGGCGCAGTTCGTTGGCAAGCGTCGGCCACAGCGTGGCGAGCCGTGGTTCGTCGGCGTGCAGCGTCGCTAACGCAGCTTCCGCGCTGGCGATCTCGGGGTCGCCATTGGGTCGGTAGACGAACGACCACAGGTGCGTGCGCGCCAGTTCGTGTTTGGCGGTCGGCAGGTCGCGTTGCAGCCGTTCCAACAACTGGCGCAGCACCGGTTGGTAGAGCTTCTGGCACGCTTCCCCCGCCAACTCAAGCGCGCGGCCGTGGCCTGGATGATCGAGCAGGAACTTCTGGGCCGACAGGCGCGCGGTGCTGCCGTCACCCGCGATCGCCTGCAGGCGAATTTGGTCGAGCAACAGCTTCTCTTGGTCGCCGTGGCCGCCGCGCAGCAGTTGGTCGACGTCGCGCAGCGCATAGGCGGCGTTGTCGAGCGCGGTGTTGGCGGCATAACGCAGGCGCCACAGCCGTGCCCGCACCGCCGCGTTGCCTTGCACACTCGCGGCGTTCTCCGCGGAGTTGAGCACGGCGACCGCGCGCGCAAACTCCGAACGGGTGATCGCCTCTTCCGCCTCGGCCAATTGGTCGTCGGCGCCGCGCAAGCGCAACATCGCGAAGGCGACGATCGTCACCAACGCGGCCAGCGCCGCCCAGACCAGGATTTGAAGGCTCTTTGCAACCATGCGAGCGCGGACCTTATAGCCTGCGTGCAGTCAGGTTGGCATCGGCAGCCCGGCCCATCACTCGATTCCGAACTTGCGCAGCTTGTGAAACAGTGTGCTGCGGTTGATGCCGAGCACCTTGGCCGCACGTTCGCGATTGCCGCCGCAATGCCGCAAGGCGTGTTCGATGATCTGTTTTTCGGGCGCGACCAGCGCGTCTTTGAGCGGCAGCGGCGGTCCGTCCGGCAAGGCGAGCGGCTGTGGCTCGGTGGTGGTGGTGGCGGCCCGCGCCAGCGTCGGCAGGTCGGCGAGGTCCAGCATGTCGGTCGAACTCAGGACCACGGCGCGTTCGACGACGTTCTCCAGTTGGCGCACGTTGCCCGGCCAGGGCGCCTGGCAGAGGGCCTGCACGGCGGCCGGCGAGAACCGCAGGGTCGGGCGGCCGTGTTCCTGCGCGAAGCGACGCAGGAAGTGCTCGGCCAGGCTCGCGATGTCACTCTGGCGCGCCCGCAGCGGCGGCATTTCGATGCTGACGACATGAATGCGGTAGTAGAGGTCCTCGCGAAACTCGCCGTTCTTGACCGCCAGTTCGAGGTCCTTGTTGGTGGCGAGTACGACGCGCACATCCACCGGGATCGTCTTGGTGTCGCCGACCCGCTCGATCACCCGGTCTTGCAGCACGCGCAGCAACTTCACTTGGAACGCGGGCGAACTGGTGCCGATCTCGTCGAGGAAGATGGTGCCGCCCGCCGCCGCTTCGAACTTGCCGATCTTGTCGCGGATGGCGCCGGTGAAGGAACCCTTCTGGTGGCCGAACAGCTCGGACTCGAGCAGCGACTCGGGCAATGCCCCGCAGTTCACTTCGATGAACGGGCCGCCCTTGCGCGTGCTCAAGGCATGCAGCGCGCGCGCCAGCAAGGTTTTGCCGGTGCCAGATTCGCCGGTGACCAGCACCGTGGTGCGCGAGTTGGCGACGGCCTTCACGGTCTTGAAGATCGCCTGCATGCGCGGGTCGCTGCCGACGACGTTGTCGAGGCGCAGGCGGTCGTCGAGGGCGGACTTGAGGGCGTGGTTTTCCCTCTGCAGTGCCGCCTTCTCCAGCGCGCGATCGACGGCGACCAAGACCTGATCGGGGGCGAACGGCTTGCCCAGAAAGTCGGCGGCGCCCTGACGCATGGCGGCGACGGCGTCCTGCACCGAACCAAACGCTGACAGCAGCACGACGGCCGTCTCCGGGTGGCTCTGTTGCACTTCTTGCAGCAGCTTCATGCCGCCCCCACCGGGCAGCGCCAGGTCGCAGAGCACCAAATCGACATCGCCTTCGGCTAGCGGGGCGTGCGCTTGTGCGACGTCCACCACGGCATCGAACTCGTAGCCGCGCTTTTGCAGCAGCGTGCGCAGGTCGCTCTGCGAACGTGGATCTGGATCGGCGACGAGAATCTTCGTCATGGGGTCAGGGGTCGGTTCGGCGCGACGCCAGTCGCTGCCTTGCGACCCGCGTCGGTATCGGACGACGGTGCGCCGAGTCTGGAGGTCGCGAACGCCCTTCGTCCCTCGTCGCTGCCCTTGTAGCCTGTCGCGCCGCCGCCGATGCCGTTCTCGTTCCGACCAGCGCCCAAGGGCCCCAGCCAACAACCGACCACAGAGACGCTGGCCACGGTGTTAGCGGCGGTGCGCGGCCTGTACGTCGAACCGGGCCGCCTCGTCACCGATGTGCTCGCAGGAGGCTTCCGTTCGACCTTCCGCGGCGGCGGTGTCGAGTTTTCCGACGTGCGCGAATACGTCGAAGGCGATGACCCGCGAGCGGTGGACTGGAACGTCACGGCGCGGTTCGGGCGCCCCTTCGTGAAACGCTTCGTCGAAGAGCGCGAGCGCACGTTGGTGTTCGTGTTCGACCTGCAGCCGACGATGGCGTGTGGCTTTGGCGCGTGGTCGCTGCGACAGGCCGCGGCGCGGTTGTGTGCGTGCCTAGGGTTGATGGCGATCGAGAACCACGACCGCGTGGGGCTCTTGATGGGCAACGCCGGACGCTTGCGCATGGTGCTGCCGAAGAAGGGGGCAGGCCACGTGCTGCGCATCGTGCGCGACTGTGTGGAAGCGCCGTGCCGCGGTGACGCGAGCAGCGTCGACGCCATGCTGGCGCACGTGGCGGGGCGGCTGCGCCGGCGGGCGGTGGTGTTCGTGCTGTCGGACTTTGCCGGCCACGCACCGCTGCCGTCGTTGGTCGGTTGCGCCAAGCACCACGACGTCGTCGCCGTGCGCTTGCTCGCCAACGAACTGCGCACGCCGCCGCACACCTTGTTGCGTGCACACGATCCGGTCTCCGGCCGCAGCGTCATGGTCGACTTTGCGGCGACCGCGGTGCGCACCGCTTGGCAGCAGCGTGTGCAGAACTGGCTGGGGCTGCGCCACGAGCAGTTTCAGCGCGCCGGTGTCGATTGCATGGATATCGAGGTGCCGGCGGTGGCCGATCTCGCGGCGATCTCTGGTCCGCTGGCGCGCTTCTTTCGGCGACGGTCGTTGCGGCAGGTGCGGCGGTGAGCACGGCCTTGCTCGCAAGGGTCCCGCAGGGGCAGGGTCCGGGCCAGACTTCGCCCAACGCGGTGTCGTCGGCGGACGCCTTCGCAGCGCTTGAATGGCCGGGTGATGTGCGCGATGCCGCCACGAGTTCGTGGCTGTGGTTCGCGGTCGTTGGTGGGCTGGTGGTGCTGGCGGTGCTGTGGTGGCAACGACGCGCGATCGCAGCGCCAGCGCGCCAAATGGATCGTCGGCCAGAACCGCGGGCACTGCTGTTGTTGCGCGGCCTTTCGTTGCCGAGCCACGGCGCGCTCGTCGCGGCGTTCTATGGACAGTTGAAGGGGCTGCTGCGCTTGCACTGCGAGGAACGCTTCGCGCTGCGCGCGATGGTGGCAACCAGTGAAGAGATTGTGCGCGCGCTGCCCGAGCAGGACGCGCTGTCGCGGCAGCTCGCCGCCTGCGATGCGGTGTTGTTCGCGGCGGTAGAGCCGAAGGCGGCGGCGCATGCGGTGACCTTGCAAGCCGCGATCGACTACGTAGCGGCGACGACGCGGGCGGTCGCGTGATCGGGTTCGAACTCGGTTGGCAGGTAGCAGAACCGGCCTGGGGCTGGTTGCTGTTGCCGGTGTTGCTGGTGATGGCGTGGCGATGGCGGCGGTTGCCGCGGGCACCGTTTGCCGCGGCCGGGCTGTTGACGACCGTCACCGCCGCGAACGAGCTGCCGTTGCCGCGCACGCTGCGCACGCGGCTGTGGGCGTTGCCAGCTTGCCTCTCCATGCTGGCGATGCTGGCAGTGGTCGTCGCCATGATGCGACCGACGGCGCACAGGCCTGCGCCCGCCCTGCCGCCCGGCCGCGATCTGCTGCTCTGCCTCGATACCAGTTCGTCGATGGCGGCGCTCGACCTCGAACCTGATCGCTCGCGCCTCGATGTGGGTCGCGCCGTGGCCGCGGACTTCGTGCGGGCGCGGCCGTTCGATCGCATCGGCTTCGTTGCCTTCGCCCGCTACAACGACCTGCGCTGCCCGTTGACCAGCGACCACGAAGCGTTGGTGGTCTTGCTCGACAAGTTGACGATGGTGCAGAAGGAAGGGCCCGAAGACGCCACCGCGATTGGGGCCGCCGTGGCCACCGCCGCGGCCGCGTTGCGCCGATCGACGGCCAAGAGCAAGGTGGTGGTGGTCGTCACCGATGGCGAAGAGAACGTCGCCTCGGCGTTGGCGCCGGACGAGATCGCGCCGCTGCATGCAGCGCAGCTCTGTGCTGAGTTTGGCATTCGCGTGCACACGATCGCGGTCGGGCGCGGCAACCAAAAGCCGGATGGTCGCTTCGTTGCCCTCGACACGACGGCGCTGCAACAACTGGCCGCGGGAACGGGCGGACGGTTCTTTGTGGCGACGGATCGGCGGGCGCTGGCCCAGGTGTACGCCGCGATCGACGCGCTCGAAGCGAACGCGCTGCAGCCACCCGGCGTCGTCGTGCAGGAGTGGTTTCCGCTCGCGCTGGCGTTGGCGCTGCTGCTGTGGCTGGGCGCGCGTTCGCTGTCGGCTTCGTGCCTCTCAAGGTTGCCGTGATCGCGCTGCTGTTCTTGCTGCCGACCTATTGGCCACTGGTGCTGCTGCTGCTGCCTATGGCCCTCGTCGCGCTGTGGCTGCCCCGCCGCGCCGAGCGTCGACGTCGTTCTCAACTCGGCGCGCGAACGCACGCCGTGATCGGCTCGCCGCGCTGGCCCTTGCTGCGCGCGAGTTGCGATGCACTAGCACTGCTGTTGGTCTTAGTCGCGCTGCTGCAGCCGGTGGGCGTCGGCGAGCAAGGCGATGGTGGGGCCGACGTCGTGCTGTGCGTCGACGTTTCCTGGTCGATGGCCGCGCGCGATGAATTGCCGTCGCGCTTGCAACGTGTGCAGGAGGAGATGGGCGAACTTGCTACCGGTCTCACCGACACCCGACTGGCGTTGGTCGCCTTCGCCGGCACCGCCGAATTGGTGGTGCCGCTGACGGTCGATGCGGCGGCCGTGGTCACGATGGCGAACGAGTTGCTGCCGGGCGCGCACGGCACTGGCGGCACCGATCCCGGTGCTGCGATCGATCTGGCGCGGCAGTGGCTCGCCCGCTCCGAACGCCTGCGCGTCATCGTCGTGCTGAGCGATGGCGAAGACTTCGTCGGCAACGGCATGGCGGCGGCCGCTCGCACTAAGACGGCTGGCATCGTCGTGCATGCGGTCGGTTGCGGAGATCCTGGCGGCAGCAAGATCGTCGTCGATGGGGACGGCGGCGAGCAGTTCCTGCGCGACGGCAGCGGCAACGACATTGTCAGCCGCCTCGAAGTCGCCAATCTGCAGGCGCTGAGCCACGCTGGCGGCGGCCGCTTCACACGCTCGACGCCAAACAGCCTGCGGCGGCTCTACGACGAGCATGTAGTGCCCGCCGCGCGCGCTGCCGCCGTGCACAGTGGCCGCCTGGCGCCGCGTCACCTCGCACCTTGGGTCTTGTTCACAGCCCTGTGCCTTTGGATGCTGCGCTGGTGCGTGCCGGAGCGAAGTCGATGAGGTGCTGCGGATCGGTGCTGTTGCTGGCGACCTGCTTGGCGGCGCAATCCGAGTCCGTGCGTCCGGTGGACCCCGTTGCCGCCTACCGCCGCGGCTCCTACCAGGAAGCGTTCGCTACCTTCCAGGCCGAGTGCGCCAAAGCCGGGCCTTTGGCCAGCAGCACGCAGCGCTGGAACTTGGCGTTGGCGGCGTTGCGCGTGCAGCGCAGTGCGGATGCCGAAGCCGCGGTGCAGCCGTGGTTGGCGAGCGACGACGTCAGCGAACGCGGCGACGCCGAGTTTGTGCTCGGCATGGCGGCCTGCCAACGCGCCGAGCGCGCCGCCGCCGCCGCGGTCCTGCCCGATGCCGAACCGCTGGCGTGGACGATGGCGGTGCAAGCGATGGAACGTTCGCTCGCGGCGTTCACCCGCGCCAGTGCGACCCGCCAACACGAGTGGCCGGAAGCCATCCGCAACGCGGCGCGTGCCGAGGCGCGCTTGCAGGCGTTGCGCAGCTTGCGCGATGCGGCGGCCGCGCCAGCCGCGCGGGCCGAATCACCGCCACCGCCCCAACCGCTGCCGTTGCCAGAGCCAGCGCCCGAGCCAGTGCCTGAGGAAGTGCCGCCGGCACTCGCCACCGACCAACTAACGGCGACCGAGTTGGCCAAAGTCCTGCAGCGCGTGCAGCAGAAGGAGCGCGAGAAACGCGGTCTGCGCCGAGCTGTGCAGCGGCGAGCGGGAGAGGCGGGAGAGCGGGCGTGGTGACCGCGGTGTCGCGGGGCCTCACCCTGAGCCTGCTGCTCGCGTCGCTGGCGGCGCAGTCGCCAACCCCGCCGCTGTTCGTCGAAGTCGAGGGACTGCCGCCGAGTTGTTGGTGGCAGCAACCGATCGACCTCGTCGTGCGCATTGGCTACGACGCCGCGTGGTTCGCGTCGTCGTCGGTGCCGTTGTTTGCGCGCCAACTCGACCAGCCGTTCCATGTGGTGGTGCCGTGGCTGACGTCGAGTGACGCGCACGCCGTGACGCTCATCGAACCGCGCTCACCCGCGCCGCAGCGCGTGGCGATCGGCGAGCAAGTGTTGGTGATGCACAAGCACGGCCAACGCCGCGTTGGCGAACGCAGCTACGAACTGCTCGAGCTGCGCTGTCGTTGGCTGCCGCTGCTGGCCAGTGAGACCACGCTGGCGCCGGTGCGCGTGCGTTATGCGTTCGCGACGAAGTTTGAGGAGGACTTCCTGCGCGGTCGGCAGCCACTCGATCGCCAAGAAGCGACGGTGACGTCGGCGGCGTTGGCGGTGCAGGTGAAGGCGTTACCGGTGCCCGCACCGGCGCTGTTCGCGGGAGCCGTGGGGGAGTTTTCGCTGCGCGCCTCGACGGCGGCGAAGTCGGTGGTGGTGGGGCAGCCGTTCGTGTTGCTGGTCGAAGTCACCGGCTTTGGCAATCTGGTGCAGTGGCCGCCGCTGGCGCCAAAGCAATTGGCTGGGTTCCACGTGCAAGGTGTGGTCGAGCGCTCCTCGCCGGGCACGCGGCGCTTCGAGGTCGAATTGCTGCCGCTGCGGGCTCAGCTCACTGCGGTGCCGCCGCTGGCGTTCGTGGCGTTCTCCCCGCGCGCGAATGGTTACGTGACCCTGACGAGTGAGCCGGTGCCGGTGCGCATCGAGCCGTTGGCCACTGGTGCGCAGTTGCCGTTGCGGGTGCAAGAACTGCTCGCCGCCGAGGCGCAACTCGTCGCTTTGGCCAGCGCCCCGTCGTGGTGGTGGAGTGTGGCGGCGGCGTTCTTGGTGTTGCTGGGCACGCTGGGTCTGCGAACGCGGCGTCGGGGCCTGGCGCACGCGCAGGCGCTCGCGACCGCCAAGTCTCGATTGGCCAGCAGCAAGGACGCCATCGGTTCGCTGGCGACGTTCGAAGCGGCGCTCGCTGCCGTCGCTGCCGTCCCCGCTTGGTCGCACGCAGGCTGGGCCAGCTTGGCTGCCCGCGGCGTCACCGCCGCGGCCGTGGCGACGGCCCGCGCCCTGCACACGCAACTCGATGCGGCGAGGTTTGGCGGTGCCGTTCCCGCGGCTAGCGAACTAGCCGCGGCGCTCGACGCGCTTTCGAACGCGCGCCGTTGATGGTGCAGGGGAAGGGATTCGAACCCTCACAGCCGTTTACCGGCTCGCGGCTTTTAAGGCCGCTGCGTCTGCCTATTCCGCCACCCCTGCGTGGCAATGCATCATGCGCGCGGCAACGCGAGCACGGAAGGGTGCGGTCGTCAGATCGTCCCGCGACTCAGCGACGAGCGCGCCAGAACCCGCGGCGAGTCGCGCTCCCTGGCTGGTGCGCGGCATCGACCGCCCGCGCCGTGCCAACCTTCGCGTCCGACTGCGGTAAGCGACCGAAGTGATGGCGCGGCCACGGCCGACCCGAATGCAACTTGGCCAACGGTGCCTGGGCGCGCGTCGCACTGGCCTCCGTCACCGGGCTCGCGGCCGGCGTCGCGGGCAGGCGAGACTCACGATGGAAGTGGCGACCCGACGTTTGCGCGTTCGCCGCGATCGACAACAAGCCACACAGCAGCAGAGGCAGTAGACGCATAGGGGATCTCGCAGAGGACGCGTTGCGGCGTCGGGGAAGTCTAGCTTGTGGGCTCGCCCGCACACGGCGAGGGAGGGGTGCAGTCCGCGCCGTGCCCACCCCGCGGTGCGCGCGGCTGCCGGTGCCATGGTGAGCTTGCAGGCTGAGAATCGAGGTGAGACACGGGGGCGTTTAGAACAGGATCTCAATGCGCAGCAGGCCGACCAGAATGTTGTCGACGCCGTCTTGGCCACCGGGGCTGAGGATGTACTGCACCTCGGGCTTGAAGCTGATCGCCGGGGTCAGAGCCAGTTTGTAGAGCAGTTCGAACGCGGTCTCGTCATCGGGCGTGCCCGCGGCGAGGTCGTCGCTGAGGTCGCAGCGGTGAATGCCAAAGCCCAGCACATCACAATCGCGGCAGGCGATCGGGCCGGTCCATTCGGCCCCGATCGACAGGGCGGTGCCGCAGGCACTGACGCTGTCGTCGGCAAGCCCGAGGCTGACGAACACACCAAAGCCCTGGCCATCATCTTCGGCTGGGTTCTCGCGCCACAGCCGTTGCTCCAACGAACCCCACAGACCGTTGGTGCCGTTCTCGCTGCCGCCCGCGAAGGTCGCGAAGGTGGCGGTGTGATGAAAGGCGCCGAGCACCGCGCGTCCCGCACCCCAGCGTTCGCCGCCCGGCCACACGCAACCGACTTCGGCCGCCAGGAAGTACGAGTCAGAGCCGTCGTTCGAGAAGAAGCCACTGGGGCCGCGACCGCCCGTTGAGATGCCATCGCCGCCCGCGCCGTCGTAGATCGCGACCCCGATCGTCCAGCGTTCGTCGGGCATGTAGAAGACGTTGAGCGAAGTCGCCGGGTCGGGATAGGTCGGGTAGGCAACGATCGTTGGCAAGACGCCGCCGGTCGAATTAACGAACTCGCCGCCGATCTCGTGGAACGCGAACTCACTGTTGAAGTCGACCTTGCCGACCTTGACGCGCAGCTGATCGCCAATCCACGTCTCGACCCAAACCTCAGCAATCTGCGCCAGGTCTTCGCCTTGGATGTTGGAGAAGCCTTGGAAGTCGCCGACGTCATCACTCGGGTCGCGCCCTTCGATTTGGTAGGCGTCGACGTAGGCGAGCGTGCGCGGCAGGCCAGCCAAGGTTTCGAGGTCGAAGGCGACGTTGAGGTCGAACACCGTCGGCACCGACGAGCGGCGGCGGGTGTCACCACTCCACGGGGCGGCGATGTCGACGGTGTAGCCGCCGCCGAACTCGATGCCCAAGTCCTCGAGTTGGGTGCGCACTCCACCCCAGTCGCCGGTGGCGCGGGTCCATTCCCAGAAGGGCAGGCCGCCGACCCATTCGCGTGGGGCGGGGTCCATGGGACCAGCCTGTTCTTGCGCGAGCAGGGGCAGGGCGGTGGTCACGAACAGCGGAACGGCGAGCAAAGAACGAATGGGCATGCGTTGTGGCGCGCGGCGAACCGCACGGGAACGCGCCCGAATCGTCGAGGCGGTGTGGCCAACTGGATGCGGGTCATCCCGTAGCCATTGGCTGCATCCGGGAGGGCCTCGGCATGGCCGCTAAGGCTCGTGGCGCTGGCGGCGCTGTCGACCTACGTCGCACGATCCCCTAGGTCCCATCGTCCACTCCGCGCGCAGCTCCGAGTTGAGGGCATCACCAACCTCGTGCATGGTCATCTCATGCACGAATCTCTGGCCGCAATGGCTGTCGGTAGATCAGAGGCTAGCTGCCACCGTGGCGGCCATGTGCGCAGAAGCGGCTCCGAACGCAAGTGCGGCGTCGGCGTTGGAGACCAGCCATTCCTCGCACAGTCCGTTCTCGCTGCCGACTGTCAGCTTGCCGTAGCGCGCGACCGGGATCTGTCGGTTGCCGTTGAACCGACGGTCTGGTGATCCGTCCTGATTCGAGCGGAGCCACGTGTGGTCGAGGACGAACTCGGGACCGCAGCTCCGCTTGAAGGTTAGCACGCGTGGTGGCCTGAGGCCGTGCCCGCCAGATGTCGTTCCGCAGCATGCAGGTTTGGCGGCCCCTTCCAGGCCGACGTAGCGGTACTCAGCTGGTGCTGGCTGCGGGGCCGTGCCGCGAGACGACGGTCTTTGCGTCATCCGTCAGGCCGCGGTTGTTGGCCACAATCAGGAAGGCCAAGGCACCGCCAACGACCATCACGACCATGAGCCCGAAGCCGAAGATCAGGTAGTGGATCATGATTTGTGATTACGGCTGGTCAGCATCAAGGCGCCAAGAGCCAGGATCGAAGGCACCCACAGCCCCACGAACAGGCCCTCGTCGCGCAGTCCTGCGAACCAGAGACTCACGGAGAAGAGGAACGACGCTCCAGCGGCGATCAGAAACAGGGCCTTGGCACGGCGTTCGGCAATGCGAACTTTGTCTGCGGCAATCGATACTTCGGTCATTGGTTCATCCGCGTATTAACGCCTTCTCTTCGCTGAACGGCTTCGCGTGGATGCAGCAAATCGCAACGAATGCCGGCGGCACCATGAGGCTCCGGGTTTGTCTGGAGGTCTCGACGCGGCCTTCACCGTGGCGAAACCTGGGCGAAGGCAGTGAACACCGTCAGTTGCCACGGACCAGGTGGTTGGCTCGCGGTAGCATCCGGCGCCCGAGCAGCCGATGACCGAGCAGCCACCCGTATCCCCCGAGTCTGTCGCGCGATCCAGGGTGCTCGTGAGCGGTGCCACGGGCTACGTCGGCGGCCGACTGGTGCCCGCGTTGCTTCTCCGCGGCATCACTGTGCGCTGCGTCGTGCGCGAGCCGCGCAAGCTCGCGGATCGCCCTTGGCGGCATCAGGCCGGCGTCGAGGTCGCCAAGGCCGACCTGCAGGACAGCGAAGGGCTGACCGAGCAGATGCGCGGCTGCCACGCCGCCTACTACCTCGTGCACTCGATGATCGCACAGGGCGCCGCCTACCGCAGTCACGACCGCGAGTTGGCGACGTCGTTTGCGCGGGCGGCCAAGGCAGCCGGGGTCCGCCGCATCATCTACCTCGGCGGGCTCGGCGAACTCGGCGACAACCTCAGCGAGCACCTGGCTTCGCGACGCGAGGTCGAGACCGATCTGGCGGCCACTGGTGTGCCGGTGACGACGCTGCGCGCGGCGATGATCATCGGCTCGGCATCGGCGTCGTTCGAGATCCTGCGTTACCTCGTCGAACACTTGCCGGCGATGATCACGCCTCGCTGGGTGCGCACGGAGTCGCAACCGATCGCCATCCGCAACGTGCTGCACTACTTGGTCACCTGCCTCGACGTGCCGGAGACGATCGCACGCACGATCGACATCGGCGGGCCCGAAGTCCTCTCGTACCGCCGGTTGATGTGCATCATGGCCGAGGCGCGCGGGCTGCGGCCGCGCTGGATCGTGCCGGTGCCAGTGCTCACACCTCGACTCAGTTCCTGGTGGATCCACCTGATCACGCCGGTTCCCCACACGATTGCCCGACCGCTCGCCGAGGGCCTGCGCAACCGCACGGTTTGCCGCGACGACACCGCCCAGCGGCTGATGCCCCAGCAACTGCTGTCGATGCGCGAAGCGATCGACGCGGCGCTGGGCAAGCATGCCGACGCGATGGTCGAGACGGCCTGGACCGACGCTGGCGCGATGCCTGGCGATCCGGACTGGGTCGGCGGCACCGTCTACCACGATCGCCGCGAAGCGATCGTGCGGGCGCCGCAGTCGATCACCTACGACACCGTGCTCGGCATCGGCGGCGAGGTTGGTTGGTACGGAGGCAACTGGCTGTGGCGTCTGCGTGGCGTGCTCGACAAGCTGATTGGCGGCCCCGGCCTGCGCCGCGGCCGCCGCGACCCCAAGCGGCTGATGGTCGGCGACGCCCTCGACTTCTGGCGCGTGGTCGAGGTGGTGCCGGGTTCTCGCCTGCAACTGCGCGCCGAGATGAAGCTGCCGGGCACGGCCCTCTTGCAGTTCGAGGTCGAAGACCTCGCCGGCACTTCGCGTCTGCGGGTCACCGCACTCTTCAAGCCGCGCGGGCTGCTGGGTATCGCCTACTGGTACGCAGTGCTGCCGCTGCACGGCATGGTGTTCCGCGGCATGCTGCGCGGCTTGACGCGCGCGGCGGAGCACGCGGCCCGGGTAGCCGCGGCAAGCTCGCGACCCCCAGTCGGAGCCTGAAGCTTCCGATCGCGACCCGAAACCGCAGGTAGACGCCGCGGGCGAATACGGCGCCGAGAGGCATCGACGTCAGGGCTCGTCAGCGAGCCGAAGATCGCCAAATTCGGAGCCAGTCGATGCGGCCCGACCCAAGACGTCGGAGAGATCGACGCAAATTCGCGCCACCGCGGCGCTGGCCGAGGCACATCTGCCTGAGCGGGCTGCCCCGCAACCCGCACAGAAACTGGAGGTCCCGCGCAGAATCGAACTGCGGTAGACGGATTTGCAATCCGTTGCCTAACCACTTGGCTACGGGACCGTGGGGCGAGAACGCTAGCGACCGACGGCGGACGTGCAAGCGTCAACTGCCGCGCGACAGCGGGCACTTCGCAGCGGCGTGCGTGCGCTCCAGTTCGTATGCTGCTCGGCCGCGTGTTCGCCAGAGCGAGCCGCCGATAGTGCTTGTGAAGATCAAGAAGAACATCCATTTCGAGTTTGATCAGGAGCTCGTGCGCGAGCCGCTCCTCTACAAGATCAACCGTTCGTTTGACGTCGTCGTCAACATCCGTGGTGCGTCGGTGACGGACCAGGGTGGCTTTATCGCGCTGGAACTCGAGGGCCTCGCCGTCGAAGTCGAGAAGGTGATCGACTACCTGCGCAGCCAAGGTGTTCGCCTTGGCGAGGGCCTTGGGAGCCCGGAACGATGAGTTGGGCGATGAGTTGGGCGGCCCCCTTTGGGCTGGGCTTCGTGCTGCTCTTGGCCGTACCGCTGGCGACGCCGCGGCCGCTAGCCAACGACTTGGTGGCCGAGGGCGCGAACGCTGCCGTCGTCACCGCCGAGCCGCGCGCTACCGCGATCGGGCTGCAGGTGTTGAAGGATGGCGGCAATGCGGTCGACGCGGCGGTGGCCGTGGCGTTGACGTTGGCGGTGACGCATCCGCAGGCCGGCAACCTTGGCGGCGGTGGCTTCTTGCTGTTGCGGCGGCCGGATGGCAGCACGGCGGCGTTGGACTTTCGGGAACGGGCGCCAAAGGTGGCGACGGCGGACATGTACTTGCGGGCCGACGGTTCGGTCGACGAGGACAAGGTGCAGTTCGGGGTGACGGCGGCGGGGGTGCCGGGCAGTCCGGCGGGCTTGTTGCACGCGCTGCAGAAGTACGGCAGCAAGAGCTTGGCCGCGGTGGCCGCACCGGCGATCCGGTTGGCGCGCGAGGGCTTTGTCGTCGACCAGTTCCTGGCTGAGGATCTGCAGGACGCCAAGAAAGAACTCGGCCGCTTTGCGTCGACGACGGCGGTGTTCTTTCGCGATGGCGAGCCACTGCAAGCGGGCGACATCCTGGTGCAGGCGGACTTGGCGGCGACCTTGGAACGCTTTGCGGCGAAGGGCAGCGAAGGCTTCTACGGCGGCCGCACGGCCGAACTGATCGTTGCGCACATGCAGCGCGATGGTGGGTTCGTCAGCAAGGACGACCTGTCCGACTACACGGTGCGAGAACGGCAGCCGTTGGTCGCGACCTATCGCGGCCACGAAGTCATCAGCATGCCGCCACCATCGTCGGGGGGCGTCGCCCTGCTGCAGATGTTGGCAATGCTCGAACCGTTCGACCTGAAAGCACTCGGCTACGGCGGCAGTGAGTACGTGCACTTGCTGACGGAAGTGATGCGGCGTGCGTACGCGGACCGTTCGCGCTGGCTTGGCGATCCCGATCATTACGCGGTGCCGGTCGAGGGTCTGCTCAGCAAGGAATATGCGCAGAAGCTGGGGGCCAGCATCGATCGCACCAAGAAGAGCGCGGTCGCGCCTGGGCTGCCGCCGGGTGGAAAGGAGAGCGACGACACCACGCACTTCTCGATCGTCGATCGCTTCGGCAATGCAGTGGCGTGCACGACGACGATCAACTCGACGTTCGGGGCGGCGGTGGTGGTCGAAGGGGCTGGGTTCTTGCTCAACAACGAGATGGACGACTTCTCGGCGAAGCCTGGCGTGCCGAACCAATTCGGTTTGGTCGGCGGCAAGGCGAACGCGATCGTGGCTGGCAAACGCATGCTGTCTTCGATGACGCCGACGATGGTTTGCAAGGACGGCGAAGTGCGCCTCGTGCTCGGGGCGCCGGGCGGTGGTCGCATCATCACGGCCGTGCTGCAGGTGCTGCTTGATGTCGTCGATCACAAAATGGGCCTAGAGCAAGCGGTGCGGGCGCCGCGGGTGCACCACCAGTGGCTGCCCGACGAGATCACTTGGGAAGCGCTGTCGATGCCGCCCGATGTGCGCACGGCGTTGTTGGCGAAGGGCCATCAACTGGCCAAGTCGCCGCGTGGCATCGGCCAGGTGTTTGCAATCGCAGTGTTGGCGAGTGGCGTGCGGCAAGGTGTCTGTGACCATCGCAGCGGTGGCTCGGCGGGAGCGTACTGAGCATGGACCATGCGATTCGCATCGCGCCGTCGTTGCTGGCGGCCGACTTCTCGCGGCTTGGTGAGGAAGTTCGCTCGGTCGAAGCGGCGGGCGCCGACTGGTTGCACCTCGACGTCATGGACGGCCACTTTGTGCCGAACCTGACGTTTGGGCCGTCCATCACGGCGGCGATCAAGAAGTGCGCCAGCAAGCCGCTGGACGTGCACTTGATGATCACCGACCCGTGGCGCTACGCCGATGCGTTCCTCGATGCGGGTGCCGACCTATTGACCTTCCACATCGAAGTGGCGCCCAATGGCGATGTCGGGGCGCTGTTGGCGCACATCAAGCAGCGCGGCAAGAAGGCCGGCTTGTCGGTGCAGCCGGATACCGACTGCCGCCTGTTGGCCCCGTACGTCGACCAGCTCGACCTCGTCTTGGTGATGAGCGTGTTCGCCGGATTTGGCGGCCAGAAGTTCATGCCGAGCGTGCTGCCGAAGGTGGCCGAACTGCGCCGCCTTGGCTTTGGCGGCGAAGTGTCGATGGATGGCGGCATTGGGGCCTCGACCATCGGTGACGCGGCGCGCGCTGGCACCAACGCCTTTGTCGCGGGCACGGCGGTGTTTGGCGCCGCCGACCGCACGGCCCGCATCGCCGAGTTGCGGCAGCTGGCGACCGCCGCCCGGACTGCTCGCTAGCCCGACCGCGTGGGCGCCGCTACCTTCCCCTGCCTCGTCTCAGCAGAAACCGTCTCCGCAGCAAACAAAGGATCGATCGACATGGCTTGGACGCGCTTCGGCAAGAAGAAGGACATGCCCGGTGGGCTCTGGATCAAGTGCGAGTCCTGCGGGGCGATGCTCTTCCGCAAGGAGTTCGAACAGAAGAACCGGGTCTGCGGCACCTGCGGCTACCACTTCACGTTGCCGGCGCGCGAACGCATCGCGCTGACGGCCGATCCGGGCTCGTTCGAGGAGATGTGGAAGGACTTGCGGGCCCACGATGTGCTCGGCTTCAACGACCGCGTGCCGTATGCCGAGAAGCTGGTGGCGACGAAGCTGAAGACCGGCGAGGCGGACGCCATCGTCTGCGGCACTGGCAAGGTGAAGGGCATCGCCTGCGCGCTCGGCGTGATGAATTTCCAATTCCTCGGCGGCTCGATGGGCATGGTGGTCGGCGAGAAGATCGCGCTGCTGTGTGAACTGGCGCTCGAACGACGCCTCCCCGTCGTGCTGTTTGCGTGCTCGGGTGGAGCGCGTATGCACGAAGGCGCGGTGTCGTTGATGCAGATGGCGAAGACCTGCGGCGCCTTGCAGCGAATGAACCAGGCTGGGGTGCCGTCGATTTCGGTGCTGACGCATCCGACCACCGGTGGCGTCACGGCGTCGTTCGCGTCGGTGTGCGATCTGTTGATCGCCGAGCCCGGCGCCTTGATCGGATTTGCCGGACCGCGCGTGATCGCGACCACCATCAAGAAGGAACTGCCGAAGGGCTTCCAGCGCTCGGAGTTCTTGCTCGAGAAGGGCCAGATCGATCGCATCGTGCCGCGCGCGCAGTTGCGCGACGAGCTTGCCCGGTTGCTTGCCTATGCGACCGGCGGCGATGCCGTGCTCGCGTTCAAGCCGCAGGCGGTGGCGACCGAAGCCGAAGCGACGGCGGTGGCCGTAGCGGTCGACGACGGCAAGGCGAAGAAGAAGCCGAAGGCGAAGAAGGCGTGAGCGCCGTTCACTCAGGCTGGCTTACCAGGACAGTGCCAATCACCAGGACATTGCCACTCACCGGGACATTGCCACTCACCGGGACGAACGCATGCCGCCTGTAAAGCCGACACGGCCGGTGCCGCGCGGGGGCCCGGCCCCGGCGTTCGCGGGCCGCTACAAGATGACGCCCGAGGATTTCGCGGTCGATGAGATCCCGGCGTATGAGCCGTCGGGTCAAGGCGACCACGTCTGGCTGTGGGTCGAGAAGCGCGGCTTGTCGACGATGGACCTGCTGCACGATTTGGCGGCGGCGTTGGATCGCGACGAACGTTCGTTTGGCATTGCGGGTCTGAAGGACGCGCAAGCGGTGAGTCGGCAGTGGGTGAGCATCGAGCACGTCGATCCCGCCGCGTGCGAGGGGCTGCAGGGCGGTCGCTTCCGCGTGCTCACGGTCAAACGGCACATCAACAAGCTGCGCATGGGGCACCTGCGCGGCAATCGCTTTGCGATCACGCTGCGCGGCACCAGCCCTGAGGACCTGAGCAAGGCCGAGCAGAACCTCGCCGACATGGTGCGCCGCGGCGTGCCGAACTACTTCGGCGAGCAACGCTTCGGCAAGCGCGGCGCCAACTTGCAGAAGGGCCTCGACGTGCTGCATGGCGACGCCCGCTCGTTCGCGCACAAGATGCCGCGGCGCGTGTTCGGGCTCGTGCTGTCGGCGGTGCAGAGTGAAGTCTTCAATCGCGTCATCATTTCGCGGCTGGCAACCTTGGCGCAACTGCTGCCAGGGGACCTCGCGTTCCGCCACGACAACGGGTCGGTGTTTGCGGTGACCGATGCGACGAAGGAGCAGTCGCGCGTCGACAGCTTGGCGGTGTCGCCGAGTGGGCCGATGCCAGGCCCCGAGATGTTGGCGCCGACCGGTGAGCCGCTGCGGCTAGAAGAGCAAGCGCTGGCCGCGATGGAACTGTCGCCGCAGCTGTTCGGTCGCTTGCCGTTCGGGCTCTGCCGCGGCGAACGGCGGCCGTTGCGGGTGCCGGTGACGGACGCGGTCGCGCGCTTGCACGACGGCGGTGTGCAGGTCGAGTTCGCGTTGCCACGCGGTGCCTACGCGACGTCGGTACTGCGCGAGCTGCTGATCGACACCATTTGGTTTGGCCGCGGCGACGACTGAGTCGCGGTCACGAGCGCAGCGCCTCAGCGAGACCCGAACTGCGTTGCGGCCAAAGCGCGAGGGCTTCGACGAGCCACGTTGCCTCAGCGAGCACGATCGCGCGTTGGCGCGCGCGCGTGATGCCGGTGTAGATCAGCGACGCCTGCCACAGCGGGCCTTCGCGCTCGGGCATCACGAGCAGCACTTCGTCGAACTCACTGCCCTGGGCTTTGTGCACGGTCATCGCCCACGCCGTCTCATGCGCCGGCAAGCGGCGTGGTGCGACCTTGCGCACTTCGCCATGGCCGGTGGCGAAGCAGACGTGCGTTTGGCCGTCGCCGTCGCGGTCGTGGTCGCGAACGACGACGCCGAGGTCGCCGTTGTAGAGACGATTCTGGTAGTCGTTGGCGGTGACCAAGATCGGGCGCCCAGGGTAGTAAGGGTCTTCGACCCGCACGCCATGCTGCGCGAGCAGGGCCTCCACGCGGCGGTTCCAGGCGTCAGTGCCGTTTTGGCCGTGGCGGGTCGCTGTGAGAATGCGAACGCCAGCCAGGCGCTGGGCTGTGTGTTCGGCTTCCTGCGGCCTCGCCGCTCGCAACAGCGCCGGCGCCAACATCGCCATAGCGGCCGTGGCGTTGCTCGCGAGCACCAGGTCGCTGTGGCCCTGTTGCAGTGCAGCGAGGGCGGCGGCAGGCTCGCGCCGCGCCAAGGCGGTCGCAAAGGCTCCGATGCCGAGCTG
>CANEYR010000068.1 GCA_947444055.1 Planctomycetota bacterium
CATCGGGCCCCACCGCGACGGCGGTCGGATTGTATTGGTCTTCCTTCTCGTAGATGCCGGAGGCCTGCGGCCACGGCATGGTCCACAGCACCTTGCCTTCGATCGTCGTCTTGACGATCTCGTGGCGGCGTGTGTGCGCGAGGTACAGCACTTCCTTGCCGTCTTCGACGCGCAAGCACATGCCGTGCAGGCCGCCTTGAAACTCCTTGCCCCACGAACGCAGCACCACGCCATCAGGCGAGAACGTGATCACCGCGTGCTCGGTGTCGGTGTTGGCGAGCAGGTTGCCGTCCTTGTCGACCACGAGGCAGCCGTGCGTGTTGCCGAGTTCCTTGCCGTCCTGCAGGCGGCCCCAGTCCGTCACCCACTGGTAGATCGGACCCGGTGCGGTGCCGAGCATGACGAGGGCCGACGGCGGCGTTGGCACGGGCGTCGTTGGCGGGGTCTCTTGGGCGCGGATCATGGGAGCGAGAAGGAACGCGGCGAAAGCAACATGGCGCATGGTTTGACTCGCGACAGTTGTAGCGCGGTGCGGCTGGTCGCGAAACGGCGCACTCGGCCAGTGCTGCCGAGGCTTCGCGACGACCGGCCGACCGCGGGCGACCTGCTAGCATTACAACCCATGCTGAAATGTACGTTCGCCCTGCTGGTCGCCTGCTCGCAGCAAGCACCGACGGCCCCACACACAACCAACGTCGATGAAGCCAAGGTCGGTGCCTACTCGTTGCCGCCGCTCGGGGCCAAATCACCAGAACAGTGGCAGCAGCGTCGAGTCGAACTCCGCGATCTGTTCGCCGAGCATGTCTACGGCCGCACCCCGCTCGACTTGGGCAGATTGCGCGTGCGAATCGATTCCAGGCTGCCGGGCGCCCTGCAAGGAATGGCCACGCGCACCATGGTGCATTTAGGCTTGGCTGACTTCCCACAATGGAACGGACTTGACGTGCTGCTCTACGTGCCGAGCAAAAGCAAGGCACCGACGCCGTGTTTTGTCGCGCTCAACTTTCACGGCAACCATGCGGTGACGGATGAAGGGCGATGTTCCACTGACGACCCACTGGATCGAAGGCGAGACGTTCCTCGTGGAGCACCACGCCACCAAGTGGAGCCGCGGCTCGGATCGCACCAGTTGGCCATTGGCTGAGTTGATGCAACAGGGATTCGCGGTTGCCACCGCCTTTTGCGGCGACCTTGAGCCGGATCACATCAACGGCTTTGCGGACGGCATTCGCGGTGCCGTCGCGGCCTGCCGCGCCGACACCTTGCGCAGCCCGAATGCCTGGGGCGCCATTGGGGCGTGGGCGTGGGGCATGTCGTGCATCGTGGACTACCTGGTCACTGAACCAACGATCGACCATGCTCACCTGATGGCCCTCGGGCACTCGCGCCTTGGCAAGGCAGCCTTGTGGGCCGCGGCGCAAGACGAGCGCTTCGCGATGGTGTTTGCCAACGAGAGTGGTGAAGGTGGCGCCGCCCTCATGCGCCGCAACTTCGGAGAGACCACGGCGGACATCACCAGTACGTTCCCACATTGGTTCTGCCGCCAGTACGAACGCTACGCAGGCGACGCCACCGCTTGTCCCGTCGACGCCCATCTGTTGCTCGCACAAATTGCGCCGCGGCCGCTCTATGTAAGCAGCGCCGACCACGACTACTGGAGTGATCCCACGGGTGAGTTCCTCGCCACGCACCACGCCAGTGCCGCTTGGCAGCTGCTTGGCAAGACGGGCCTCGGCGCCTCGGCGCCACCAGCCGTTGGACGCTCCATCGGCAACGAAGTCGGCTACCACGTGCGCGCTGGAGAACACGGGCTGACCACCGAAGACTGGCAGCACTTCATCGCGTTCGCCAAGCGTCATGCGACCAAGGGCGAGTGACGCTCAGTGCGAATGCGTGTGCTGCGCGTCCTTGAGGTGCGACAGCGTGTGCAGTGCGCCGGCTTCGAACGTGCTGCCCGTGCCTTCCTTGGCCAAGGCTTGAAGCAGCGGCACCGCCCGCGCGTCTTGTTTGTCTTCGTGCAGCGCCTTGCCGAGATACAGCAGCGCGCGCTGACGATCGCCACCGAGCTGGCCGCTCTGCAGGGCCCGTTCGAACGCCACGATCGCGTCCTTATGCTGGCGTTCCTTGAACAACACGTAGCCTTCCGTAACCAGTGCCGCCGGCGTCTTCGGCGCGTGCGTCAACCATCGCCGCGCCGCCGTCACATTGCCGTCGAGGGCGTAGAGCCGCGCCAGTCGGTGGCGAGCGTCGACCACGCCCGCCGTGGCAGCTTCGACCAACAACGGCTCGCTCTCCAGGCGACAACCGAGGTCGAGGAACAGACAGCCCAGCGCATATTGGTCCATCGGCGCCGCCAGCGGCTGCCCGCGATCGCGCAACGCCGACAGCGCTTCGCGCGAGCGAACACACAGCCGCAAGAACGCGGCCAGCTCCGGAGGATCCTGCGGCCCCGGCCGCGCCGCATAACAGCGACCCTGGGCATCGAGCACGGCGATGCCCATGCCTTCCCCGCCGCCGATCCAGGTCGAGTACAGGTTCTGTCGCACCACGCCATCGGCGATGGTGGCGAAAAAGTTGCCGTCGGCGAGGGCCGCAGCCACCACCGGATCGGTCAGGCTCTTCTGCATGCGGTCGCTGGCCTCGCGCCCCGACAACGCAAAGTAGACGACCAGTTCGCGGCGGTCCGCCCGCGCGGCGCGCAACGCCACCCCGACATCGTCCTGCCAGTGCACCGGGATCGCGCAGGCACCCAGCGCCAACAACAACAGCCACGCCACCGGCTTCATTTCTTCGCCTTGTCGCCGCAGAAGCGATCGAGCCACGCGAAGAACTCACGCTGCCACAACACCCCGTTCTGCGCCTGCATCACCCAGTGGCCTTCGTCGGGGAACATCAGCAAACGACTGGTGACGCCGTGCAACTGCGCCGCGGTGAACGCCTGCAGGCCTTGGTCGTACGGCACGCGGAAGTCCTTCTCGCCGTGGATCACCAGCAGCGGCGTCTGCCAGTTCTGCACGTAGCGATGCGGCGAGAAGCGGCGGTAGAGCTCGGCGGTCTCGGGCGAGCGCCAGAACGGTCCGCCAAGGTCCCAGTCGACGAAGAACAGTTCTTCCGTCGCCAGATACATGCTCTCGAGATTGAACACACCGCAGTGCGCGATCATCGCCGCGAAGCGATCGCCGGCGTTGCCCATCAACCAATAGACCGTGTAGCCCCCAAACGACGCGCCGACCGCGGCCGAGCGCGCTTTGTCGATGTAGGGTCGCTGCTGCATCGCATCGCAGACACTCAGCAAGTCCTGCATCGCTTGCCCGCCCCAGTCGCGCGAGATCTGGTCGTTCCAGGCTTGGCCAAAACCCGGCAGCCCGCGCCGATTGACCGCGGCGACCACGTAGCCCTTCGCCGCCATCAGGTGGAAGTTCCAGCGGAAGGAGAAGCTCTGCCCCACCATCGATTGCGGGCCGCCCTGGCAATACAGAATGAAGGGGTACTTCTTCGTTGGGTCAAAGCCGGGTGGCTTGACGATCCACGCGTGGATCTGCTTGCCGTCGCTCGCGGCAAACCACTCGCCATCGATGACGGGCGGACTCAGTTCGCCAAACTGCGCGCCGTTGCAATCGGTCAGGGCGGTGACGGTGCCGGTCTTCGCCTCGATGCGCACGACTTCGGCCGCGCGTTCCATCGTCGTCTTCAGCGCGTAGAGCGTCTGGCCATCGCCGCTCACTTGCAGACCGGTGAACGCGTGGCGGCCCTTCGTCACCGCCACCGCCTTCGGCTCGATGAGGCTCGTGGTGAAGACCTGCGTCGTGCCCTCGGTCTCCACCGTGAAGAACAGCCGCTGGCTGTCGGCAGTCCAATGCACTTCGTGAACGCTGGCGTCGAAGCTCGGCAGCAACTCAGTGTTCTTGCCGGTCGCGCGTTCGTGCAGCATCAGCCGCAGCTTGTCGGCCTCAAAACCTGGCCGCGCCATGCTGCCAAAGGCGATCCACTTGCCGTCCGGGGAGTAGACGGGATCTTGGTCGTAGCCCGGCATGCCCGGCGTCAGGTTCTTCGCCTTGCCGCCGCCAACCGGCACCGTCCACAGACTGCTGTCGGTGCTGGCTTCGGGGTTGTCGACGCGGCGCGCTGTGTAGCACAGCTCTTGGCCATCCGGCGACCACGCGATCTGCTCGCCACCGCCAAACGGCGGCAACGGGGTGTGCACGCGTTCGCCCGCCATCAGGTCGCGCACCGTGGTGCCGCTGGCGCTGCCGAACGGCGCCACGAACAAATGGCTGTAGCTGCCGTCGCCCCAAGTGTCCCAATGCCGCACCATCAGGTCGTCGTAGGCGCGCGCGTTGGCCTTCGGCAAGTCCTCGTGCGCACTGGTGACGGGCGCCTCGATGACGACTGACTGCGTGTAGGCAAACCGATCGCCCGCCGGGGACCACGCCAAGTTCTGCACGCCCCCCGGCACCGTGACCTGCATCTGCGGGCCGTCATACAAAGGCCGCGTCTGCACCCCTTCCTTCGCGACGAACGCAAACCCCTGACTGCTCGGCAACCACACTGGCGAACTGCCATCCCCCACCGGCTGGGGCTTGGCGCCCGGTGCCAAGGCGAGGCCCCAGACCACCGCCTTGCTGCGATTGGCGGCGAGATCCGGCGTGCGCACGGTGTAGAGCAGGTGCTTGCCATCGGGGCTGAGCGCCAGTTCGCCGACCCGCGCCAGATTCGCCAAGGTCTCGGCCGTCAGCAGCTTCTGCGCTGGCAGGGCAGCAAGGACGATAAGGACCGCCGCCACGACGACGAGCGAACGAGAATCGCGCATGCGGCCGATCATCACCGTGGCCCGCGGCCAATGCCATCGAGCATCTGGCTCTGGAAGAAGGCCGCCGCATCCCCGTCGAAGGTGCGTTCCAAAGTCGCCAGCCGCTAGACTGTGCCGCCAAGCTACGCCATGAACCGCAAGACCCAACCTGCCCCCGTTCGTCCCGCCGAAGTCGGCTTCACCCTGGTCGAGATCATGGTCGTGATCGTGATTCTCGGCATGCTCGCGACCCTCGTGGTGCAAAACGTCGCCGGTGCCACCGACGAAGCGCGCGAAGTCAAAGCCCAAGCCGACGTCATGGCCATCGCCGGCGCCGTTCGCATGCACTACTCAAAGAATGGCAAGTTGCCGGAGTCGCTCGAGGCGCTGGCGACGAAGGACGAGAAAGGCCGCAGTGAGCTCGAAGAGCTGCCAAAGGACCCGTGGGACCATGACTACGAGCTGCGTGAAGGCAACACGCCCCGCGAGTGGGAAGTGATCAGCCTCGGGCCGGACGGTTCGCCCGGCACCGAAGACGACATCACGAGCAAGGCCAAGAAGGACGACTGATCGCCGTGCGGCCTGACCACACAACCGCAGTCGAGGTTGCCAGCGCCCGGGCGCGCGGCTTCACGATGATCGAACTGCTTGTGGTCTGCGCCCTGGTGGCATTGCTGTTTGCGATCGTGGTGCCCAACCTCGGTGCGCTCATTCCGTCAGCGCGCCTCACCGGCAGCGGCAACGCGATTCGGCGCCAGCTCGATTGGGTGCGCAGCGAAGCACGCATCCAAGGCAAGCGTATGCAGGTCGAATTCGACCTCGATCGAGCCAGGTGGAGGATCATCTATCCGCCAGAACAAAAGCTGACGCGCGACCAGGACCTGACGACGCTCGAAGAACAGCCCGACGATTGGACCGACATGGAAACCGACGTGGTGTTCGCCGGCGCCGGCGACGGCAAGAACGGGCTGGCCAAACGCAACCTGTATCGGCTGGTGTTCGACGAGTACGGGTTCACGGGTGACCAGGTGATCGCCTTGACCTTGAAGAACGATCCGACGATGACGTGGACGATGACGATCCAAGGCCTGAGCGGGCGTGTCGACGTGCACGAATCCGAACAGGGCGAGCTACCCATTCCGCCCGTGCTGAACGAGGCGGCGTTCTGACCATGACGCCACGTCAGACGGAGGGCGGCTTCACCTTGATCGAGGCCCTCGTGGCACTCGGCATCGTGGCGACGATCGTCATCAGCTACATCGGCATCCGCACCACCGCGTTGATCGATGCGACGCAGGCCCGCAACTGGCGCCTCGCACGCGAGATCGCCGAAGAGAAGATGTCGGAGCTGCAAGCCGGTGCGCGCGAAGTGCCGCCGACCTCCGGTGAAACCGTCAAGCTGCCAGACTACGAGGGCTTTGAGTTCAAGATCGCGATCGGCGAATCCGAAGTCGCCGACATCGAAGCCGAAGTCGGCGCCGCCGCCGCTGGCAACAGCGAAGAAGCCAACGAACGCGTCGACTGGCAGCGTGATCGCGAGGACTACCGCCGCGCGCAGTCGCGCGGCCTCAGCGCCGCCGACTACCAAGACAAGCGCGAAGAGGACGTTGCCACCCGGCTGGCTGAGAAAGCGCCGAGCGCGACCGAGTTCGAAGAGATCGCGGTGGTCGTCTACTTCCCCAAGTTGGACCCCGAGTACCCCGGCCAGAAGGACGCTTTGTTGGTCAAGGCCAGGATGTCGACGTTGGCCCTGTCTGGGCTGACGCCCGAGCAAGCGGCGGCGATCGCGGTATCGAAGGGACAGACACCGGAATCAGGCGCTGGCGGCAGCGGCAACCCAGCCACCGGCGGTGGCGCCGCCAATCCTGGTGGTGCCAGCAACGTCGGCGGTGGAGCCGAGGGCAAATGAACATGATGACGCATGCCACCAGTCGCCAGAGCGCGGGCTTCACGTTGATCGAGGTGCTGCTGGCGGTAGCGATCACCGCGACCGTGATGATCACGGTGGCCACCACGTTCCACGTGATGTTGAACGCACGCGACGTCGTCGATGACCTCGCCGAATCGACCGAAGCGGGACCGCGCATCCTCAACCTGATCGAACGCGACCTGCGCGGGCTGTGGATCTACAACGTGCACAACAACGCGGTCTTCCGTGGCCGCGACATGGACGTGCAGGGACGCGATGCGGACCGCATGGACTTCTTGACCACGACCGACGCCGTCGGCTTCGTGCTCGACCTGCAGAACATCCCGCGCAAGCCGACGGTGTGTGAAGTCGGCTACTGGTTCAAACCCAATCCTCGCTACCGCGACGTCTTCGAAATGTGGCGCCGCGAGGATCCGATGGTCGACGACGACATCACCACGCAGGGCAGCTTCCAACTGGTGCATGACCGCGTGAAGAACTTCAAGGTCACCTACTACCGCACGCTCGGCTACGAGGCGCCGGAGGAGCTGCAGTGGGACAGTTCGGTCGAGGACGCGCTGCCCAAGCGCTTGAAGATCGAGTTCACCATCGAACGCAAGCGCAGCAGCCGCAACGTCGTCAACGACGTCGAAGTCGACGACTTCGAAGGCGCTGAGAAGACCTACACGCGCCACTTCGTCTTCGACTCTCGCTTCGAAAACATCCTCGCCGCCAACACCGCCCGTATGCCGTTGTTCCCGCCCAAGCCCGAGGCGGAAGCCAACCAGAATCCTGAGAGCGGTGTGGCGGGCGGCGGTCCCGCCGGGCCCGGTGGCTCTGGCCGGCCCACCACGCAAACGGTCCTCGGTGGCGATGGCAAAGGCGAAGGCGCGCCGCGCGGCAGAAGCACGGGGCGCGGCGCTGGGCAAGGCGCCGGCTCGCGGCCAAGCGGCCCCACCGGCAGCCTGCCACCTGGCTTCAACCCGAGCGAGTTTCTCAATCGCATCGGCGGTGGCGCCGGCGGTGGCGGTGGGTTGTTTGGCGGCGGGCGCTGATCGGCCCGCGTCGTCACGCGATCACCAAACCGGGCGACCGATCACTTCGCGCCCGCCCAGATAGGGGCGCAACGCGGCCGGCAACCGCACGGTGCCGTCCTGCTGCTGATGGTTCTCCAGCAGCGGAATGAGAATGCGCGGGCTCGCCGCGACCGTGTTGTTGAGCGTGTGGCAGAACGTCGCCTTGCCGCCTTCCTTCTGCCGGTAGCGTAGGTCGAGCCGGCGCGCCTGGTAGTCGTAGAAGCGCGAGGCGGAGTGGGTCTCGCCATAGTTGGCGCGCGACGGCATCCACGTCTCGATGTCGTACTTCATCGCCTGCGGCACCCCGAGGTCGCCGCCGCACACCGCCACGACGCGGTACGGCAAGTCGAACGCCTGCAGCATGTCTTCGGCGTTCTTCACGATGTCGTGATGGTGCTGGATCGAACGCACCTTGTCGTTGATGTCGAGGATCACCTGTTCGACCTTGTGGAACTGGTGCACGCGGTAAAGACCGCGCGTGTCCTTGCCGTAGGTGCCTGCCTCGCGCCGGAAGCACGCCGAACGCGCCACGTACTTCTTGGGCAACTGGTCTTCGGCCATCAACTCGCCGCCGTGCAGGGACGTCACCGGCACTTCGCTCGTGCCGATCAAGTTGAGCCCGTCCTTCTCACAGCGATACGTCTGTTCTTCGCCGCCCGGGAAGAAGCCGGTGCCGAACATCGCCGCATCGCGCACGAGCAGCGGTGGATCGATCGGCGTGAAGCCGCGAGCGACCAACATGTCGACGGCGTAACGGAGCACGGCGTCTTGCAGCAGCGCGAGGTCGCCGAACAGGATGTAGTTGCGCGAGCCAGCCATCGCGGAGGCGCGCGTGAAGTCGAGCCAACCTTGCGCTTCGCCGATGTCGTAGTGCGGCCGCGCCACGAAGCCGAAGTCGCGCACACTGCCCCAGCGCCGCACCTCGACGTTCTCACTGTCGTCGCGACCTTCGGGAACGTCCGCGTCCGGCACGTTCGGAATCAGCCCCATCTGCACTTCGATGTCGGCCTTCAGCTGCTTCTCCTTCTCCTCGAGCCCCTGCATCACGACCTTGCGTTCCTTCTGCTTGCCCAGGAACGCCTCGCGCTGCTCGGGCGTCATCTTGCCCATCTCCTTGCCAGCGTTCTTCATCTCGCTGCGCAACGCATCGAGGGCCGGCAGCATCGCGCGCAACTCGGCGTCGAGTTGCAAGGCCTGGTCAACCGCCGCGGCGCGGTCCGGCAATCGCTTCTTCATCGCCCCCGCACGCACGGCGTCGGGGTTCTCGCGCAGCCATTTGATGTCCAACATGCGGGCGGCAGTCTAGCCAGCGACGCCGTCGCGGCCAGTCTGCATCGACGCCGATCGCACGCTCACTGCCAGATGGACCAGCTCACTGCCAGATGGACCAGCTCACTGCCAGATGGAATTGACGGGGCCAAACAGCGCATGCTTCTTGATCGACAGTTGCAGCTTCATGCCAGCCGTCGGCAGCTTGACCTTCAGAATCAGTTCGTCCGCACGGTAGCCATCAGGCATCGGGAAGCAGGCCGTCAGCTGCATCAGGTTGTTGTGCTTCTTCGCCGCGTTGTTGACCAACTCCGGGTCGGTGAAGCGCACGAACTTACCGACCACCTTGGCGCCCTTGCCGTCCGCTTCCTTCGCGGCCAACACTTCGCACGCCAAGCTGATGCCGTGCAGCTCGGCCAGCACACAGCCTGAGGCCTCGGTCAGCAAGATCTTGAGCGCATCGAGGGTCGAGGTCTCGTCGCCGCGGCGATTGAACTGCAGCACGAAGGGCGCCCCCATCTTGAGGTCGAACACCTTGCCCGCTTCCACCGTGAACGGCTTGCTGTTGCCTCGATAGATCGACGCCATCTGGGCGCGCGTGCCCTTGCCGACCAGGATGCGTCCCCAGATCACCTCGTATTCACCCGCCGGCAGCTCCACTTCTTTGCCGCCCGCAATATCGAAGAACGCGGTCGCCAAGTCGCCGCGACCCTGCACCACGAGCTGCACCGGGATAGTTGGCTTCGGGCCGCTCCAAGTCAGCTTGGCCTTGCCGAGCTTGACGTACTCGGGATTGAGTGGGCGCACGCCGACGTCGTCGCCAGCACCCTTCTTGAGATGCACCCAACCGGTCGACAGCTTGACGAACTCGGAGTGTGGCATGCGTGGGCCCTTGCCCACCCGCATCGAGTCGAGCAGCGGCGTTGGCGTACCCACTTCGCTGTCGTGCTGCCCCTGGGTCGGGCTGTGGAACGGCGGATCAAACGGCTTGCTGCCACAGGGAGTGCCGTCGGCACTGTCGTCGTAGAAGACCAGCGTGTCGGCGCCGATCTGCGCCTTCCAACTCGAAGCACTGCGGTAGTAGACGTTGCCGACCGTGTCGCCAGGCGCCAGGTTGCACTCGGCCTCATTGACCATCTCGCGGTCTGAGCCGGTCCAGAACACCATCGCGTACGGTTTCTTCTTCTCCACATCGAGCCAAAAGGTGCTGACCTTGCCCTTGGTGCTCGCATCGATCTCGACCGCAGTCTTCGTGTACGACGGGTCGAAGCCGATGGCGAACTTCGCGGCCGCCGTGCGATGCAGGAACAGGTTCTTGGCGCGGAACCAATCGAGCTGACGGCTGGATGAGCCAACCTTCTCGGTCGACACCATCCACCAAAACGGGGGCACCGGCCCACCCTTGGCGCCGTAGTCGAGTTCGTCCCAGTTCGGCAGCGGTTCGAACTTCAGCACGTGCTTTTCCTCGGCAACATTCGGCATCACCAACGCCTCGATGCCTTTGGTGTCCGCGGCGTAGCCCTCGTCCTTGCGTTTATCGCCAGCCTTCTCGGCCTCGGCGATCTTCAACTTCTCGGACTTGCAGTACTCAAGGCTGCGCATGTAGTGGTCGTCGAAAGCGAAGTTCCAGCGCTTGCGCGCATCCATGAACTGCTCCATCGAAAACACCGCGTCGCGCCGGTTGGTGAGGGTCATCTCCGGCACCTTGGTGGCGACGACGGTCGCGAAGTTCCACAGCTCGGCGACTTCCATGTTGTGGCCGATCGACTCGGCATTGCGCGCCAAGTCCATGAACTGCTGCACGACGCGCTCGAAGTCGGCCTTGTTCATCGTCTTGCTGACGACGTCGGTGTAGTGCGTCCACAGCTTGAACGACTGGTTGCGGCCGTTCTGCAGTTGTTGGCGCACCGAGGTCGTGGCCCCCGACATCCAGCGATCGAGCTGCTCCATCGTGTCCGAGCCACTGAAGCAGCGCTTCCAGGAAGCCGACATCGCCTGGCCGCGCGCCAGCGCATCCGGTTTCTGCGCCTGCATGTCGTCGTAGAGCGCTTCGTAGAGGTTGAGGGCGTGGTAGGCGCCGCGCCGCATGACCTTGTCGATGATCTTCTCGTCCGCCAACTCGATGCCCTTCCCGAGTTCGGTGAAGAACGTCTCTTTGGTCATCTCCTGCGCCGGTAGCGCAGACAGCAGAGCAACGAGGGCGCAGAACAGGACGCGGTGGATCGATCGGAACATCGTCGGGCTTTGGGTCGGGCGCGATGGTAGCGCCGACCCGCCCACATCACGAGTCGCTCGACCGCGTCCGCTGGCTCAAGCGCGCCAGGAACCGCCGTTCGTCGGCGGCCAGCGACCCAAGCCCGCTCTGCTTGACCTTGGCCAGAATGGAGTCGAGCTGCAGGTCTTGCCCGGCTTTGGCTTTGGCTTTGCGTTGGTGGACGCGCGCCCGCAGCGCCGCGAGGCACCGGGCAATCGGCCCTGGGCGATCGACATCGAGGTAGTCCAAGAACCAGCCCAGTTTGAAGGCCACGAACCCAAGGGCGGCACCGCCCAAGTGCGCACTGTGTGAAACGCCACCGGAGCCGCCGGTCGCGAGTTCGACAAAGGTTAGATAGAGACCCAGGCCGACCAGGAGCGACGCCAACACCGCCAGCGGCACCTGCACGATCAAGAACAAGATGGTGGCCCGCGGCATCACGCACGCGGCGTAGACGAGCAGGGCATAGCAAGCACCGCTAGCGCCCACCAAGGACACGGCGAGCTGGCCTTGTGCGGCCGACAGCGCGACGTGGCCGAGGGCGCCGCACAACCCGCCCCACAGATACAGCCGCAGCGTGCCGGCGTAGCCGAGCCGCGATTCGGCCATCGGCCCAAAGACCCACAGCGCCAGCATGTTCATCAGCACGTGCATCGGGTCGCTGAAGGCGTGCGTGAACTGGTAGGTGACAACGCGCAACAACCCGAGCCCGTAGCCATCCAGCAGCCCCGTCCACGAGAACGCGAACCAGCCGCCTTTGCCAGGATCGCTGAGGGCGCCGAGCAGCAGGGCATTGACGACGAACACCGCGACGTTGGCCAAGAACAGGGCCTTGGTCGCAGGCGGCAGGGGCAAAGAGATTCGCGAGCCGTTGTTCATGACGTTTCCGGAGCCTTCTGCCCTTCGCTATCTTTCGGCGAAACCCCCTTCGGAGGCGTAGTCGGTGCCGGCCCAAATCCTCGATGGCAAGATGATCGCGCAGCAGATGCGCGCCAAATTGCGCCCCGCGCGTGATGCTCTCGGTCCTCGCGCCATTCGCCTGGTGTCGGTCGAAGTCGGCCAAAATCCGGCGTCGGCGGTCTACGTGCGCAACCAGCAGCGCGCCGCGGCCGAGGTCGGCATCGCCATGGAGGTGCGCAATCTGCCGGTTTCCACCACAGAAGCGGACCTGGTGGCGAACCTGCAAGAACTCAACCACCGACCCGAAGTGGCTGGCATCTTGGTGCAACGGCCGCTGCCACCCGGCATCGATCCGCGCATCGTGCAGTCCGCGATCGACCCCCAGAAGGACGTCGAAGGCATGCACCCCGCCAACATGGGGGCGATCCTCTACCGCGAACCGCTGCTGCCGCCATGCACCGCGGCCGCCGCCCAGCACCTGATCCTGGCGACCGGGATCGACTTGCGCGGCGCCGAGACCGTCGTCGTCGGCCACAGCGAAATCGTCGGCAAGCCGATCGCGGTGTTGTTGCTGCACCGGCTGTCGACGGTGACCGTCTGCCACATCGGGACCAAGCAACTGAACGACCACACGCGGCGGGCGGACATTCTCGTCGTCGCCGTCGGCAAAGCCGGGCTCGTGCACGGCGACATGATCAAACCCGGTGCGTGCGTGATCGACGTCGGCATCAACCAAGGCGCCGACGGCAAGATCGTCGGCGATGTCGACTTCGCGTCGGTGGCGGCGGTCGCTGGCTATCTGACGCCAGTGCCTGGCGGCGTCGGGCCGGTGACCGTGGCCATGCTGCTGCGCAACACGTTGCGCGCCGCTGGGGCCCACGTATGAGAACCGGTGCGTTCGTGCTGGCGGCGTGGCTGGCGACCAGTTGCGCGCTCGCCCCGCGGCCGCTCGCGACCCAACCGAATGTCATCGTGTTCTTGGTCGACGACCTCGGCTGGCAGGATCTGAGCGAGCCGTTCCATGTGGTGCGCAGCGCATGGAACGACCGCTATCGCACGCCAAACGTCGAGCGCCTGTGTCGGCAAGGCATGAAGTTCTCGGCGGCGCACGCGCACCCGGTGTGCTCCCCGACGCGTGTCAGTTTGATGACCGGCATGGCGGCGGCGCGCCACAAGGTGACGCACTGGACGCTGCTCGCCAACACGCCGACGGATCCCGAACGGCACGCGCTGCATCGCCCGGAGTGGCACTGCAACGGCTTGACGAACGATGCGTCGACGCCGCGCGCGACCTGCGCGGACACCCTGCCTTCGCGAATGGCAGCCCGCGGTTACCACACGATCCTGGTCGGCAAGGCGCACTTCGGCGCCGCTGCGACGCCAGGTGCGGATCCGTTGCAGCTCGGCTTTGCGGAGAACATTGCCGGCCACGCCGCTGGCGCGCCGTCGAGTTACTTGGCGAAGCAAGGGTTCCTGCGCACCGACGGCGATGCGATCTGGCAAGTGCCAGGGCTGGCGCAGTACCACGGCAGCGAGCGCTTCTTGAGCGACGTGCTGACCGATGAAGCGCTGGCCGCAGCGGAACGGGCGCGGGTCGGCGGCAAGCCGTTCTTCCTGTACTTGTCGCACTACGCCGTGCACACGCCGCTCGATGCCGACGAACGGTTCGTGCAGCGCTATCGCGACCAAGGTCTGCCAGAAGCCGAAGCGCGCTACGCCGCCCTGGTCGAAGGCATGGACCACTCGCTGGGTCGAGTGCTCGACTGGCTCGATGCAGCACAGCTCGCCGATGACACCATCGTGCTGTTCACCAGCGACAACGGCGGCCTCAGTGCGAGCTCTCGCGCTGGCGTGCGGCATACGCACAACACGCCGCTGCGCAGCGGCAAGGGTTCGATCTACGAAGGCGGCGTGCGCATTCCGTTGGCGGTGCGGTGGCCACGGCGCGTGGCGGCCGACACCGTGAGCACGCAACCAGTGCAGGTCGAAGACATCATGCCGACCTTGTGCGAACTCGTCGGGGCCGAGGCGACCGTTGCTGATGGCGTCAGCATCGCTGGCACGCTGCTCGCAGGTGCCCCGGTGCCGCACGCGCTGTTCTTCCACCATCCGCACTATTGGGGTTCGACTGGGCCTGGCATCGAACCGTGCAGTGCCGTGATCGATGGCGACCTCAAGCTGATCTGGTTCTACAGCTCGCAGCGCGCCGAGCTCTACGACTTGGCGCACGATCTCGGCGAGACGCGCGACCTGGCGGGCACGCAGCCGGAGGCCGCGGCGCGCTTGCGAACGTTGCTGCGGTTGCAACTCGCCCGCTGCGCGGCGCAGGTGCCAACGAGTGCCGACGGCCAGCCATTGGCCGGGCCATAGCTAGGCCACAGCCGCGCTCACTCGGCCGCTGGCCAGACCGCGGCCGCTGCGGATGGCTCCACTGGGAACGGCGCGGGTGCTGGCCGCAGCAAACGGTCGACGACGCCGACCAGCATCACTGCCCCCAGGATCGAGTAACTGGCCCACACGCCGGTCAGCAACTCACTGGAGAAGCCGTACGCGTGCAAGCCGACGCCGAGCAGGTTGGTGTGGAACCACGAGAACACCACCATCATGCCGGTGGCCACGCTCCACAACGCAAAGCCGGCATCGCGCACCAGGCCGCTCATGCGCGCGTGCAACACGGCGATCTGCGACAAGCAAATCAGCATGGCGCCGTTCTCCTTCGGGTCCCAACCCCAGAAGCGTCCCCACGACTCGTTGGCCCACACCCCACCGAGGATGGTGCCGACCACAGCGGTCGCGAGGCCAAAGCAGGTCACTCCGTAGTTCATGCGCGCCAGTGACTTCGCCAGCGGCGAATCCGGATGGTCGATGCGGCAAGCTCGGACCACGATCCAGGCGCCACCGACGAGGGCCGCGGCCACACTGGCCGCGTAACCAAGGTTCATCGTCGGCACGTGCACCGCCAGCCAGAAGTTGCTGAGCAACACCGCCTGCAGCGGCTTCATGGTGTCAGCGCCATCGGCGACTTCGAACAACCGCGCCAGCAGGATCATCAAGCCGCCGAGGAACGGCGCCAAGACCAGCGCGATGCGGCGGCTCAAGACGAACTCGGCGATGAGCAAGGTCAGGGCGCCGGTGCCGCCAATGAACAAGAAGGTGTCGTAGAGCCGACCAATGGGCGGATGGCCGGTGATCAAGCAGCGGATCCACACGTCGGCAATCAACAGGCAGAGGGCGGTAGCCGTCGTCCCCATCGCCGCCCACCACATCGTCTTGTTGCGCGGCAGCACACACGCGATGACCGCCAGCACGAACGCCAGCACGAAGGTCATCATGGCGTGGAAGTGCCAGTTCGCCCGGTAGTAGTACGACTCCAGCGCGACGTTCGCGTGTTCACCGCGGGCGGTGGCGGCGGCCTCGACGCCGCGACGAAACGCCGTCAAGTGCTCGACGCGCTGCGCCATGGTCTTCGCCAAGAGCCCTTTCTGCAGCGAATCGAGCAGGGCCGCGTGCGCCGGTTCGGGATTGCCGCGAATGGCCACATCGACGACCTGGGGCAACGAATGCCACGAGTCCTTCTGTTCGGCTGGCAACACCGGCGGCATCAGCAAGGGCCCTGTGCTGTTGGCCACCTCGCTGAGGAAGTGCAGCACGTTGCCGAGGTTGCCGAATTGCGGATCCTCGAACTTCTCGCCAGCTTTCAACACAAACGCGCGGAACGCCTTCGCCTCGCGCAGAACGGTCGCCAAAGTGACGCGCTCGTCGCCGCCAAAGATCGCGCGTAGGTCATCGCCTTCGAGCCCGATCTCCCCCTGCAAGGTCGCCAACTGGTTGTGCAATCGGTGGTACAGCACCAACTGCTGGTACAGGTGGACCAATTGCGACTCAACCGGCGAGCGAATGGTGACGTGCTTCTCGATGTACTGCTCGTGCAGCTCTTGCAGCTTGCCGCCCGAAGCCACCAACTGCTCATACGGCAGGTACTCGAAACCCTGGGTCTGGCCTTCATGCAGAAAGCCGAGGGCTGACAACACGGCGACATTCTCGATCCGGAACAACGGATAGCGCGCGGCCTGCAGCGGGAAGCACCAGACGTCGAGCAACCACTCGGTCGGGCTCAACTTGACGGTGCGATCTTTGCCGTCCTTGCCGGTGGTCAAGAACTGCACGTCACGGCGCCCGTGCACCGCGTACAGCGTCGACGCCGCCAGCGTCGAGAACGGCATCACGCGCCCTTCGTGCTGCAGCTCCAGGCTGCCGAACTGCTCGATGAACTCAGCCGGCCACTCGTCGGTGCGCTCGACTTCTCCGGTGAGGCGCGGGGCGGGTCGACCGCAGGCAGCGACCACGAGCAGCGCGAGAAGCAGCAGATGCTTGAACCACTTGGTGTGCATTGGGGATCTCGATCAGGCGTGCAAGGAGGTGCGCGTCGACGACTTCAGGAACCGCGACAGCTTCATCAGGAAATGCAGGGCGAGCCCCGCAAAGATCACGAAGCACGCCAGCATGGGCCAGATGTCCGACGGGTTGTAGGAGACCTCGAACTCGGAGTACCAAGGCGGCCCACCGCGCGGCACGCCGTTGACCTGCGGGCCCCAGCCGGACTGGTAGACGACATAGCCGTCGCGCCGCAGTGGGTTGTTCATGAACACCTGGGCTTCTTGCGAGCCGGTGCTGTCGGTCGCCTGCACAAAACTGCGGAAGTCCATCGGCGACAGCGTGCCCGGGTGATCGCGCTTCTGGAACTTGTCCAGGCGCAGTGAGAACGGCAGGTCGCGCGTGACGCGGCGCAGTTCGAGGCCGTAACGCTGGCCCTTCACGGTGAAGGTGAACGGGTAGCGCGCCTTGTCGAATGGCGCCAAGCGGCCACTCAGCAGCACCCCTTCACTGCGTTCCTGCTCCTGGCCGAGGATCGTCACGTAGCAGCCCGAGAACTCGTGTTCGCTGCGCGGTTGCTCCCCCTGCGGCCACTGCAGCGCCCGCAGGAACACGCCGTCGACCACCGGCTTCAGGGTCTTCACCATCGGCCCCTTCGGCAGCGCTTGCGCGTGATCGATCCAATGCCGGATCTGCACTTGGAACGGCAAGCCCTCGGCGGCCAGCGTCACACTGCCATCCCCGCGCGCGGCCCACAGCTGCTGCTCAGGAATGACGCGCTCTTCGATGCTGTCGCCGCGGTCGATCAGCAACGCCAGTTCATCATCGTTCGAATTCACGAACCGCGAAGTCTCGTAGAGCCGGTCGGGGTGCTGGTTACCGTCCTGCGGCCATTCGAAGACGCCGAGCATGCCGGAGTGCGAGTAGTTGAGTTTGACGAAGCCCGAGATCAGCAACAGCAGGATGCCGCCGTGGGTCACCAGAATGCCTGAGTTGCGGCGGTGCCACTTGATGCGCACAAAGCCCCCGACGATCAGGTTGAGGCACAGCAACGCCATCACCGGGAAGGCGCCGGGCAGCGGAATGCGCAACGTCCACGGCACCCCCTGGGCATCCGGGAACCACCCAATGTTCCACACGGACAGCGGCAGCTCGGCGATCACGAACCACGATTCGAAGTACTCGCGTTGCACGTCGTACGTGCTGCGCGACGTCTGCGCCAACGTGCCTAGCCACGTCAGCAGCGTCAAGGCGACCAGCAGCCACACGGCGAGCTTCATCGAGCCGAGCCAACCCAGGATCTGCGCGCCGAGGGCGGGCAGACGCTTCGGCGACGTCGTCGGGATCGTCGGGATCGCCGTCATGGCGTCCTCCGCACCGAACCGCAGAACTGGCGGAAGGCGCCGACTTGCGCCTCGACGTCGGCGGCAACACCGACCAGCTTGACGAAGGTGATGGTGCCGCCATCGAGGCGGGCGGCCACCAACATGCGGGCGCCTTGGATCTGTTTGCCGGTCATGCTGCGGAAGTCGCCGGCCAGATCGAGCAGCACACTGTCGTCGCCGAGGAACGCGACCTTCGGCAGCGCGGCCACGTCGGCTTCGGCCATCGGCTGCTGTTGCAGCTCGCCGCGCCAGATGTCCAACGAACCCTTCAACGTGCCGCCGAGCTGGCTGACGTAGACCTCCCCATCGCTGCCGAACGTGTGGTGCAGAGGCTTGGCGGAACCGGCCTTCGCCGTCCACCCGGTTGGCACGGTCGCCGTGAAGGGCGTCGGCGCGACCGCGTGCGGCGTCTTGTTGCCCGCAGTTGGTGGCGCTCCCGTGGCGGGATGGTTGGCCGGCATCGACTGCCCTGGGTCGATCGCCGGCGCCTTCGGATCGGGACTCGCAGTGGCCGACCGCAACGACTTCGCCAAAGCCAAGAACTTGTCCTTGTTGCCCATCACCACCGGCTCAGGCCCAGTGAACTTCAACGACATCACTTGTTCACCCTGCGCATGGAACGCGATCAACGCCGCCCAGCCCGGCTTGTCGCGATTGAAGGTGCCCTTCAGTTCGACCAAGCGCCCGGCGCGCCCCGCCAACTCGACGACCGGCAGCGCTTCCATCGTCGGCACCGTCTCGATGGCGAACTGCTCCGTGTACCAGCGCGTCAGGTTGCCGACGGTGCCACCGCCAACGCTCGCGGTGAGGTAAATGTCGGTGTTGGGTTCGCCGGCGATGCGCCACACGGCGTCGCGGAACTTCGCCGGCACTGCCGGCAGGGACTCAAAGCCCACTGGGGTGTCGCCCGTCCACACCTTGGCCCCCTGCTCGGCGGGCGGCGTCGCCGGCGGCATGTCCTGGATGCGCAGCCGCACGTTGCGCGGCGCGTCCCATTCGGTCGGCCGCTGGTCTTTGGCGAACGTCTTGGGTGGCCCGAACTCTGCTGACGACGGCGGACTGCAGCCGGCGACCACCATGAGCACGAACGGAACGAGCTGGAAACGATTGCTTGTCATCAAAAGGCCCGGCTTCGGGGCGATCAGGATAGCGAGACGCGCTGGGCGTAGCGCGCAGAGAAGTAGCACGAACCACGGACACGGCCCCGAATTGCTCCGCGACGCGCATCCCGTGGCGTCACGACCACCGCGTCACGAACACCGCGTCACGACCACCGCGTCACAACCGGCGCGTCAGCACGAAACAGGCGAGCTGGTGCAAGGCCTCGCGAGCGGGCCCGGGGGGCAACGCGGAGAGCGACGCTTGGGCTTTGGCAATGCGGCGCTGGGCTTCTTGCATCGCGTAGGCCACCGCGTGTTCGAGCGGGAACTCGGCCCGCAACCGCCGCAGGCCTTCGGCTTCGCTCTTGCCCAGCACACTGCGCAGCCGTTCGGCTTCGGCGGGCCCTTGCTGAATCAGGTAGAGCAGCGGCAGCGTGATCTTGCCCTTCGCCAAATCGGTGCCGAGGGACTTGCCGACCACCCGTTCATCGCCATCGAGGTCGAGGCAGTCATCGACGATCTGGAAGGCGATGCCGAGTTCGAGCCCGTACTCCTCGAGCGCGCGCAAGCGACCTTCGGTCCCACCTGAATAGTGGCCACCGAGGCGACAGGCGGCGGCATACAGGCTGGCGGTCTTTTCGGCGATGACTTGGAAGTACCGCGGTTCGGTCCACGCGAAGTCGAAGCGGTGCAGCACCTGCGTGATCTCACCTTGGCAGATGATGCGCACCGTCTCGGCGAGCCAGCGCGCCGCCGTTGGATCAGGCAGCTGCACGGCCATGTGGAAGGCCTTGGCGTAGATGTAGTCGCCGAGCAGAACCGCAACTTCGACACCGGCCATCTGGTTGACGGTCGGAATGCGGCGGCGCACGTTCGCACTGTCGAGCACGTCGTCGTGCACGAGCGTCGCCGTGTGCAGCAGTTCCACCACCTTGGCGACGGTGACGACATCGTCACCCAGCACACCACCGTGCGCAGCACCTCGCACCGCCATACCGGCCAGGAAGGTCAACACCGGCCGCAGTTGCTTGCCGCGGAAGCCACTGACGTGCTCCACCAGCGGCAACATCTCGCGGTGGCCAGGCGCCAAGTCTTCGATCAGCTCGCGATTGAGTCGCTCGAGCTGCGGCCGCACCAAGGCGACCATGTCTTGCAGCAGCAGGGTCTCAGTCACCGCCCCGTACCGTCGGCAGGGGTGTCGTTCTTCGGGCTGCCGATCGAAGGGGGCGGGCTGCCTAGAGGATTTGCCGGCGGGCTGTCGCTCGACTTGCTGCCACCGTCCTTGAGGCCGCGCTTGAACTCGGTGATGCCCGAGCCGAGCGATCGCATCATGCCGGGAATGCGGTTCCCGAACAGCAACAGCACGACCGCCAAGATGGCGAGCAGCTCCCAGTGGTTTACGAAGGCGATCATGTGCGCAACCTCAGCGTTTTTCGGATCATCACCAGCGGCCGTGGCGAACGCCAGCGCCGCGACCACTTCTACGTCAACGCCAGCCGCGGGCGCGGTCTTTCGTCAGGGTGCGGCGGACTCTTCGTTGGCGAGCCAAGCCAGCCACGCCGCCGGGTCGTCACCGAGGTCTTGCCCGACCAGCCGCTGCAGGTTGTGGCGGCTGGTGGCGCGAATCGCCGCATCGCCCGATCCCATCGCGGCGATCAACAAGCGCGCCGCTTCCAGCCGCGCCTTCGAGTTCTTGGCCACCGCGCCGGCGCGGCCTCCCCCACTGCTGTCGCGGTCGAACTGCCGCAACGCCTGCAAGACCCCGCCCAGCATCACTTGCAGCCGCAGTGACTCGCCCCACAGCAGCAGCACGTAGAGGCCGAGCATCACGACACAACCGCGCAGGATCACCTGCTCGCCGAGTTTGCTCTTCAGCCAACTGGCGCCCGGCAACCAGGGCTCGAACACCAGCACGAGCAAAACCCCCAGCAGCACGAGCGGCGTCAGCTGACGGAACAGCGATTCGGCCCCGCTTGAGGTCTTCATGGCATCACTTCGCGAGCACCTTCTTCATCGTCGCCCCGAGCACCGACGGCGTGTCACAGACGTGCACGCCCGCCCTCTTCATCGCCGCCTTCTTGTCGGCCGCCGTGCCCTTGCCGCCACTGATGATGGCCCCGGCGTGGCCCATGCGCTTGCCGGGCGGTGCGGTGGCGCCAGCGATGAAGCCGACCACCGGCTTCTTGACGTAGCCGCGCAAGAACTCGCAGGCCTCTTCCTCGGCGGTGCCGCCGATCTCACCAATCATGATGATGCCTTCGGTGTCCTTGTCGTCCTGGAACAGCTTGAGGCAGTCGATGAAGTCGAGGCCTTTGATCGGGTCGCCACCGATGCCGATGCAGGTCGACTGGCCCATGCCGTTGCTGGTGACTTGAAACACCGCTTCGTAGGTGAGCGTGCCGCTGCGCGAGACGATGCCGACCTTGCCGGGGCGATGGATGTAGGCCGGCATGATGCCGATCTTGCAGCCCGACTTGTCGGTGACCGGCGTGATGATGCCTGGACAATTGGGCCCGATCAGGCGCGTCTTGCTGCCCTTCATCACGTCCTTGACGAACGCCATGTCGGCGACCGGGATGCCCTCGGTGATGACGACGACGAGATCCATCTCGGCGTCGATCGCTTCGCAGATGGCGTCCGCGGTGAACGCGGCGGGCACATAGATCATCGAGACCGAGGCGCCGGAGGCCTGCTTGGCTTCGCGCACAGTGTCGAACACCGGCACGCCTTCGAGCGTCTGCCCGCCCTTGCCGGGCGTGACGCCGGCGACCAGCTTGGTGCCGTAGGCGAGTGAGTTCTTGCTGTGGAACATGCCCGCTTCGCCCGTGAAGCCTTGGCACAGAATCTTGGTATTGCCGTCGACGAGAACAGTCATGGGTGTGCTCCTTCTGGGATCAGGCGATCGGGATCAGTCAGCGGCGTCAGGCAATGGCCTTGACGATTTTCTCAGCGGCTTCGTCGAGCGAGCTCGCCGTCTGCAGGTTGAGACCCGAGTCCTGCAGCAGCTTCCTGCCGAGATCGACATTGGTGCCTTCGAGGCGAACGACGAGCGGCACCGCCAACTTGACCTCGCGCGCCGCGGCGATGACGCCCTCGGCAATCGTGTCGCACTTCATGATGCCGCCGAAGATGTTGACCAGGATGCCCTTCACGTTCTTGTCCGACAGCAGGATCTTGAACGCGTTGGTGACCTGCTGCTTGTTGGCGCCGCCGCCGACGTCGAGGAAGTTGGCTGGCATGCCGCCCTTCAGCTGGATGACGTCCATCGTCGACATCGCCAGCCCCGCCCCATTGACCAAGCACGCGATGTTGCCAGTCAGGGCGATGTAGTTGAGGTCGAACTTCTTGGCCTCGACTTCCTTCGGGTCCTCTTCGTTGGTGTCGCGCAGCGCCAGCACGTCCTGGTGCCGGAACAACGCGTTGTCGTCGAAGCTCATCTTGGCATCGAGCGCCATCACGTCGCCTTGCTTGGTGACGATCAGCGGGTTGACCTCGGCGAGCGAGCAGTCGAGCGCCATGAACGCGGTGACCAACGACTGGATCAGCTTGCTGCCACCCTTCGCTTGCTCGCCGGTTAGGCCCAAGTGCTTGCACAGCGCGCGCAGTTGAAAGCCCAGGATGCCCTTCACCGGGTGAACGCGGTGACGAGCAATCGCCTGCGGCTTGTGCGCCGCGAGCTCTTCGATGTCGACGCCACCCTCAGCCGCGGCGATGACGACCGGAGCCTGGGCACTGCGATCCATGACGACGGCGAGATACATCTCGCGAGCGATGTCACTGCCGGCTTCGACGTAGAGCGTCTTCACCAAGCGACCTTCGGGGCCGGTCTGGTGCGTGACGATCACCTTGTCGAGCAGGCTGGCGGCGACCTTCTTCGCCTCCTCAGCACTGCGCACCAGCTTGACGCCGCCCGCCTTGCCGCGCCCGCCGGCGTGAATCTGGACCTTGACGACCGCGAGCGGTCCGCCGAGATCGGTGAACGCCTTGCCCGCTTCGTCGACAGTCTTGCAAGCGAAGCCCTTGCTGATGGGCACGCCGAACTTCGCCAAAAGCTGCTTGGCCTGGTACTCGTGGATGTTCATTTGGCTTCGAAGGGCGAGCACGCTAGCGAGCCGCGCCAGCGGAGTCGAACCCGCAAGCGGTTTCTTCGCCGCGACGATCAAGTCGGCGGGCGATCGATGCTGCTGACCGGCCCCGCGCCGTGCAGACGAGGGCCGCTGCAGCCAGCCAGCAGCAAACCGGCGCCAGCCACCGTCGCGAACACGGCCAGCCACGCGAAGATCATTTCACCGAGCCCGCCAAGGAACTGCCCCTTGGCGTGTTCGATGTCGGCAAGCACAAAGAAGGTCGCGGCCGTCGGCACCGCCCCGAACACGCCACCCACCGTCAGGGTCGTATCGGCGACGTTGGTGCTGCAGAACCATTCACCAAGCCACGTCAGGACGAAGGCACCGCACAGGCCGAGCGGCACCATGCAACCGCCGACGTAGGCGAGGTGCCATGCATAGTGCGGGCGCGTGTCCACGCGGCAAATGGTGGCGGACGACCGCCAAGCCGCCGGCGGGAATCTGCGCTTGGCCGCGAACTTTCTGCCGCGCGGCGAGGTGGCGAAGGCAGCGCGCTGGCAACGGTTGGCGGCGGTCGTTACCTTCCGAACCCCAATTCAGGACGCATTCGAGGCAATATCCCCATGAGTGAAGTGACGACGATTCAGGTCGGGCAAATCGTGCCCGAGTTCGAAATGGAGACCTACCTGCCGGCCAAGAAGGACTTCGGCAAGTTCAGCCTCGCCGAGGCGAAGAAGGCGGGCAAGTGGACGGTGCTGGTCTTCTATCCGGCGGACTTCACGTTCGTCTGCGCGACCGAGTTCGCGGCGTTGGCCGATCAATACGCGGCGCTGCAGAAGGCGGGCTGCGAAGTGCTGACGGTCAGCACCGACACCAAGTTCACGCACCTCGCGTGGCAGCGTCATGAAGGCGAACTCGCCAGCGTGACCTACCCGATGGCCGCCGATCGCACCGGCGTCGTGGCCAGGATGTTCGGCGTCTACATGCCCAATGGCCTCGCCCTGCGCGGCACGTTCATCATTGGCCCCGACGGCAAGCTGCACGGCAGCGAGATCAACTTCCTCAATGTCGGCCGCAACATGGACGAACTGACGCGCAAGGTGCAGGCGTTCATCCATTTCAGCAAGCTGCCTGAAGAAGCGTGCCCGGCCAATTGGAAGAAGCCCGGTGACAAGGCGCTGAAGCCGAACGCGGCGCTGGTCGGCAATGTGCACCAGGCGATGAAGAAGGGCTGAGTCGGCCCGGCGCGGAGATCTGGCGCGGCGCGATCGACCGCGACCCCGATGGCGTCTGGCGCTGCGGCGGCACGATCCTTGGCGCCGACCACCGCCACCGCCACGCTGGTCCGCGGCACCACCGTGGAACTCTTCGCCACCATGCACGGCGAGGAGGACACGGGCCAACTCACCGCGCGCGCGGTGCATCCGTGGCGGCCGCTGATCACGCCGCCGCCAGCAGGCGGCAACAACCTCTGGCGCTACCAAGGCGAGCCCGGCGATGCAGTGATCCTGCTCGCCGGCAAGACGCTGTGCTGCCTGGGCCTCGGCGCCGAAGTGGTGATCGGCGAACTGCACGTGACTCGTCCCCGCCGCTTGCTACCTGGCGCTGCCCCGGTCGCACGCTTCCGGCGGCGGCGTGCGGTTCAACTCGGCCTCACTGGATGGTTTTGACCGCCGCCCGCCAGCGTGCCGCCACCGCAGACCAGATGAGGTTCGCGGCGAGCTCGCGAACCTCACTGCCGAGTGAACGTCGCCGTCGCCGTGGAGTCGCCTGCACCCCACCCACTCGGCTCCGCATGCCCCCCAGACGGTACTAGACTCCTGGCGATCGTCAGCATATTACTGCGCATTCAAGATGGCACGCCAGCGACGACCAACGACCCAAAAACTGCTGCCCTTCCGCCAGCACGGCGGCAGCCGCAAGGGTGCTGGCCGCAAGCCCAAGAACGGCAAGGCCGGCGTTGGCCATCGCGAGCGCCCGGTGCTCGCGTCACGATTCCCCGCCCACGTCACCATGAAGCTGCAGCAGGGGCTGCCGCGCCTGCGGAACAAGAGCGAATACACCGCCCTGCGGGCGGCCTTCACCGCCGCCTGCGACCGCAACGGCTTCCGGCTCACGCACTACGCCGTCCTCAACGACCACCTGCACTTCTTGGTGGAAGCTCGCGATCGCGCGACGCTGGCGCGCGGCCTGCAAGGCCTCGCGATTCGGATCGCCAAAGCCTTGAACAGGCTTTGGCGACGCCGTGGCAAGGTGTTCGCCGACCGCTACCACGACCGCATCCTGAAGACTCCGCGCGAGGTGCGCAACGCGCTGCGCTACGTGCTGGCGAACGGCAAGAAGCACGCGGCCGAAGGCCTCGAGGTCGCTGTGCCCCAGGCCATCGACACGTTCACGTCGGCGCCGTGGTTTGATGGGTTCCGCGAGACCTTCACCGTCCGCGGCATCGCAGCGATGCAGCGGCC
>CANEYR010000069.1 GCA_947444055.1 Planctomycetota bacterium
CCCTTGTGGACCCCCTGCGGGTCCATCAATCGTTACTCGCGCTCGCAATGATCGCAAATCGCGCGAGAGCCAACGGCGCCACCCAAGCCTTCGCCTATGCCAAACTGGGAATGGCGCGTGGCTCGCTACCCGTGGCCCAGACTCCTAGGTGCCCACAGGCGGGTGCGATGGCGGCGAGCCGGCGCGCGGCCGCCAGTGCCTTCTCGGGCTGCCGCGAGGCCTCGGTGGCGTGAATGTAGATGTGGATTGCCTGCGGATGATTCGGGTGACGCTGCAGCACGCCCTCCAGTGTCGCCAGCACTTCGTTGGTGTTGGCTTTCGGTTCGCCTGCCTTGGTCCAGTAGTCCCACGGCGAAAGATCGACGAGTGATTCGGCGTACAGCGCCCCGACATCGGGATCGTCTGGGAACGCCACGTGCACTTGCTTCATCGCTGCCGCGAACGCCTGATCGAGCGGCGCCCGGTCGTCTGGCGGCGGCTCGGCGTAGCGGGTGCAGATCGCGGCGATCAACTGCTGCTCGACGGGGGAACACATGTAGCTGAGTGCCTTTGCCTTCTGCGCCGCGCTGTGGGCTCGGGCGGCGACGGCTTTGTCGGTGAGCGGCGCGTTGATGTTGGGTCCCAACGCGTGCGCGATGCCGAACCAAGCCATCGCACAATCAGGATCCGCCGCCAACGCCTGCTCGAAGTGGCGCACGGCCTCGTCATGGTTGAAGCCATAACAGAGCAACAACCCCTCGTCGAAACGGTGCTGACACAGCGGCGACTTGGTCGTGATTGGGCGATGGAGCGTGCCATAGCGGTTCGTTGGCGCAATGGCGCACGCCGCGAACATGAGACAGAGCAAGGAAACGCGATGCATGGTTCCTCCGAGATCAGCGGGTTTGGCGGATAGCCCCGAAACCGAGGCGAGGTGAATCGTGTTCCTTGCCTTTGCTCGTGGCAAGACACGACCATCGATCGATGCGCGCCGCCACCGAACTTGCATGCCGTGACGTCGGGGCAGCCCGATGCGCAGTGGCTGGCGCGCACGCGCAGTTTTGCGAAGGCATGAGTCCTACATGATCTTCGCGGGGTAGAGACGCAGCGATGACGCGTTCACCGCGCACGGCGCCGAAGCGGCGGACACGCTGCGTTGGCTGACCGAGTGCGTGACGGCGTTGCCGGAGCCGTACCTCAGCACGCTGCTGGCGGTGGGGTTCGGAATGTGGCAGTTCGGGCCGTCGAGTGGGAAGCCGACGACGAGCACGAGTTCCACAGAGATGCGCATGCCGCGAACGATCGGCTTGCCGCCGAAGATCTCGAAGTTGCCGCACGGCGCGGAAGAATCGCCGAGCGAACCGGGTCCGAGGCGCCATGACGTTCCTGCGCTGGTCCTTGCTGATCGGGCTCGTACTCGGCGCGATGGTGACGGCGAGCCTGTTGTCGGATCCGCAGGAGTGGAAGGCGACGGTGCGGTGGGCTGAGGAACGGGCGGCGCAGTGGCAACGGGCGCGGTGCGAATGCCCGGTGCTCCAGGGGCAGACGTCGGTGGGGTCGTCATTGGCGGGCTATGGGGAAGCGGCGCGCCTCGCCGGTAGCCTTGGCGGCGGGCATGGCGAACGGCTGGCAAAACTGCTGGCCGCCAGCGGCGCTGCGGGGTTGCCGACGGACGCGGACCGGGCCGCCTTCGCCGCGATCGAGCCGGCGGTCACCGCCATGCGCGAGGCCGCGCATCGGCCAAGTGCAAGTGGCGCCGCGCCGCACAACCTGGCCGGCGCCGCACCGGCGATGTACGACCTCCTGGACGCTCATCGTGCCCTGCTGCTTATGGCAAGAGTGAAGGTGGCGGCGGGCGATCCGGTGGCCGCGGTGCAGTGCTGGCTCGATGGGCTCGCGTGTGGCGTCGACTTGACGGCCGGCGAGACGCCGCTCGACCAGGCGCTGGGCGCGGTCCTCGTCGAACAGGTTGTCGATGCGGTGCTGGACGATCTGCTGAAGGCGGCTGATCCGACCTTGTTGACGAGCTTCGCGGCAGCGCTCGCGGCGGCCGATCGAGCCCTCGACGTCGAATGCCATTGGGTGGCGTCGGTGGTTGTGCACATGGTGCAGTTCCTGCGGGACACGGCGGACCCTCGCCCCGAAGACATTGGTCTGCGGTCGCCCTTGCTGGCGTGGCGGCACGGGTTCTCGCTGCGGCGTTCCGGCATCGCCCGTGCCGTCGACCTAGTTGCTCTGGTGCAGCGGTTCGAACGCGAGAGCACGGCGGGAGAACCATGGCCAAGCCGCCGCGCCCGCCTGCAGCTGGTCGTCGACGAGGACCGTGCCACCAACCGCGACATGATGTTCCCCCCGTTAACGAGCAGCATCGAACGCGAGGAACTGCGGCGCGGTGCTTCGGCCCGACTGCGCTTGCTGCGACTCGCCGTCGCTTTTCATCTTGGGAACGACCTGCCACGGCTCGCCGACCCGATGGCCGCAACCACGTTGACCGCGGTCGTGAGTGGCGATCGGGCGACCTTCACGAGCCAGGACCCGCGCCTTGCTCGCACGGCGCTGCGTCGGCGGTGAGCGAAGGGTTGGCGCGCGTCGCCGGGCCGCGGCAGCCTGACGATCGGTGTGCTGTGACTCAGCTCAGAGGCCGACCGGGCCCGTAGTTATTGATGTGCAGATACGAGTTGATAACTCGGATTTGCATGCTAAAAACGAGTTGTGTACTCGCGATTGCTCAAGCCACCCAAGCGCTCGTTCTTCCTGTTCGGGCCGCGTGGAACCGGCAAGACCGCTTGGCTGCAGCAGCAACTGCCGAAAGCTCTGACGTTCGATTTGTTGCACGCGGACGCGTTCCATCGCTTCGCTGCCGCGCCCGAACGCCTGCGCGACGCGATCCCTGACGACCACACCGACTGGGTCGTCATCGACGAAGTGCAGCGGGCGCCCGCGTTGCTCGACGAGGTGCATGCACTGATCGAACGCCGCAAGCTGCGCTTTGCCCTCACGGGATCCAGCGCGCGCAAGTTGCGCCGCGGTGGTGCCAACCTGCTCGCTGGGCGCGCGCGCACGCTGCACATGCACCCGCTATCCGCCATCGAACTCGGTGGCGACTTCGACCTCGGCCGTTCGCTGCGCTTTGGTTGCTTGCCATTCGCGTGCACGACCGACGATCCCGCGGCCTTCCTGCGCGACTACGTCGTGACCTACCTGCGCGAGGAAGTCATGCAGGAAGGGCTGGTGCGCAGCATGCCGACGTTCTCGCGCTTCCTTGAGGCGGCGAGCTTCTCGCAAGGAGCGCCGCTCAACATGTCCGCTGTAGCGCGTGACTGCGCCGTGTCGGCTAAGCTCGCCGAGAGCCACTTCGTGCTGCTCGAGGACCTGCTGCTCGCCACGCGCGTGCCGGTGTTCGCGCGGCGCGCCAAGCGTCGCATGGCGAGCCATCCCAAGTTCTATTTCTTTGACTGCGGCGTCTACCGCGCAGTGCGGCCGCGCGGCCCGCTCGACAGTCCCGAGGAGATCGACGGCCCGGCGCTGGAGACGCTGTTCTTGGCGAACGTGCGCGCGATCAACGACACTCACGAACTCGGGTACCAGATTCATTATTGGCGCACGGCGACCGGCGTCGAGGTGGACTTCGTGCTGTATGGCGAACGGGGCCTGCTCGCGTTCGAGATCAAGCGGCATGGGCGCGTGCGTGACGACGACCTGGCGCCGCTGCAGATGTTTGGTGAGGAGTACCCAGTCGCCAAACGGTTCCTGCTGCACGCCGGCAAGGAGCGTCGTCATCAGGCGGGCGTCGACATCGTGCCGATGCAGCACGCGCTGCTGAATCTGGACGAACTGCTGCGCACTGGCAAACTCTGACGCGCAGCGCGAAGGCACGCCGACGGCGGCGACGTTCTAGTGGTTGGGCCGGATTCGCGCGTCCCTCGCTCAGCCGTGTGTGGCAAAACCGCTCGCAACGGTTGGAACGGCAGGCTTGGCCATCCGGGCCTTGCTTCTTTGCCCAGGCACCGTAACCAAGCTCCACCCATGCTGCGCGTCTTCGGCATTGTCAATGTGACTTCGGACTCGTTCTCCGATGGCGGGCGCTTCCTCGCGCCGGACGCCGCCTTGGCGCACGCGCAGCAGTTGTTGGCGGATGGTGCGGATGGCATTGAAGTCGGCGCCGAATCGACGCACCCGGACGCTGCCGACGTGCCTGCGACCGAGGAGTGCGCGCGGCTTCTGCCCGTGGTCGAGGCTTTGCGCGCGCGCGGTGTCTGCATCAGCGTCGACACCAGAAAACCTGGGGTGATGCAGGCCATGATCGTGGCGGGCGTGGCCTTTGTGAACGACGTCGATGGCTTTCGTACTGCCGCGGCGATGGCGGTGGTGGCGGCAGCACCGCCGAGTGTGCGGTTCATCGCCATGTTCTCGCGCACCGAGAGTGGCCGGGCGCAGCGCGTCGACCTCGACAGCACCGGCGGCCTCAGCGATGTGCGCGCGTTCTGCCGCGAACGCATCACGGCGTTCGCGGCCGTCGGGGTGGCTCGCGAGCGCCTCGTGCTGGATCCAGGCATGGGGTTCTTCTTGGGCAAGACGGCCGCACCGAGCCTCGAAGTGCTGCGGCATCTGCGCGACTTGCAGCGCGAGTTCGGACCGCTGTTGGTGTCGGTGTCGCGCAAGTCGTTCCTTGGCGAGATCACCGGGCTGCCGATCGGCGAACGTGGCCCAGCGACCCTGGCGGCGGAATTGTGGGCGGCGCGCCAAGGGGTCGATTGGATTCGCACGCACGACGTCAAGGCGGTGCGGGCGGCGTGGGCGGTCGAGCTTGCGATCGCCGGGTTGCCGAGCGGCCACGACCCCCGCTGCTAGGGTCGTCGCAGTCGGCGCTGGCGATCGAGGTCGCTGCCTGCCACCATCCAGGCGATGCCCGACATCGTGCTTGCGACGCAGAATGCGAAGTGGATCCACGCTTCGTTTGGCCTGCGCTACCTGCGGGCGAACTTAGGTGACCTGCGCGAGCGCAGTGTGATCCGCGAGTTTGAGATCAGCCAGCGTCCCGTCGATGTGGCGGAAGCGCTGCTGGCCGAGTCGCCGCGCATCGTTGGCCTTGGCATCTACGTGTGGAACGCGGTGGTGGCGTTGCAGCTCGTGCGCATCCTGAAGCAGGTGGCGCCCGAAGTGCGGATCGTGGTCGGCGGTCCCGAAGTCAGCTACGAAACGGAGGACCAAGAGATCTGCCGGCTGGCGGATCATGTGGTGCGTGGCGAGGCCGACCTGAAGTTCCGCGACGTCTGTCGTGCGCTGCTCGCGAACGAGCCGGTCCCGCACGTCGTCGATGCGCCGCTGCCGCACTTTGGTGAGTTGGCGTCGCCGTACGACGAGTACACGCCGACGGACATCGCGCACCGCATCGTCTACGTCGAGAGTTCGCGCGGTTGTCCGTTCACTTGCGAGTTCTGTTTGTCCGCGCTCGACATCCCGGTGCGCAAGGCCGAGACCGTGGCCTTTCTCGCGGCGATGGAGCAGTTGCTGCAGCGTGGCGTGCGGCACTTCAAGTTCGTCGATCGCACCTTCAACCTCGGCATTGCGGTGGCCGTGGCGATCCTGCGGTTCTTCCGCGAACGCTGGGTCGAAGGCATGTTCTTGCACTTCGAATTGATTCCGGACCGGTTGCCGACCGAGTTGCGCGCGGAGATCGCGGCGTTCCCACCTGGTGCGCTGCAGTTTGAGGTTGGCGTGCAGACTTTGGATGACGCCACCAGCGCCCACATCAGTCGCCACCAGGACGTGGCGAAGATGGCGGACAACTTGCAGTGGTTGCGCCACGAGACCGGCGCGCATGTGCATGCCGATTTGATTGTCGGCTTGCCAGGTGAAGACGAAGCCTCGTTCGCGCGTGGCTTCGATCGCTTGTGGGCGATGGGTCCGCATGAGATCCAGGTCGGCATCCTGAAGCGACTGCGCGGCACGCCGATCGTTCGTCACGATGCGGAGCATGGCATGGCCTACGCTCGCGAAGCGCCGTACGAAGTGCTGCACACGAAGGCGGTGCCGTTCTCGACGATGCAGACGATGAAGCGGTTCGCTCGCTACTGGGACGTCGTCGCCAACAGCGGCAACTGGACCGAGACTCTGCGCTGCCTATTGGCCGGGGAAAGCGCCCACCACAATTTTGCGGCGTTCGCGCAGTGGGTGCACACCGAGACGCGCGCTACCGCGGGCATCGCGCTGCATCGGTTGGCGTCGCTGCTGTGGCAGTGGTTGGTGGACGTGCGACGCCTCGACGCGGCGACGGTTGGCGTGGCGATGGCGGCGGACTATGCGCGCTGCGCTCGCCACGATTGGCCGGAGTTTCTGCGGCCGTTCGTGGCGGTGGGCAAGCCGGAGCGCGATCGCCCGCGCCGAGCCGTTGGTGGCATGCGCCAAGCGCGCCACCGTGGCGACTGACGGGCGTGCCAGCCGACGAGTGGTTCAGCCGAGCGCGCGCTGCAAGATCGCGATCGCTTCGCGAATCGCCGTTCGCAACTGCTCGGATTGGGCCCCAGCTGCGGACTGGATTTGGCGCACGGCGGCCAGCACCTTGGTTTCGATCGAGGCCCCGCCATCGTCGGGTGGCTCTTGCTGGCGTTGACGTGGGGGGCGTGGACGCTCGACATCGACGCTCAGTGCGCCCATGGCCGAGCTCGCTGGCGACTCCTCCTTCTGCAGACCTAACAGAATGCGCGCGGAGTGCAGCGCGCGGCCCGCGACCGGAATGCCATAGAGGTCGGCTTCGGCGCGGAAGTCGCGGAGTGTCAGTTCGGCGTTTTGCTGCAGCTTGTTGATGCAGAACAACACGCTGTCCTTTTGGCCTGGGTAGCGACGTCGCAGAGCCGCCAGGATGCCTTCCCAGGTATCGACGGCGGGAGGCGAAACGGTCTCGGGGTCAGTCACAAGTGCAGGGTCGATGGGTGTCAAAACGAATGTCAGCGGCGAGCCGACGGAAGGAAGCCGAGCGTGACGTTTGCCGACAGTGCCGTCAACTGCACGGTTCTGCCGGCGGTCGCCAACAGGTGCTCGCGGTGGCAGGGTCAACCGGTCCTTCGCATCGCCGCCGCCGGACCCTGCAGCGGGTTTCTTTTCTGCTCCCGTTGCGGCCCGGGCAATGACCGATAGAGTCCGCCGAATGGCTGCCTGCCCAAAACGACGGCCATAAACCCCGCTCACGCGGTCTCTGAGGTTCCAATGCTGAACAAAGTCTTTGTGTCTGCTCTTTGCGCAGTGGCGGCCCTGGTGCTGGCCCGCCCTGCCGCCCCGCAATGATGAAGCGGAGCTTCGGCGCCCAGTTGGTCGCCGGCCGATGGTGGTGGTAGTGGTGGTGTAGCTGGTGGCGGTGCAGGCGGCGGCTCTGGTGGCCCCGCTGGTTCCGCTGGCAAGTCAGGTGGTGGTGGTCGCGGCGGCGGTATCGCCCTCGACTTCCGCCGCGGCAAGTCAGCCAAGAAGCTGCTTGAGATCGATTGGGTCTACCCAGTGTGGAAGCCAATCGCAGCGCCGGTAACAACCGATCCTCGCGCCACCGTCGTCAAGGACGTCGAGCGCGCGCTGCCGGTTGCAGAAGCGTATGAGCTCGTCACCGAAGGCGATCGTCGCCCGGTGTTGATCCTGCGCGAATGCGAACGGTGCAAAGGCACGGACCACGCGTTCCTCAGCCGCACGCTCGACAACGAGCAAACGGTTCTGCTCGCGCACTGGTTCCGCTGCGTCAAGCTGCCGCCGAATGTGCTGACCGAGAACCACCCGTTCTACAACCTGTTCAAGCGGGTCAAGGACGGCGAGAAGGTGCCGCACCTGTTCTTCGTCGATCCCGACGGCAGCAACAAGCAAGAGTTGCCCGGCGACCAGCCACAGACCGTGTTGTGGCAAACGATGTTCGAGTGCCTTGAGCGTTGCTACTCCGAAGACGCCAAGACCTCGATCAAGGAGCTGCGCCAGTTGCTGAGCCAGTTCGACAAGCTCGATGCCGAAGAGCAGCTCATCAAGGGCCGCTTGGATCGGGAGATCGAGAAGAACGGTCCGGACGGCCTGAAGGCCAAGAAGCTGCAAGGCGACTTGGTGAAGGTCGGCAAGGATCGGGAGCAGCTGGTGTCGCGCGAGAAGGAATTGCGCGACCTCGCTCTCAAGACGATGCCAGCGACGAATGGCGTCGGCGTCGGCGTCGGCGCCGGTGTCGGTGCTGGCACGGAAAAGTGATCGCACTGCCTGCATCGCTAGGCGATGCAGGTAGGCATTGCATCGGCGGCAACTAGTGTGCTTGCCGTAACCGCCGCCGCGGCCGTCGCGCGGCCAACGTCGCGCGGCAGCGTCGCGCGGCCACGCAGCCTGCCCCTTGCTGCGAGTCTGTCCATGCATGCACTGCTAACTTCGTTCCGTACCCTGTGGTTGTTCGGCGCCGCGTTCGTGCTGTTGGCTGGCGTCACGCTGGGGCAGGACAAGCCGCCGCCCAAGGACGACGACGAAGTCGTCAAGCTCGGTCCGATCGACCCCTACACCGGGGCGGACAAGGCGGTGATGGCGGCGGCGGGCATCGTCGCTTACGGGCCCTTTCCGTGGGCAGACATGCAGCGCACCGAAGACGTCGACCGTGTGCTCGGTGAGCGCCGCGTCCTGTGGCTCGAGACCAAGCACTTCCGGTTCGGGTTCAACTTCAAGTCAGCAACGTGGCCCGAGGCCTCGGGCCCGCGCAAGGCGATCCAGGATGAGATCAAAGCGCTGCGCAAGAAGTTGCCGAAGGTGCCCGAGAAGCCGAAGAAGATCGATCCATGGCTGCGTCTGCACCTGTACGCGCAGCGCTGCGAGAACGCCTACACCGAGTTTCAGAAGCTGATTGGTGTTACCGACGCGGACTTCCCCGCCAAGGGCAAGCTGCCGCGGGAGGGTGAGTTCCTTGGCCTGCCCAACAAGTTTCTGGTCTTGCTGTTCCAGAAGAAGTCGGACATGGGGCGCTACATGGATCGGTTCTGCAACCAGAAGCAGGACACCTCGATGCGCTATTACCACGACAAGACGCATCAGATGCTGTTTGCCGTGTCCGCGGAAGGCCTCGATGGTTTCGACGAGAGCGGCTTGCACGGGCACGTCATCTACGCGGTCTGGCACAACTTGATGAATGGCTACAACGGCTATTCGTTCCCCTTGCCGCACTGGTTCGCCGAAGGCATTGCGCATTGGCATGCTCGCAAGGTCGAGAGTGAGTTCCTCAACATCCAGATTCGTGATGACGAGGCGGTCGCCGACGAGAAGCAACACATGTGGCCGCTCAAGGTGCGCCGGCGCGCGCAGCACGATGGCACTTGGTTTCCATTCGAGACCATGGCCACTTGGGCCAAGTGGGAGGACATGGGCTACCACGCGCATTCGCAGTCGTGGTCGCGCCTTGACTACTTGATGCAGCTCGACCGCGAGAAGGTTGGCATGATGCTGCGCCAATTGAAGGGGGTGCCGCCGGATGGCACGTTCGAAGGCCAAGGTGGGCAGCTGCGGGTCATGGCGCAGAAGCTGATGGTGGACTTGTTCGAACTCGACCCGCAGACCTTCGACCAAAGGTGGCGCGACTGGGTGTTGAAGACCTACCCGAAGAAGTAGGGGCTCGGCTGACCAGCCGGGAATCACGAGCCCGCCGGGAGACGACCGTGCGTATACGATGTGCCCCGTCATGCGCACCCTGCCGCTGCTCCTACTTGTTCTCGTTGGGTCCCTCGGCGTGGGCCTTGGCTTGCGGGTCATGGGGACGGCGGGCGTTGCCAAGCCGCCAGCGGCTGCCAAAGCAGCGGTCTATCGCAACGGCGTGCCGCAGGGCCACGTCTACACGGGCTGCTCGGAAGAGCCGGACGATGTCAATCCGTTCACCTCGCACAACCAGGTCGCGCGGCGGTTGGTGTTGGGCTACACGCACGAAGGGTTGCTCGACGTCGATCCGGCAACTGGCGAGCTGCGGCCGAGTCTGGCGGCGAAGTTTGAGTTGGCTGCCGATGGCAGTGTTTGCGACTTCACGCTGCGGGAAGGCGTTCGTTTTGCCGACGGCGCCCCGGTGACGTTGGATGATGTGTTGTTCGGTTGGGACTTGGCGGCGGCGGGCCATCTGGCGCTCGGGTTCGTCGCCGACACCTATGCGCGCGTGCGGGCCGTCGAACGGCTCGACGACCGAAGCTTCCGACTGCACTTTCGCGACCGCCACTACGCCATGTTGCGTGTCGTCGGCGAGACCTGGCTTGTGGCGCAGAAGAAGTTTTTCGTCGACCGCGTGGCGGCGCGTTGCCATCCCCAGCCGGCACCCGCGGTGGCGAGTGCTGAGTTCGCGACGTGGTTGAGTCAGATTCGTACCGAGTGTGGGCCCGGCACCGGGCCATACCAATTGCAGAATGATCCGAACGGTCCGTTGGCGTGGCACAGCCGCAAGGATCTGTTGCTCGTGCCCAACGAGCACAGCTGGCGTCGGCTGGCAGCACCTGGCACCTGGAACTTCGCCGGCATCCGCTTGCTGTGGCGCGACCAAGCCGGCGCGACCAATGCGCTGCTGCGCGGCGAGGTCGATTGGTTCAGCAGCCAGATGTTGAGCGAGTTGCTGCAAGCGAGGCCGGAGCTGGCGAAGAACGCGACGCGGTTGGTCTACGACTACGAAATGCTCGGCGTCTTCCGCACCGTGTGGAAGTGCACCGACGGTCCGTGTGCGGATGTTCGGGTGCGGCGCGCGCTCGGCATGTTGTTCGACATCGACAGCATTCTGCAAGGCTGCGAAGGCACGGCGGTGCGCGCGTTCGCGCACGCCAAAGTCGGTTCGAAGGCCTACCCGACGGACGTGACCCCGCTGCGTTTTGATGTGGCGCAGGCACGTTCGCTCTTGCGCGAGGCCGGCTATGACCCAGAACAGGGCAAGCCGCTGCGGCTCGTGGTGGTCGCGCTGCAAGGCACCGATGTGCTGCGTCGCATTGCCGATCTCTTCGCCGATGCCGCGAGCAAGGCTGGCATCCAGCTCGATCTTCGCCGCCGCGACTACGCCGCCTACATGCAAGAGAAGAAGGTCGACGACTGGCACGGTGTGGTGGTGCAGCAGTTGTTCCGGCCGTCGGGTGATCCATTTGACTTCGTGCACTCAAAGGGCGTCGACAACGAGGGCCACTGGGCCAATGCCGAAGTCGATCGCTTGGCAACGGCGGCGCGTGAAGAGTTTGACGAAGAGCGCCGCGGCGCCTTGTGGCGTGAGATGCACGCGATTGTCTATCGCGAGCAGCCGGTGGCGTTCCTGATGCATCCCCTGGCGTCGGTCTTGCTCGACCGCCGCATTGAAGGCGCGGTGCCTGGCCGCACGGGGCTAGTGGTCGAGCGCGCGTTCGTGGCGCCGGATCGGCAGCGTCAGTAGCGCCGTTTCCTCAGGACGTCGAAGATCGCATGGTAGGGTGAGGCAATGACTCGTTGCTCGCAGTTGGTGCCTTGGCTGGGGCTGTTCTTGGCTGGGTGCTCCAGCGTGGCGTGGCAACCGCGCCCGACCGAGCAGATGTGGCGTGGCGCGTCGTTGTGGTGCGCGGAAGGCATCACGATCGCGGCGCGAACAGAAAGCGATGCTGAAGAGATGCTCGGTGTGCACTTCCGGTTGTGGGCTGCTTTTGCCGCGATCGGCGAAGCGCCACCGTCAGCGCCGTTGATCCTGGCAGTGGCCGCAGACGACGAGCCGTTGCTAGGCGATGGCTTGCGCACGATGCAGGCGTTGGCCGGTTGGTTCCAAGAAGCCTTGGGCACCGGACGCGTTCCCGTAGGTGACCATACGAACCTGCCGCCGGATGCGTCGAAGGAGATGGTGGCGGGCCTGGCGAAGATCGTCGCCGCACCGGTGCCGCTGACGGCACCCGAGGTGGCGCTGCCGGCGTCCTGGCAGCAGCGAGCGACGTGGGCAGTCGTCGTGCCGACCGATGGCACGACCGTTGCCGTCGCCGACATGTTGCTCGACGAAGGGCTGGCGAAGGAGGACATCGGTTTTGGCCAGCGGCTCTTGATGGCCCCGTTGATGCCGTGGATTCGCGGCATGATGCGCGACCAGTTCCGCGAACTGGTGTGGCGACAGCTCGTCGATTTGAGTTGTTCGCCGCGCATGCTTGGCCGCCCGTTCTCACCGGAGAAGAAGGTCGCGCTGCTGGCCGCGCTCGGGCTGCCAGCAACCATGCAACCGCCAGATGCGACGCAGGTGACAGCGTTGCCGAACGCGAGCGAAGACGCGTCTCGCTAGCCGCCAGTCATGTAGGGGCGAGCCTGTGGGGCGAGCCTGTGCCGCGCGTGCCGCAGTCGTCACGGGCTCGTTGAGCCCGCCGGTTCCGAAGGATGGTGGAGAGTAAGGGAGTCGAACCCATGACCTCGACAATGCCATTGTCGCGCTCTACCAACTGAGCTAACTCCCCATCCCGGAACCAGAGTCACCCTGCACGAGCTGGCGGGGGACCGCCGACACGCGAAGGGAGCGAAGAAAGTAGCGACGACTTCGGCAAGTTCAAGCACGTTCTCCACTGCTTGCACGCCGCCAACTGGCGGCAAAAGACAGCACGTTGCTGGCTGTTCAGTGCGCACCTTCGCCGCTAGCTTCGGCGCCATCGAGTCGACGACCGGATTGGTCATCGGCCAACGCTTCTTCGCCGGGATCACCGGTGAGCCTTGGCCGCGGTTTTGACTCATCGAGCCTGCGGCGGGTCGGCGTCGCAGCGAGAGGCGCACCATGGTCAAGCAAGGATCGTTCTTCCAGCGGTTGAAGGAGCGATGGAGCTCCGGGTCTGGCGTTCGCGTCGAGCGCGGCGGCGCTCCACCAAACGGCAAGGGCAAGCCTGGCGAACGCCCGGCCACCCCCGTGCAGCGTGTCGATCCAGAGCGCGCTCCCAACACGAGCCGCGAACTCGCCGCCGACTTCGCCGCCGTCGACACGCGATCGAGCCGCAAGGTTTCCGATCGCGAGGAAGCCATGCTGGCACTCGGCTCGCACTTCCAAGAGCTGACAGCGCTGCTGCGCGGCTCACAATCGCGCGTCGATGACCAGCTCACCAAGCTGGTTGGCGCCACCTCGGCGTTGACGCAGTTGCCGACGCTGTCGCTGCAACAGCTCGATGCGCTGCGCACGTTGTCGGTGCAAATGGAACGCCAAAACTCGCTCGGCGAGCAAATGGCGAGCACGATGACGAAGCTGCCGAATCTGCTGCAGAACGTGGAGACCGCCCTGGCGCGGGCGGCGGCAACCGATGAACGCACCGCCGCGACCGTGCGCGAATTCCAGACGACGATGGATCGCATCCACACGTCGATGGGCCAGATGGTGCAACACGGTGAGCAGCACGTGCGCACCGCGCAGAACTTGGCGGAACGCCGCGACCAGGAACTTAAAGGCCTCGCCGACGGCATCCAAGAATCGCAGCAGCGGGTCGCCACCGAATTGCAGCGCACGACCGACCAAGGGCTCGCGACCTTGCAGCGTTCGCACGAAGACCAGAGCAATCGCTTGCAGCGCGTCGTGCAGGAACACGCCGGCTGGAACCGCGCGGTGTTGGTTGGCATCGGCCTCGTTGTCATTGGCATCGGTGCGTTGATCGTGATGCAGCTGTTCTTGTGACCTCTGACCAGAGTGCGCGGCGGCTCTGGTTGGTGCGTCACGGCGAGACCGAGGGCCAGTCTTCGATTCGCTACCACGGCAGCAACGACGTGCCTTTGTCCGCCGTCGGCCGCGCCCAGATCGGTGCGATCGCACCGCTCTTGGCGGGCGTTGAGTTTGCCCGTGTCGTGCATTCGCCGTTGGTGCGTGCGGCCGAGTCGGCGCACATTCTGGCGCAGCTGTGCCAAGTGCCGCGGGAACGGCTCGTCGCCGAGGCGCGGCTGCGTGAGATTTCGTTCGGGGTCTGCGAAGGCATGACCGCCGACGAGATCGCGGCGGCGTTCCCCGAGTTTTGGCGCGCGCACCAAGCTGGCATGGGGGACTGCTTCCCCGAGGGCGAGCTGCGCTCCGCGTTTGTGCAGCGCGTGCACGCAGCGGCGCACGAACTGGCGGCCGCGACCGCGGCTGGCGACATCTTGGTGGTGAGCCACCGCGGCACCGTGCGCCAGACCCTGCGCGCTCTGCTGCGGGTGCCAGCGTTGCAGCAGGACGAGTTTGGCGTCGCCCTCGGCAGCGTCACCACCTTGCGCCACGAAGGCGACTGGCGACTCGAAGCCTTCGGTCTGTTGCCGTAGCGCTCTTCCTTCGCGAGGTGCGATCCGCGATCCTGTTCGCCCGCGATGATCCACAGTACGCCTCGCCTGCGCTTTGCTCCGTCCCCGACCGGCCCGCTGCACCTCGGTGGCGCGCGCACGGCGATGTACAACTGGGCCGCTGCTCGCGCGCTCGGCGGCACGTTCCTGTTGCGCATCGAAGACACCGACCAGGCGCGCAGCACCGAGGCGTCCCTGCGGATCATCCTGGCCGGACTGCGCTGGCTTGGCATCGACTGGGATGAAGGGCCGGAGCAGGGCGGCGACTACGGGCCGTACTTCCAGATGCAGCGCCTGCATCTGTATCGAGAGGCCGCGGACCGACTGCTCGCCGAGGGACACGCCTATCTGTGTTACTGCACGCCCGAGGAGATCGAAGTGGGCCGCAAGGAGCTTGAGGCGCTGAAGGCTGGTTTCAGTGGCTACAACCGCCGCTGTCGTTCGCTGTCGAGCGAGCAGCGCGCGGCCTTCGAACGCGACGGCCGCAAGCCGAACGTGCGCTTCAAGATGCCCGACGCGCGAGTCATGCAAGTGCACGACTTGGTGCGCGGCCACGTCGAGGTCAACACCAAGGAACTCGACGATTGGGTGATGCTGCGGCCCGACGGCGTGCCGCTCTACAACTTCGCCTGCGTGGTCGACGACATCGGCATGCAGATCACGCACGTGGTGCGCGGCGAAGAGCACTTCTTGAACGGCATCAAGCAGCGACTGCTGTTCGAGGCGCTGGGCGCCGAGTGCCCGCTCTACGCGCACATTCCGCTGATCCTCAACATGGAAGGCAAGAAGCTCAGCAAGCGCGATGCCGACACCAACATGTTGGACTACCGCGACAAGGGCTTCCCGGCGGAGGCGGTGTTCAACTACATCGCGCTGCTCGGCTGGGGCTTCTCCGGCGATCGCGACGTGTTCACGCGCGCGGAGATGGTGGGCGCCTTCAAGATCGAAGGCATCGGCAAGTCGGGCTCCAAGTTCGACGAAGAAAAGCTGCGCTGGATGTGCGGTGAGTACGTGCGGCACTGGACCCCTGCAGAATTTGTGCAGCGCGCGCGCCCTTGGCTTGCCGACGCGGTGCCGACGGCCGCGTTCACCACGCATGCGGCGTGGCTGCAGAACGCGCTGGCTTGTTACCAGGAACGCGTCGCAATCCTCAACGAGTTGGCGGCGAAGGTTGGCTGGTTGTTCGCCGATCCGGCGATGGACGAAGCGGCGGCGAAGAACCTGGTGAAGGATCCCGCGAGCAAGCAATGGCTGGCGGCGTATGCCGAGCATCTGCAGAACAGCAACCTGCCGCCGAGTTGGCCCGCGGATCGCCAGGGTGTCGACGACGTCGTGCACTTGCCGACCAAGAAGGACGCGACGGCAGCCGCGTGTGCGTTCTGGACGCCCAGCGCGATCGAGCACGATTGCCGGGCCTTCACGGAGACGCTCGGCGTGAAGTTCGGCCACTTCGTGCACCCCGTGCGGGCGGCGCTGACCGGCACCGACAAGGGCCCCGGCCTGTTCGACGTGCTGTTCTTGCTCGGCAAGGACACGTGCGTGCGGCGACTGCGGACCGCGGCGACGTAGGGTCGCCACCAAAGGCCCCGGTCGATCCCGGCGGCAGGCTGCGTGCTACCGCTTGCGCGGGGGTTGTTCCGCAGGTCGCAGGCTTGGTGGAAGGGCGCGCACTGCGGCCCGCAACAGCGCTTCGCGTTGCTGCATGTCCGCGGTGGCGTCGGCCTGTTGCAACAGCCAGTCAAAGCGCGTCACTGGCACCAAGCTCGCGAACAGCAGGCCCGCGAACAACGCCGTGGTCGCTAGCCGCCATCGCTTCAGAAGGGGCGAGTTGCCGTCACCCGGTCGCAGCCACAGGAACGTCACCACAAACCCCGCGAGCAGACCGCCGATATGCGCGGTGTTGCTGACGAAGGTCAGCGCGAAGCCGAGCACCAAGTTGAGCACGATGGTGCCGAGGAACCGCCGTGGTCCTTCGAAGTCGAGGAAGGCGAACGCGTGCCGCCCCGACCGCATGTTCATCGCGACCACCGCACCCATCATGCCGAACAGCGCACCGGAGCCGCCGACGACTGGTTGCCCTGGTTCGTAGCAGACGCAGACGGCGAGGCCACCGCCCAAGGCCGACAGCACATAGAGCAGCGCGAACCGCACGCTGCCGAGCGAGCGTTCAAGCGCCGGACCGAGAGCGAACAGCGACGTCAGGTTGAACACCAAGTGCACGATGCCGCCGTGCAAGAACGCATGCGACAACAGCCGCCACGCTTGCCCATCCGTGGCGAGTCCTGGCGTCAGCCAGCCAAACGTGTGCAGGTTCTGCACGAACTCTTCGCCCGGCCCAAACATGTTGGTGACCACGGCGAGCGTGCCATAGGCAAGCGCCACCACGAGCGTCACCGGGATCTCGTCGGCCTCAGCGAGCACGTTGTTCATGGGTCGCTGCCCTTGCCCCACAGCCGAACGCGGGCTCGCGCGCGAAACCAGTTCTCCTCGGCCGAGAGCCGCTGTCGCGGCGGCGCCGCCGCTTGCCGGAGGGCGATGAGCGCTTCCTGGCCCGCGTTGGCGCGTTGGCACGCCTCGGCGAACCACACGTGGCTGCGCGGACCACCGCCGTGTCGTTGTTGGTGCGTGCGCAGGGTCGTCAGCGCCGTCGGGTCTTTGAGCTCATGCAGGGCGCGCCCGAGGTAAAGCAAGGCATCGCCAAACGCGTGCCCTGGATCGAGTGTCTCTGCCCGCAAGAACGCGTTGCACGCCGAGTGCCATTCCTGCTGTTGGAACAGGATCAGGCCGAGTTGGTGCCAGGTGCCGGCGACACCGTCCTCGAGTTCGACGGCGCGCGCGAGATGGTGCAGCGCCAAGCTGTTCTGTTCGCGCAAGCGCGCCAGGCGACCGATCTCGGCATGCCGCGCGCCCGTCTCGAAATGGCGGAGTTCGCTGAGTGCGCGCCGCAAGGGCGCCTGATCCATGGCCAGCGTCCGCCACGTGCGCGTCATCGCCAACCGCAGCCACGCGGGAGCTGGCGGGAAGATGAGGCACAGCACGAGCGTGCTGCCAGCGCACCACCACAAGCCACTCCACAGCCCGTTGGCGGTGTGTTCGGCGATGGCGACGGCGAGCTCGGGGTCACTGCTGTGCACGAGCCATAGCAGCAGCGGCCAAGCCGCAAGCAGCCACACACACACGAGTGGCAGCTGACGCAGGGAGGTTCGCAGCGCAGGAGGCATCGCGAGCATCAGCTGGAAGCGCGCACGAACGTGCCGCGGTCCTTGTCCTTGACGACGCCAGGGAACTGCAGCACATGGTTGTGCATCGACACGTAGACACCGGGGGCGACGATCTGCACCGCGAGCAGTGCCTCTGTCAGGTTCTGCAGCGCGTCCGTGTTGCGCATCACATAGGGCCGCATGGCGCCGGTAAGCACGATCGGCACCTTGACGGCGCCGAGCAGCGCCACGAGGCGTTCTCCGGTCACCGCCAAGCGATCGGTGCCGTGCACGATGACGACGCCGTCGTGGCCTTCTGCCATCGAGCCCGCGGTGCGCGCAATCAGGTCGTGGTCCTGCGGCGTCATCTGCAGGCTGTCTTTGTTCATCAACGGAATGCGCACGATCTCGATGCCCTGCAGTTGCAAGCTGGCGAGCATCACATCGAGCACGCTGGTGCGGTTGTCGAGCACACCCTGCAGCTCGTCGTAGGTCTTCTCGATCGTGCCGCCGGTAGAGAGGAGTGCGATGCGCTTCTTGCTGGCCACGGCGCGAGCATCGCGCAAACGGCCGCCGCGAGCCAGTGCGCGTTCGTCACCAGCTGGTTTCCGCGCGCTGGAGCCGGAGCGCTGCACCCGCTACAAGACTGCCCGTGCTGTATCGCCCGCTCGGTGCCAGTGGCCTCAAGGTCTCAGTTGTCGGCCTCGGTTCGTGGCTGACCTTCGGCAACCAGATGGATCCGCTGCAGAGCGAACGCTTGGTGCACGCGGCCTTCGAACGCGGCATCAATCTGTTCGACACGGCGGACGTCTACAAGCTCGGCGACGGTGAACGGGCGCTCGGTGCGGCCATCCGCACGCTGCCGCGCCACCGGCTGGTGCTGGCAACGAAGTGCTTCTTTCCGATGAGCGACGACCCCAACGATCGCGGGCTGTCGCACAAGCACATTCACGAATCGCTGCACGCGTCGTTGCGGCGGTTGCAGACCGACTACGTCGACCTCTACCAGTGCCACCGCTTCGATCCCGAGACGCCGTTGCTGGAGACGGCGATGGCGATGGACAACCTGATTCGCCGTGGGCTCGTGCTCTATTGGGGTGTGAGCCAGTGGCCGGCCGAACGCATCGCCGAAGTCACGGGGTTGTGCCGCGAGCAGGGACTGCATTGGCCCATCAGCAACCAGCCGCTTTACAATCTGTTCGACCGCGGCATCGAAGAGGCGGTGTTGCCAACCTCGGTCCGCCACGGTCTTGGCCAGCTCGTCTATTCGCCGCTGGCGCAAGGGGTGTTGACCGGCAAGTACGCACCGGGGGCGCCGCCGCCGCCTGATTCGCGCGCGGCCGATGAACGAGCCAACCAGTTCGTTGGTCGCTACCTCACGCCCGAGCGCCTGCAACAAGCGCAGGCGCTGGTGGCGCTCGCCAAGGGTGTGTGGTTGACGCCGACCCAGGTCGCCCTCGCGTTCTGCCTACGTTCCACCGACGTCACGTCGGTGTTGGTCGGGGCGCGCAACGTGGCCCAACTCGAAGGCAGTCTGGCCGCGGTCGGCGTCACGCTGTCCGCTGGGTTGCTTGCCGATCTCGACCAGGCGTTCCCCGCGTGAACACACCCGTGCTGTTGCGTCTGCCCGATGCCGCAGCCCTGCGGCAGATGTTCCACCTTCGCTACGGCGACGAGGCGCGCCTTGGTTGGGGGCCAAAGCTGCGCCGCGACTACGGCTACTTCACGCCGGATGACGTCTACGAAGCAGCCATCGCCGGGCTCATCGCCCCCGGTATGAACTGGCTCGACGTCGGTTGTGGTCGCGAGCTGTTCCCGAGCAACCTGGGCCTCGCCGAAGTGCTGTCCAAACGCTGCGCGCGCCTCGTCGGCGTCGATCCCGATCCGACGCTGCAAGAGAACGCTTGGGTGCACGAGAAGGTCACGAGCAGCATCGATCACTACGACGGCCAGGGGGCCTTCGACTTGGTGACGTTGCGCATGGTCGCCGAGCACATCGCCGATCCGGTGGCCTGCGTGCGCAGTGTGCAGCGCGCGCTGCGGCCCGGTGGCTTGGCGGTCGTCTACACGGTGTTCGCAGGTTCGCCGATGCCGCTGCTGACGCGCTTGGCGCCGATGGGGCTGCGGCATCGCGTCAAGTCGTGGTTGTGGGGCACGCAACCGAAGGACACGTTCCCGACGCAGTTCAAGATGAACACCAAGTCGGCGCTGCAGCGGTTGTTTGCCGGCCTCGGCATGCAGCAAGAGGCGCTGCTGCGGCTCGACGATTGCCGCACGTTCGCGCGCTTCCGCTGGCTCAACGAAATGGAGTTGCGCGGCATGTCCGTCTGCCGCGCGTTGCGGCTGCCGTACCCCGAACATTGCTTGCTCGGCGTCTACCGCAAGTCGTGACAGTCATTCATTGCAGAACGCAGCGGCTGCAACGGGTCGCGCGCGTTGGCTAGCATCGCGGGCGATGACCACCGCCATCTTGCGCGCGCTGTTGCAACTGTTTGACCCGCGCATCCTGGCGGTTCTCGGCGCCTGCGCGGTCTTGAGCGTCGCGAGCTTCCTCGCGGCTTGGTTCGGCCTCGATTGCGCGCTGGCCTCGCTCGTCGGCGGTCGCTTCGCCGACTCCGGTTGGCTCACCGTGCTCGGCGGGCTGTTGACGGTTGCGTTGGCGTGGCTGTGGTTCCCGCTGGTGGCGAGCGCCTTCGTCGCGCTGTTTCTCGATCGAGTGGCGCGCGCGGTCGAGTTGCGTCACTACCCGCACTTGCCGCCAAGCAGAGGCATGCCGTGGGCTCAGGCGATCGCCAGCAGCGTGCGTTTCTTGGCGCTCGTGCTCGTCGTCAACCTCGCGATGCTCGGCTTGCTGTTCTTCCCGGCGGCGTATCCCGTCGGCTACTTGCTGGGGAACGGCTGGTTGCTCGGCCGCGAGTACTTCGAACTCGTTGCGCTGCGGCGCCTGTCGCCGCCAGCAGCGCGCAGCTTGCGGCAGCGCCACACGATCGAGGTGTGGATGGCGGGCATCGCGGTGACGTTCTTGCTCACCCTGCCGCTCGTGAACCTGGTCCTGCCCGTGCTCGCCACGGCGGTGATGCTGCATCGCTTCGAGCACTGGCGAAGCGAACGCGGCGTCGGCGGCTCGCCGTCAGTGTGACCTGGACTCACGCCGCCAGGTGTCGAACCGGACCGTCCACCCAACTTGCCAAGGTGGCGCCGAGAAGCGCAGCCGCGCCTGCGTGACCGGTGCTCTCGGTAGCTTGCCGTTCGCGTCGACGAAGAACATGGTCGTGCGATCCCCGCGCGCGCGCCCTTGCAATGCCAGCGGCTGGCTCCAGTGCTTCCCGTCATGCCACTCGACCGACGCCGCGACGCCGGCGGCAAGTTCGAGATGACACGACACCACGTCACCGGGCTCGACCGGCGCGGCGAACTGCACGACGACGAAGGCTTCGTTGGCGCTGGCCGTGAACTCAAACCCACCGACCGTTGGCGTTGCCGATGCCGTCAGGCCCTCGCACTGCGTGCAGGCCACGCCGAGCGCGCGCTGCTGGTCGAACGGTCGGAGGTCGACGGCGCCGGGATGAAAGCCGAGTGCTACGGCGCCGGGCAGCAACTGCGTGAGGAAGTAGTGGTGGGGGAAGATGTCTTTGGTGTCTTCGGTGACCAGCACCGGCGCGAACCGCAGCAGCTCGCCAGCCTTGATGATGGCAGCTTGCGTGGCGCGCGCTTCGCGCAGTCCGATCCAGCTGCCTTGCATCCAGATTGCCAGTGCCGCGGCGAGTAGTGCTGGGCGCAGCCAGCGACGGTGCTGCCACCGCGTTCGCCATGCAGCGCGTTCGCCAACCGTGCAAAACGCGTGCAGCGCGACCGCCAGCGTGGCGATAGCGGGCAGCGCGAAGAAGGCGAAGTACCAACGGGGTGGCTTGTCCATGCCGAGGCGAGCCACCGTCGTGGCGGCCGCGCAGAGGTAGCCCCAACCGAGCAGGGCGACCCATGGAAACACCGCGCGATTCGAGAGTCGGCCGCACCGCCACAGCCGCCAGATCGCGACCGCACCAACCAAGCACAACAAGGTGCCGCACAGCAATCGCTGCCAGGGCGGTCCGAGGCAACGCAGGAAGAACGCGGGAATCTGCGCCGCGGATGCCAGCCGTTCGGTTGCCGCGGGCAGACCGACGTCGGTCGCGGTCGGCATGTGGGCGAGCAACAACCCGAGCAGCCCGATGGTCACGAGCCACCACACCATTCGTTGCGGCCGCGACCAGCCAGGAACGACGAGCAGCAGTGCTGCCACCGCCGGCATCAGGAAGAGCCCGGTGCCGTGTGACAGGGCGGTGGCGATGCCTCCCAGCATGCCGAGCAGCAGCCCTGACCAGCGTCCCCATCGTGTATGCAGCGCGAGCAGGCCGGCGAGCCCCGTGCAGGTGACCCACGCGTACTGCGTCGAGTACCAGTGGTGTTGGAAACGCACCAGCAACAGCGGCCAAAACAGCACGAACGCGGCGGCGACGACCAACGTCTGTTGCGCGCGTGGGGCGAGTTCGGAACGCGTGGCCATGGCGCGTACGCAGGCGAGCACGACGAGTTGGGCGGCAAATCCGAGCGCGAGCTCGATGCCTAGATGCGGCCCGTGCGAAGTCTTGGCCAACGCGAGGATGCTGGCCTTCGGCAGCACCATCGTTTGGTCGACGAACGGTTGCCAAAGGAACGCGGCCAGCGCCGCCGGCCCTTCGTTGGCGGCCGCCCAACCGGGGACGAGCACGTCCCAGTAGTCGGCGATCGGCAGCGGCACGAACACCGACCACGCCAGGATCGCGGTCACGACGATCGGGACCAGCGTCAACCACGGCCAGCCTGCAAGCTCGCCACCTTCGCGGATCATGTCTGCGACCTGGCCCGCTCGACGTCAGCGGCGCCGCGGTGCCGACTGTGGCGGCAGCTCGCGCAGCAGGATGTCGACGCGCCCGTTCTGGCTCGTCTGCCGCTCGATCTCGAACATGTTGGTCGCTTCCACCAGGCTGCTCAGTTTGCTGAAGCCGTAGCTGCGCGCATCGAAGTCCGGTTGCTGCGACATGATCTTGGCGCCGACCGCACCGAGGTTGGCCCAGCCGTCGTCGTCTTCACTGGCTTCGACCGCCCAGCGCAGCAGATCGATCAACTTGCGGTCGAGCTTGAGTTCACTCGCCGTCTTCTTCGGCTCGTTCTCGCGCTCCGGTGCCGCCGCCCCGCGCAGGATGTCGGTGAACACGAAGCGATCGCAGGCGGTGACGAAGGCTCGCGGCGTCTTGCGTTCCCCGCAGCCGATCACCATCAGTCCCTCCTCACGAATGCGCGAGGCCAGGCGCGTGAAGTCGCTGTCGCTGCTGACGAGGCAGAAGCCATCGAGCTTGGCGCGAAACAACAGGTCCATGGCGTCGATGATCAGGGCGCTGTCGGTGGCGTTCTTGCCGACCGTGTAGCGGAACTGTTGGATCGGTTGGATCGCATGCTCGAGCAGCTGTGCCTTCCACGATTTGAGGTTGGGCAGCGTCCAGTCGCCGTAGATGCGTTTGATCAACGCGACGCCGTAGTTGGCGATCTCCGCGATGAGCCCTTCGAGGGCGGAGGCCGAGACGTTGTCGGCATCGATGAGAACGGCGAAGCGGCGTTGCGGCGGCGAGGACGGTTCCATTGGAGGGCGCACCGTAGGCGGTGGTGGGCGCACTCCGCACTCGCGATACTGGATTTCGCCGCGCGCCTGTCGCAGTGTTGCTGCTGCAGCCGCGCCTCGGCGCCGACGACCTATGCATTTTCAGGACTACTACACCACCCTCGGCGTTGCCCGCACCGCGACGCCAGACGACATCAAACGCGCCTACCGCAAGCTGGCGAAGGAATGGCATCCCGATCGCCATCCGCCGAACAAGCGGAAGGGCGTCGAGGACAAGTTCAAAGCGATTGCCGAGGCCAATGAAGTGCTCAGCGACCCCGAAAAGCGCAAACGCTTTGATGCGCTGGGTGAGCAGTGGCGGCACGGCCAGGACTTCCAAGCGCCGCCAGGTGGTGGTGGCCAGCGCCATGTCAGTCCCGAAGAGTTTGCGCGCATGTTTGGTGGCGGCGGTGCGGCGGGCGGTGGCTTCTCGGACTTCTTCGGCCAGATGTTCGGCGACATGTTCGCCGGCGCTGGTGGCCGGGCGCGCCCTGATGGTCGCCCGCGAGCGGCGGCGGAGCGCGGGGCCGATGCCGAAGCCGAGATCGAACTGAAGGTCGGCGAGGCCTTGCTTGGCGGCAAACGGCCGTTCGGGCTGCGCATTCGTGTGCCGTGCGAGACCTGCGAAGGCGAAGGGCGAATCGGTCGGCGCGCGTGTCCGGCGTGTGGTGGGCTTGGCAGCAGCGAACGCGAAAAGAATATCGAGCTGACCATTCCCAAGGACGTGCGCGATGGCCAGGTGCTGCGCTTGCGCGGCCTTGGTGAGCCGGGCGACTCGGGTCCTGGTGACTTGCTGCTGACGCTGCGCTTGGTGCCGGATGACACCTACCGGCTGCGCGAGGACGACGTCGAAGCCGACGTGGTCGTGGCCCCGTGGGAGTTGCTGGATGGCACCAAAGTCGACGTGGCGGTGCCCGGTGGAACGGCCACGGCGCGCTTGCCGGCCGGCACCCAACAGGGGCAGCGCTTGCGGCTGCGCGGCCAAGGGTTGGCGCGCGCTGACGGCACGCGCGGGGACCTGTTTTTGGTCGTGCGCTTGGGCTTGCCGGCGGTGCTCACCGAGCGGCAGCAAGAACTGCTGCGCGAGCTCGGCAAGGACGCGGGGCCCGTGCGCGGTGGGGCGGCGCGCTGAGCGGCGCCGCCGTGCGTTCGCCCGGGGCGGTCTACTGGATCGGCAGCGTCAACGCCGTGCTCGGCACGAAGCCGCTCGGATTGGCGGCGCCGTCGAGCGAGAACCATTGCGTGTAGAAGTTCTGACCGCGCAGGGACGGATTGAACGGCACGTTCAGTGGCTGGTTGCCGCAGCCGAAGGCGTCGGTGAGGACGACGAGCAGGATCGCCGGATCGACCAGCACGTAGCAGTTGGGGGCGGGCAAACCGAGCACGGGCATGGCGATGGGCAGCGGCAGCGGGCCAAGGCTGTCGCGGGTGCCGCCGAACGCAAGCATCGCAACACCGAACGGCAAGGCGCCGTAGAGGTCGATGTTCATGGTGCTGCCGATTGACGGGAAGCTGGTGGCGCCAGACTGCGGCCGGGTGCCGTTGCTGCCCAAGCAGCCGCCGCCAAAGGGGGCTGGCAGCACAGCCGGGCGCAACTGGCCGCGGATCTCACCAGCGCCGAAGGCCCCTGTGTGCACGTTGATGTACCAGTTGCCGGCGCGCAGGTTGGCGAGGTCGACCGTCGACGGCGTGTAGGTTGCCGAGAACGTCGTTCCCGCCAAGACGAGGCCGAAGACGACGCCGCCGTTGCCGCCGAAGGGTCCAAGGTGAACGTGCGCCGCCAAAGCCGGGCCGGTGAGGCCGCCGAAAGCGCCTGACACCGTGATGGTGCCGTTGGCCGTGACCACCAAGCTGCCGCCGCCGAGGCCAGGGGACGGATTGGGTGGAACTTGCTGCGCGGAGTCGAGCTGGGCGACCCAGTGGTCGCCGAGGTCCTTGATCATCTGGGCGCGGACTTCGCCGCCGGGCACTGCATTCGTATGCACGTTGGCGTAGACGCCGTTGGCCTTCCAGGCGGCGACTTGCGCCGTCGTGAGGCGATTGCTGACGCCGCAGTAGGTGCCGAGCGTGCCGTTCAACGGGATGATCACCGGGCCGTTGACGCCGGCTGCGGCTTGGTGGAAGTGGGCGGCGGTGACGTTGACCAGACCCGCGGTGTTGACGGTGTAGACAACGCGGTTGTCGGGCTCATGCAGGAACGCGACCCCGACGCCGCTGCCGCCGCTGGCGTTCGGGGGCACTTCTTGGCCGCCGCTCAGCAGGCCGGTGAAGCGCGTGCTCAAGGCTTTGACGACTTGGCCGCGGATTTCACCGCCGGGCAGGGCCACCGTGTGCACGTTGAGGTAGGTGCCGCTGCTGGTC
>CANEYR010000070.1 GCA_947444055.1 Planctomycetota bacterium
CTGGCTCGACTACGGACCCAACGGCGTCATGTGGTCGATCCCAATCGCGGAGTCACTGTTCGCAGCAGCCGCCGTCGTGCTGTTCCGACGCGGCCGCTGGAAGACGATGGTCGTCTAGTCGCACCCCGTCAAACCACCGCCAACTCCCAGACCTCCACCTTCTCCCGCGTCCGTCGCCCGGGCGACGGCTTCACCCGGCGCGTCAGCTTCTCCACCAGCCTGAACCGCCCGCGATCGAGCTCGGTCTGGATGGGATGCGGCACGTCGGGCTGCGAGAGCTCGATGATGTTCGAGAACACGAACACGACGCGGCCGCCGGGTGCCAGGCGTTGCAGGGCCTGGTCGTAGAACCGTTCGAAGAAGCCGTCCTGGAAGTACATCGCCAGGTCCAGCGTCCGGCCCACCTCGCCCTTCATCCACGGCGGGTTGGACACGATGAGGTCGATGGGACCACGGTCCGCACCCAGCAGGTCCGCCTGCTCGAGTTCGATCGGGGGTGCTTTCGGGAGCCTTTGCAGCTGCCTCGCCACGCTCTCGATCGCGTTCGGGTTGATGTCCGTGGCGAGCACCTGCTTGAAGCCCGCCTTGGCCATCTGGAGCGCCAGGACGCCGGAGCCGGTGCCCACGTCGATCGCCCGGTCGCGCGCGCCCTTGTACTTCGCGAGCCACGTGCCGAAGAGCTCCAGGTGCTCCATGCGGGCCGGAATGTACGTGCCGTAGAACGGGTGCACGCGATAGCCCAGCACGGGGAAGTGCACGCCCGTCTCGTACCAGCCCCACGCGCTGCTCAGGACCTTCGCGTCCTCGACTGGCAGCGCGAAGTCGGCGTGGTCCGGGTACAGCTCGGCGAGGAAGCCCGCACGCGGCGCGTCGGCGAGGGCCACCTGGCGTCCGACGATGGGCGCAAGCAGGTGCTTGCACGCGGACTGGAACGCCTCACGGAAGGCGCGCTTGGCGACGTATCCCGCGTCCTCGCCCGGATCCTCCAGCTTCACGCGCAGTGCTTCGAGGATGTCGAGCCCGGTCACGAAGCGATCGGTCACGATCAGCGAACGCCCCTCACACAGCCACGCCGCGGCCTGCGCCGGCGGGACGTTCCGGTCGACGGATTGCGCGCGGTGGCGAAGGACGGGCTCGGGGCGGTGCAGGGCGGCGGGCATCGGGCGGATCCGGGCGGGCGAGGGGAAGACGCGGCGGGACGACATCAGTTCGCCTGCCTCGGGTGCATCGTCCGCTCCGCCTTGCTCTGCCGCCGGCAGCTTTCCCAGCCGCCGCAAACATCGCAGCACCCGATCGCGGATCGCAGACACCAGACCCGCGACCTCAGCATCCAACACTTCGCCGTGCTCGCAGAACCCGGATTGCCGGGCAAACCAAACACGTAGCGCGCGCCCACGGGGACATCGCGCGTGCCGAAGTAGGTCGGCTTGCCAGGCTTCAAGTCGATGCCGTGGAATTCGGTTCGCACCCCGAGTTCGGCCAGCGTGCCGTGCACGAGGTCGGCGGCTGGCACGCAGGCACCCGTCATGATGCGAATCGCCGAGCCAACGGCGAGCCCACCGGCATACTGGCGCCCAGCGAGGCTCTCCGCGACCCCCGGCTCGGCCAGGAACCGACCATGCGCCTCGGCAAGCGGTACGCGTTCACACTGGGTGATCGGCACGGTGCGCGCAGCGACATGCAGACGCGCTTCTCGGAGGCTCAATGGCTTGCCCATGCAGGACCAAGCCTAGGGCATGCGCGCGCGCTGGGCCAAACACTCGCTGCGAGGAAGCGCTACCACTCGGCCATCGCGACGAGCAACCGTCCCGTGTCACCTGCAATCACGCAGGCCCAGCCGTGCCCAGCCCCGATGTGGTCGAGGTGCGCACCGGTCGTTTCGTCGGTCGCTTCGCCCGGCAGGCCCATGCGCATCTCGATGGTCTCGCCGCCGAGTTTCATGACGAGCTCGCCCCCCAGGATGTTCGCCAGCTCGGCCAGCGTGGCGCGCCCATGTTCGTCGATGTCGACCTCTTCTGGCTCGAGGCCCATCATGCCGCCCGCAATTTCGCGGATCATGCCGGGCGTCGCCGACACCACCAGCGTCATGCGGCTGGACGGCGCCGCGATGTCGACCACGGCGTGGCCGAAGGCCTGCGCCAGCACTTCCCCCGCAGTGTCCTCGCCGGGCTCCGTGTTGACGAACGCCATGCGTTCGAGCGCGCTGCGCACCGTCTTGCTGAAGTCCGATCCGGTGACGGCGTTCATGGTCTCACTTCCCCTCTTGGAAGAGTTCGCTGACGAGGGCCCGCAGCTCTTCCGGCTCGAACGGCTTGCGCAGGTAGTGCACGACACCGAGCTGGGTCATGCGGTCGAGACGCTTCTTGTTGCCTTCGGTGGTGACAAGGGCGACCTTCACTCCCGCCAGCGCCGGATTCTTGGCCTTCTGTTCGACGAATTCGAAGCCGTCCATCACCGGCATGTTGATGTCGAGCAAGACGATGTCAGCCGGCGCCTTGGCCAGGGCATCGAGCGCTTCTCGACCGTTCTTCGCCTCGCGCACGTTGTCCGGCGCGGCACCTGCCTGCAGCACCGCGCGCCGAGCCGTTGCCCGCAACAGCGGCGAATCGTCGACGATGAGGATGCGATAGTTCATGGTTCGATTGCCTTCGGTGCAGTGACCTTCATGCCGGGCGCCCAGAGCACCTTGTCGCCATCGCGGCAGCGAATGCGGACATCGCCTTGCTTGAGGTTGAGGATCATGGTGCGCGCGATGCGACCGCCCGTTTCTTCGGCCACGAGCGTGATGCCCATCTTCCACAGGATCTTGCGCAGGATCGTGCGGTTGCGCTTGCCGATGGCCATGACTGCCGCCCCCACGAGGATCTCCGCGCCCCCGGCAGCGCAGACCACCAGCCGGTTCTGTTGCGCACCGGCCTCCGTGAGCTTGCGCAACAGGAGCGGGATGCCGGTCGTCGCGTAGACGAAGGGCTTCAGGCGTTGGGGGTCGGCGTGTTCGGCTGGCTGCGGCAGCATGTAGTGCAGGATGCCGCCGAGCTTGGTGACCGGGTCGTACGCGGACAGGCCGATGCACGAGCCCAGCGCATACGTGATGAGATGATTCTGCTCGGCGCAAGCAGTCACCATCTGGGCGACACCGACGACGATGCCGCGGCCTCCGCCGGTCTCGAACATCTCAGCTCGCCTGCTCCAGCATGGCCGGATTGAGGTCACCGATGACTCGTTCGATGTCGAGCAGGATGAGTACCCGGTCCTTGAGTTTGGCCAGACCCGCGATGTAGTCGCCGTCAGCGTTGGCACAGCGCGGTGTCGGCTCGAAGTGATCGTTGCCGATGTTCATCACTTCGCTGACCGTGTCGACCACGCAACCGACCCGGAACGCCGAGTCCGCGTCGCGGCCGACATCGACGACGACGATGCACGTCTCGTTGGTGAAGGCCGTCGGCGCCATGCTGAACTTCCGCCGCAGGTCGATCACCGGGATGATCCGGCCGCGCAGGTTGATGACGCCGAGCACGAACTCTGGCGTGCGCGGCAAGGGCGTGATGTCGGCCATGCAGATGATCTCGCGCACCTTCAAGATGGCGATGCCGTACTCTTCCTTGGATAGCTGGAAAGACAGGAACTTGCCCGCGGTGAAACCCACGTTCTTGCTCGTGCCGACAGGTGGCTCAATGGTTGTGTTCATGACCAATCGTTTCCGTTCAAAAGCTGAATGCCGACTCGACGAGAGTGCCCACGTCGAGAATCAAGGCGACCCGACCATCGGTCATGATCGCACCGCCAGACAAGCCAACCGCCCGGTCGCGCTGCAGACCCAGAGACTTGATCACCACTTGCTGTTGGCCAAGGATCTCGTCGACGAACAAGCAACTGCGCTGACCGTTCAGTTCGACCACGATGAGGATGCCCTCGGCGATGTCGTCGAGGCCGTCACTCTGGCCGAAGATGCCTTTCAGGCGGTAGATCGGCAGCACGGTGCCGCGCACGTGCACGCATTCGCCGCGATCGACGAGATGGTGCACGTCGGCGGCCTGCGGGCGGAAGCTCTGCTCGATGCTCAGGGTCGGGATCACGTAGCGGTTGTTGCCAACGCGCACGATCATGCCATCGATGATGGCGAGCGTCAGCGGCAGCCGCAGGCGGAACGTCGTGCCCTCGCCAAGCCGACTGTCGATCTCGATCTTGCCGCGCAGCGCTTCGATGTTGCGCCGCACGACGTCCATGCCGACGCCGCGACCACTGAGGTCGGTGACCTTCTCGGCGGTGGAGAAGCCGGGCAGGAAGATGAGGGCGAACGCCTCGCTGTCGGACAGGTTGTTGACCGTGGAATCGGGCGGCAACAGGCCCTTCTCGACCGCCTTCTTGATCACTCTGGCCTTGTCGATGCCGCTCCCGTCGTCACGGATCTCGATGACGATTGAGCCACCTTGGTGGTAGGCACTCAGCGACAGATGGCCTTCGTGGTGTTTGCCCTTGCTGCGTCGGTTGTCCGGCGTCTCGATGCCATGATCGATCGCGTTCCTGATCATGTGCACCAACGGGTCGGAGATCTGCTCGACGACGTTGCGGTCGAGTTCGGTTTCTTCGCCCGCGAGCGTCAGCGCAACCCGCTTGCCGGACTTGCCGGCGACGTCGCGCACCAGCCGCGACATCTTCTGGAAGGTCGACTTGACCGTGACCATGCGCAACGACATGGCGGCCTCTTGCAGGTCGCGGGTGATCTTGCCGACCTGGCCGATGTTGCGCGTCAACGACTGGCAGTCGAGGCGTTGGATCGCCGGATCCTGCAGGACCATGGATTGCGCGATGACGAGTTCGCCAACCATGTCGACCAGCATGTCCAGCCGGGTCGTACTGACCTTGATCGTGCGATCGACCCGCGCCGCCTTGTGTTCGCCGCCAACTGCCGCGGTCGCTTCTGCCGTCGGCTTTGGCTGCATCACAGGACCGGCCTCGGCCTCGACCTTGTCGTTGGCCGTGGTCTCGTCAGGCATGGGCGGTTGGGGTTGCGCCACTGGCACCGCCGGTGCCGCGGCCGGTGTGACCTTGCCTCCCGGGGCCGCCTGGTGCGTGCCCACCGCCGCTGCCTGCAGTCTGGCCTTGAGGTTCTTCCAGTGGCCGGTGGATGGACCGGGCTGCCCCTCGAGCGCCGCGAGCATCTGCGTGATCATGTCGCCGGCCGCGAGCACCAAGTCGATGTCGGCGGCACTGAACGTCAGTCGACCCGAGCGGGCGCCGTCGAGCAGCGTCTCGGCAACGTGCGCCAGTTCGACGAGCGGCGTCAGGTTCAAGAACCCGGCCACACCCTTGATCGTGTGGAAGGCGCGGAACGTCACGTTGATGTGCTCGAGCTTGCCCGGTTCGGCGCCCAGCCGAACCATGGCGACTTCCGCATCGGCGAGGTGCGAACGCGCTTCGGTGATGAACTCGGTCAAGTTGTCGGCGAACTCACCACCAACCGTCAGCACAACCGGTGGTCCAACCTCTTCGACGATGGTCGCGGCTTTGTTGGCTTCGGCGGCGATGCGCTGCAGACTGGCGATCATCGGCGCGGCATCACCGAACGTGGACGAGATGTCGCGCGTGAGGCGATCGAAGAACTGCTTCAACAGGTCGATGCACTGCAGCATCACCTCGACCGGGAAGCCATGCCCGTTCTCGACGCAGGCGTCGATCGTCGTCTCCGCCTGATGGCAGAGTTTCTGCGGCCCATCCATGTTGAGCACACCGAACTCGGCTTTCAGTGTGTGCATCGTGCGACGGATGCCGCTGATCGTCTCCTCCGGCTTCGTGCTCGACTCGACGGCCAGCACTTCCTCTTCGAGCTCCGACATCACGCCGATCGAATGGCTGATGAACATGCTCACCGTTTCGGCGAAGTGTGTTTCTTCGTCGTTGTTCGGCAACGTCAGCAGGGGCGGAGGCACGATGCCGGCCGCGCTGGCGCCGGCATGCGCGGCCTCGGCGCACTTGTTCGCGAAGTCGATGACGCGCGTCAAGTGGTCGAGCACATGCTCCGCTTGCGGAGCGAAGGTGGCCGCATTGGCGGCGAGCAACTGGATGGTCTCGGCGCCGACGCAGCACAGCCGCGCCAGATCATCGAACGACGAAACTCGCGCATCGCTCTCGACCGCGTGCATCTGTTGCACGATCTCATGCGCGACGGGAAATCCCTCGATTCGCAGTCGCTCGACCAGCTTCTCCAGACTCCCGATTTCCGCAGCGATTGGCATGAAAACTCCAGATTACGGCGGTGTCCATCGGTGCCTTCGGCGTGCTACTTGAGGCCGTCTAGCGACTTTGCAGGACCTCCCCACACAACTTGTAGAGCAGCCGCGCCGCCACGTTGGCGTCCCACTCGTCGTCGCCGGGCGCCACTTCGACGAGGTCGAAACCAACCAGGCGGCGACCGCTGCGCGCCAGCTCCACCAAAGGGTGCACAGCCTCGGCGAACGAAAGACCGCTTGGCACAGGCGTGCCCGTGTGTGGGCAAAGGGCCGGATCGAGTCCGTCGATGTCGAAACGGACGTAGACGTCGGCCGGCAGAGCGGCAATGGTCTCCTGACAGAGGCTGTCGAAGGTGTGGCCCACGAACCGCCGGCGTTGCCATTCGAGGTCGAAGTGCGTGATCACGCGGCCGCCGCTCCGCTCTAGCTGATGCCAGCGGCGCGCCGCAACGGCACAACTGGCGCACTTCCAGAAGTTCCGAGCAACCGGCTCACGGCCGACGAACGGGTCCACTCGGCCTAAGGGAAAGACTCATACAGCTGCCCGGAGATGCAGCCGATGCGGGTTGTAGACCTTCTACTTTGGGGGGTCGTACTACGTGCCTGCTCACGCCACACACGAGCCCAAGTCGCGACTCGATTCATGATGAAGAATTCTCTAGCCACGATTCTTGCGGTCTTGCTGGCCGCCTTTCTGCGCGGCCAATCGGCCGAATCCCCCGGCACCGCCCACGCACCCGTCAGCGGCGCCGCAGCGGCGGCCTCCAAGCTGCCGGCGCCTGGCGTCTTCCACCAGCCCGAGAGCAAGCCCGTGCAACGCGCAGCGTTCGGCGCGGGGGCTGGCAAGGCGAATAAAATCGAACTGGACGCGCAGCTGGTCAACGACAGCGGTCACATCGGCGTGGGCTTTTCCGTTGCCGCGGCGCTGGCATTGCTGGGCACGTTGTTGCTCGCGTTCGTGTTCTCACGCACCGTGCACGCGGATGGTCGGCCCGGTCGAGCGAGGACGTTGGCCAGTCTGCTCGTCGGCAGCTTCGGTCTTTGCGTGACCGGCATTCTCTTGCTGTCGGCGATTACCAGTCGCGCGACCACCGCCAACACCAACTCACTCAACGGGGTGAGCGAGATGGTCAACGACTCCCAACTGGTCGCGTCATTGGAGATTGACATGTTGATGGTACGCATGAACGTCAAGGACTTCATGCTCACCAACAGCGACAAGGATCTGCAGCAGTTCGCCGACTACTCAGCCGGCTTCGCGGCCAAGATGCAGATCGCAAAGGACAACATCCAGGCACCCGACCGGGTGCGGCTTGTGCAAGCCATCGACGAGGGCATGGCTAGCTACCAGGGCAAGTTCGCCGAACTTGTGCGGCTCATCGACGAGCGCGCCAGCATCGCGGCGGCGATGGGACAGGCTGCCGCCAATACCACCACGCTGCTGAAGGAGATCGCAAACACGGCGCACGCGGACGGCGACCCCGTGGTGGCCTACCAGGCCGCCGTAGCCAGCGAGCGGTTCCAGGAGGCGAGGACCAACTTCTTCAAGTACCTGAATACGGATGACAGAGCGTTCCAGCTCCAAGCCAAGGAACACGCCAAAGCGACGAATGACCTTGTCGAGGTGTTGTCGAGCCGCGTCAGCAATCCAACCCGCAAGGCGTGGATGAAGGAGGCCTGCGAGGCGATCCATTTCTGGGTCGAACGCATGGAGCACTCGGTGAACGTGCGCGCGGCTGAGACGGAGCTGGTGACGAAGGGGCTTGACCAGCTCGGGCCCGAGATCGCCAAGCAGACCATCGAACTCGTTGCGTCGCTGGACCGGTCCTGCGCGACGACCAGTGACGACGCGGCGAAAACTCAGGCGGCCGGCACCAGAGAAGCGGTCATCGTCGCGGTCTCTGTCACCTTGCTCGCCTTATTGCTGGCGAGTTGGATCGTGCGCACGAGCAGAGCCCGTCTCACCAAGCTGGAGTCCTGCCTGCAGGTCATCGCGCAGGGCGACCTGACCATGCGCGTCGATGTGCTCGGCCGCGACGAGATCGGCCGAGTCGCTGGCTCTTGCAACGCCTTCTTCGAGAAGGTGGAGGCGGCCTTGGCGGCGGTCCAGATCGGCATGAAGGAGATCGACGCTGGATCCACCGTGATCGCAAACGCAAGTCAGACGTTGGCGCAAGGTGCGACCGAGCAAGCCGCCAGTTTGGAACAGGTCCGCGCGGCGACACAGCAGATGACGGACCGCACCGACCAGAGCGTCGAAGGCTGCAAGCGAGCGAACCAGGAGGCAACAACCTCTCGCCAGGTCACCGGCCGCGGGCAAACAGAGATGCAACACATGTCGACCGCGATGGGGCAGATCAAGGCGTCGTCCGATGAGATCGCCAAGGTCATCAAGGCCATCGACGAGATTGCGTTCCAGACCAATCTGTTGGCGCTCAATGCCGCGGTAGAAGCTGCCCGCGCCGGTGATTCTGGTCGTGGGTTCTCAGTCGTGGCCGAGGAGGTTCGTAATCTGGCGCAACGGTCCAAGGAGGCGGCAGCGGCCACCACCGCGATGATCGATGAGGCGCGCAGCCGAGCCGGCGAAGGCGTCGTTGGTTGCGGCCGCGTCAACACATCGCTCGAAGAGATCGCCGCGGTGACGAGCAACGTCAACCAGCTGGTCGACGGCATTGCCACGGCTGCCTGCGAACAACTCGAACGCATCCGCCAGGTGAACACTGGCATTGCGGAACTGGACACGGTGACCCAGCGCAACGCCACCAGCTCGGAAGAACTGGCAGCGGGCGCCCAGGAAGCCTCGGCCCAGGCGAAGTCGCTGCTCGCGACCGTGTCGAAGTTCAAGACACGCACCCAGGCGGTCGGCGTCTGACCGCTGGCTGGCGCCAGCGATCAACCGTCCGGGGGTCGGGCGATCGCCCGATCAGCCGTGACCGGTCTCGCGCAACGTCACCAGTCCGTTCTCCACCGCCGCGGCCTGTAGCGCGGTGGTGCTGGCCCCCTGCAAGATCATTTCGCGCAGGCGGGCGTCGACGTCGAGGATCTCCGTGATCGCCATGCGGCCGCGGTAGCCGGTGAAGTTGCAGTTCTGGCAGCCCTTGCCGAACGCGAAGCGCATGCCGACCACCTGCGCCGCTTGCAGACCAAGCCGCCGCACCACCTCGTCGCCCGGTTCGAAGAAGTTCTTGCACTCCGCACAGACTCGTCGCACGGGAATGGGCTTTTCAAGCGGCGTCCGGTTCAGCGGAAGGCCACGCCGGCAGCCGTCGGGCGCGAGGCACAGATCGACCGCACCGGCGTGCGGGTTGGCGAACAGCACGCGCTGCCACGACTTGCCGCCGTCCTTGCTGCGGTAGACGCCGCGTTCTTCGTTGGGGCCGCTGACGTGGCCCATCACCGCCGCGTAGACGACGTCTGGATTCTGCGGATGCACGCGCACGCGGCTGATGTGGCGCGAGTCGGGCAGGCCGACGAACGACCACGTCTTGCCCGCGTCGGTGCTCTTCCACATGCCATCGCCACTCGACACGTTGCCGCGCCAGGTCTTCTCGCCGGTGCCGACGTAGACGATCTTGCTGTCGCTCGGCGCGACCGCGACGGCCCCGATCGAGCCGCCGAAGCTGCCGTCGCTCTGGTTCTGCCAGGTCTTGCCGCCGTCGGTGGTCTTCCACACGCCGCCGCCGGTGCTGCCAAACCAATCAGCGTGTCGAGGTGGAGAACTGACGAACGGGCGGCGGTGCGGGCGTTCATGCGGGGTCGCGATGCTACGGGGCGCGCAAGGCGCTGGTGAGTGCACAGCCTGGATCCCAGCGTCTCGATCGCATCCCGGCCGCAGTGCGGCGCGCCCAACGCCGGCGATCACGTCACCGCGACTGCGCCCCTTTGCATCGCCTGGCGGCAGCATTCGATCAGCACGGCCGCATCGATCGGCTTGGCGGCGTAGGCGTTGCAGCCCGCCTCGATGCACCGCTCCCGGTCGCCGGCCATCGCATGCGCCGTCAGCGCGATGATCGGCAGGCCGCAGCCCTTGCTGCGCAACAGGCGGATCGCCGCGTAGCCGTCGAGTTCGGGCATCTGCATGTCACTCAGCAGCAGATCGAACGGCAGCGGCTCCTGCAGCGGGCCGTCCAGGGAGCCGTCTTTCGTGAACGCCTCGACCGCCAGTCGGCCGTTGCCGACGGCCTGGACCACCGCACCGGCCTTGCGCAGATGATGCGTGATCAGCCGCACGTTGTCGGGACCGTCCTCGGCCAACAGGATCCGCACGCCGGCAAGCGCCACCCGGTTGGCCGCGGGGCTCGCGATGCTGGAGACCGTGGCCTGGATCGTCACCGGACCGGGTGCATGCATGGGTTCGCCCATCACGCGACCAGTGGCCACCGTCAGAGTGAACACGCTGCCTTGCCCTGGCGTACTCTGCACGGTGATGCCACCACCGAGCGTCTCCGCGAGACGCCGGCTGATGCTCAAGCCGAGTCCCGTGCCGCCGTGCTTGCGCGTGATGCTGGCATCCGCCTGCATGAACGCGCCGAACAGGTGCGCCAGCTGGCCGGCTTCGATCCCGATGCCCGTGTCGACGACGGCGATCCGCAACAGCGGCGTGTCGCCGGGCAGCCAATGGATGGTCAGCTCGACGCTGCCGAGTTCGGTGAACTTGATCGCGTTGCCGACCAGGTTGACCAGGATCTGCCGCAAGCGCGTCGGGTCGCTGTGGATACTCCGCGGGATCGCGTTCTCGAAGCGCGCGCGCAGTTCGAGGCCCTTGGCCTTCGCCTTGACGGCCATCAGCGACAACACGTCTTGGACGAGCTGCGCCGACTGCAGCGGCAGCGACTCCACCTGCATGCGTCCGGCCTCGATCTTCGACAAGTCCAGGATGTCGTTGATGATCGACAGCAGGTGCTCGCCGTTGCGACGGATGGTGTCGACGCAGTCCAATCGGTGTTGCGGCGCCTGCGAGCGGTCGCCGTCGTTGGCCAGCAACTCGGCGTAGCCGAGGATCGCCGTCATCGGCGTGCGGATCTCGTGGCTCATGTTGGCCAGGAACTCGCTCTTGCTGCGACTGGAGCTCTCGGCGATCTCCTTGGCCTCGAGCAGTTGTGCGGACAGTTTTCGCTCCGCCTGGGTCATGCGCTGGACGTCGGCGCGGATCGTGCGTGGCAGTCGCAACACGAGCGCCGTCACTAGCAACACGCCCAGCACCGCGACCATCAGCACGGTCGACCATGCCGCGTCCAGCGAATCGTTGACCGCGGCCATGGCCTCGTTGCCGACCCCGGTGGCGACATCGTGCAACCGCACCGCGCTCGCCGAGAACTCGCTGAGCGCCCGGTTGGCTTGCCGCCGCATCTCGGCCAACTGCCCGCGATGGCCGACGCACTCGACGTAGGTGGCCAACAGCGATTCCGGCCGCATCGGCACCGTCTGGGTCGCCTCGTCGTGGCGGAACCGGCCACCGACCAGCAGGTGCTCCAGCTGGGCGACCTGCGTGCGAAGGTCCTTGACGCGCGTCGGCTGCATGGGCTCGACCTTGGCCAGGTCCCGCTGCAACTGCTCCAGCAATGGCGGCAACCGGTTCTCGCGCAGGTCTTCGATCGTATCCGTCGAAGCGCGGGTGATCAGCTGATGCACCGCTTCATCCAGTTCCTCCACCGCCCGGCGGATGATGCCGACCAGCGGCAAGCAGCGCGACGCACCGGCATCGACCTGCCGGCCCTCCTGCAGCGCGCGGATGACCCGCGCCGCGGACAGCTTCAGCGAGCCCTCGACGCTGTCGGCCTGGGCCCGCATGTCTCGCACGACCCCGGTGAGCTTGTCCCAATCGGCCAGGCGCATGGACTCGGCCCGCACCGCTTTGCCGCGCAGTTCCCTGGCCGCGGACAGCATCGCGCGCATGCGAGCGATGCCCTCTAGCACTTCGGCGCGCATCTGCTCGATCGAACCGATTCCGGTCTCGACCAACAGCGTGCCGAGCTGCCCGGCGAAGTCGACGACGCGATCTCCCGGCGGCGTCGGTGCGTCGAGATCCAGCAGGTTCTCCAGCTCGCGGCTACTGGCATCCAACAGGTTGGTCGAGGCCTCCGCGATGCGCTGGGCGACAGCGGTCCGACTCTCCAGCATCCGCCGTTCCGATCGCGCCACGGACAGCGACCAGAACACGACGCCCGTAACCAACCCGGCGATCAGCATCACCATGGCCACGATCCCGACCAGCAGCCGGGACGATCTCTGGTGCTCGGCCGGGCTCGAGCTCACCGCGCACCCTGCAGCGGTGACGGCTGGGTAGGCAGCAGCGAACGGATCTCGCCGCCCCGGATCTCGGTGGGCCAGATGTAGCCGGCGATGGTGTGACCGTCCTGGCGCAGTCGAACCGGCCGATCCTTGCCCATCCCGATGTCCGACTGGCCAATGCCGCGGATGGCTTTCACCACGGCCTGCCGTGACAGGTCGCCTGGCTGGCGCCGCAGCGCGTCGAACAGCGCATGCGCCGACAGGTAGGCCTCGAACGCCGCGAACGACGGCGACTCCGCCGGTGCCGACACCTGCATGGCCTTCACGTAGGTGTCGATGCATGGCGCTGACGACGACAGCGGCGGCACCACCTGCGTCACGACCATGCCGTCCGCGTCGGCGCCGAGTTCCTTGGCCACATACAGCGCATCCACGAACGAGAACGCCCCCACCAACGGGCGGAAGTCGGCCTTGTGGGCTTCGCGCACGAACGCCACGGTCGGCGCGCCCGAACCAGCGAAGATCACCGCCTTCGGCTCTGGCTGCATCAACAGCAACTCGCTGAGCCCGCTCTCGACGTTGACGGTGTTGCGCTCGTAGCGCACGTGCTTGACGTCGGCGGTCGCCTTCAGCCCATGCCGCTGCAGCGCGGCCATGCCCCCGGCGAACGCGGTCTCGCCATAGGCGTCCTGCTGGGTGAAGAAGGCGATCTCGTCGACGCGCACGCCGGCCTGCAGGAACTGCTCGATCAGCTCGCTGACTTCCTCGGTGAGGCCCGCGCGGAAGTTGACCACGTAGTGATCGGCTGGCGCCTTGCGCAGCACCGACCCGCCGGTGAAGTAGCCGTAGAGCAGCGTCTTCTTCTCTTGCGCGATCGGCACGGCCGTGATCGCGCACGGCGCACCGACGCTGCCGAGCACGGCGACGACGCCCTGCTCGTCGATGAGTTGCCGCATGTTGACCGCGGTGCGCGCTGGCTCGTAGCCATCGTCGAGGCTCACCAGTTCGATCCGACGGCCCGCAATTCCCCCACTCGCGTTCACTTCGTGGACCGCAGCCGCGATGCCGGCGCGCACACGCAGGCCGAGCTGGGCGGTCGGGCCGGTCAATGGTGCCGACTGGCCGAACTTGAGCGGCGGCTGGCTCTGGGCCAGAAGGCACGGGACCCATGCGGCGCCGATACCGAAGACGAGTGCGAGTAGATGCTGTCGGGTCATGCCGTGAACTCTCCCGTGCTCTTGAGCCATCGACAGCTGGCACGTCTCCCCACTGGAGGCGTGCTCATGCCCTCGGTCGTCTCGAGACTCCTACGGTTGTGATCGACCAGCCTTGACAAGCAACGTGAGCCTGCTTTTGACCAAGGTCTGACCGCTCGCAATGGGTGCTACGTAGTCACCCGTATCGCCCATTCGCCGGCGGCCACGGCAAGGAGCCGAAGCCCCCACCCTGGCCAACGCCATTGCCCAGGACCCGGGCCCGACCCGACATGACCTTCTGGTCGGTGCGCGACGGCGCCATCGTCGGCGAATGCACGCCCGAGCAGCAGCCCAAGCACAGCACCTTCTGCATCTGGACCTCGACCAGGAACTTCTTCGAGGCCCGGACGAGTGCGATGCACACCTGTTTGCAGTCCGGGCGATGGTCACGGCTGTGGCCGCGCTTCGCCTGCGGATTGCGCAGCACCTGGCCTTCAAAGTAGGTCGACGTGACGTCGTAGAGCAGCAGGTCGTACTTGATGCCGAACAGCTTGCCAATGCGGTCGCGCAGGTGCTGCTCGATGGCATCCTTATGCACGAACACCCGGTCGAGAGTGCGGTAGAGCCGGTCGTCGTTGACCTTGTCCTCGGGGATACCGAGCAGATCGTCGAGGGTCGTTTGGCGATAGAGCGACTCGGCGATGTGCAGGTCGCTGGATGGCAATGCAGAGGCGGCAGATCACCTGAATGGCGGCCAAACTCGACCATCGGATGTCTTCGCGCCCCTCGGGCATCAGGCGATCGAACGCGTCATCCAACTGCAGCGCGTGCCACAGACTCAGACCGACAAACACGTCGCCGAAGCGCCGCGCTCGCTCGATCCGAACTGCCTTCACCTGCACGGCCTCGACGTTGCACGCCACCTCGTCGCGCGGCTCAAACAGGCTCGGCTGCATGCGGCGACCCATGAGCTTGTTCGCATAGGCCTTGGCACGGCTCTGCCCCTTCGCGTCCAACTTGCCGAGCGTGGCAACGACCTCTTGGCGCACCTTCCCGCCGCGGCGCACCGAGCGCACCAGCAGCCAGTAGGTGTGCGTCTTGCCGTTCTTGCGAATACGTTTGTGGCGAAGGTACACGTGTTTTCAGCCACGCACCCTTCTCGCGCACTCATCGACGACGATCAACGGGGTTGGTTGGCACTACACGCCCCTTCGCGACAGCTCCCCGCGCCGTTAGTGGGTTTGCGGGCCGTCGATGCCCGCAAACGGCCTCAAATTGGCAGCAACTGCGGAAGTTGAGCTAGCAGAGATCATGGCCTCTGCGGGCGATGTCGGTTGCGAATCGACTGTTCGAGGCCGCGGAGTGCGGCTCGCTGCCACTGCTAGCTTGTCTGTCTGACCATTTGCAGACGTACGAGCGATCGAACCGTGCGTGCGGATTCCCGCACACGGTTGGCGCCGCCTACAGCCGCGTGATGCCGACGGTGTTGGTCGAGAGCAGCGGAAACAGGCTCGGCGCCGTGATGTCGAAGCCAACCGCTTCGAGATAGACGGTGCCGCTCGGCAACGCCGGCAGGTCGAAGCGATACGCGTGCGTCGTCGGGCTGAACTGGAAAGCGCCCGACGTCACCAGATCGGTGAACTGGTTGCCGAGGCCAAGGCTGACGATGCCCGGCGCCGCCGAGGGCTGGTTGCTGAAGCTGAGGCACAGGATGCCGAAGCCGCCGGCCGTCGTGAGCCCGCTCACGGTGCCGCGCGCGACGTAGGCGCTCCATGACTGGAATGGGCTGACCACGGTCGGCGCGCCGATCCGGAACGACAGGTTCGCCAGCATGTCGACGCTGATCGAGTTGCTCGCGCCCACCGCGTTGCCGACCGTCACCGCGATGGTGCCCGGTGTGCGGCCCTGCGGCGGGTGAATCTCCATCGACGTGGGGCTGGTGACGACGAAGTAGCCGTTCGCCCAGTTGGTCGGCGACGTGCTGGTGATCTGGCTGAAGCCCCAGTTCACGTGCGTCACCGTGTCGAAGCGCTTGCCGGTCAGCGTCAGCGCGTTCGTCGACACGTTGAACAAGAACGACGGCGTCGAGGCTGCGATCTGCGCCCGCTGCGGGTACGCCGGCAGGCCGTGTGACGGAAACAGATCGATGTTCGGCCAGTTGGTGATCGCCTCGATACGCGTGTTGATCTCGTCGCCGCTGGCGCCCGACTGGCCGGAGTTGAAGAACACCGCCCACGAGACACCATCGGTGCGCCAGCAGACGTCGGCGGTCGCGTTGGTGGGCAGCCAGCCGCCCTTCGAGTACGAGTAGACGCCACCCGGACGCGGCTCCCACGCCATGCCGGCGAGGCAGACTTCGGAGTTCTCGGTCGGATCGTCGTACTTCGGGAACGTCAGCCGGTTCAACATCGCCGTCCGCGTCGGCGTGAGATACAGGATCGAGTCCGGGCCCTGCAGGTCGAACACACCCGACAGCAACCGCACGTAGTCCACCACGCTGGCGGCCATGCCCCCCGAGCCGCGCTTGAAGTAGAGGTCCTCGGCGTACTGCGCGCTGCGCCGCCGCCGGTCCGTGTAGCGCTCGCTCGGCAGCAGTTCCAACTTGGTGAGCTGGTGGCGCACGTCGTTGGCGGCCAGGTCCGCATACTCCGAGGGCGCGACGCGGATGCGCGTGATGCCGAGCGGCCCCATCACGTCGCTCTGCAGGAAGCTCAAGAACGACTGGCCGGTGCGCACGCGGATCATCTCGGCGGCCAGCAGGTAGGCCGAGTTGGAGTAGCCGGCCAGGGTCGGCACCGCACTCGGGTTGTAGTTCATCGACTGCGCCGCCAGCCAGCTGGCGCCACTGGCCATCGAAACGGGATAGACCGGCGACGACGGGTTCAGCCATTCCGCGACTTCGGTGGGCGTGTAGCTGCGCCGCACGCCGCTCGTGTAGCGGAGGATGTCGCGCATCGTCACGTTCGGCAGCCACGCCGTGGCCGAGTTCAGGCCGAGCGCCGTCACCGCCGTCGTCGTCATGCTCAGGAAGTTCTGTTCGTCGGCTTCGTGCGCCGCGAACGCGGTCAGCGGCTTCGCGCAGCTGCCGATCCGGAACACGCTGGTGGGATAGGTGACAGGATGGCTCGACTCCGCCAACGTGAAGGCCCGCGCATGCACGAGCTTGCCGTCCTTCGCCACCGCGATGGCGCCGGCGCGGTGCCCCTGCGCGGTCATGACGCTCTGCACGTACGAGTCGAGCGAGGCGAACGTCGCCGACGACGAGCCTTCGTAGTGCCATGCGCGCACGCGCGGCGTCCGGTACTGCGCGAACGAGCCGGCGAAGCGCAGCGCCGAGCCGCTGCCGCCGGATGCGACCATGCGCGGGTAGTGACCGTTGCCGGTGACGGCCGTGAAGAGGTTCTGCCAGCCGGTGCCGGTCTGGTTGGCGGCGATGGTCTCGGTGCCGACGCGTTGGTCGTACCAGACCGACACGTAGCGCTGCGACTCCGACATGCCAATGCAGGCGAGCCGGTGGTCCGGTTCGCCGTGCGCCAGCCGCGTCTCACCGAACTCCGTGGAGCTGCTGTCGACGTTGTGGCCCCACGTGACGTCGCCGGTGTTGGGCTCGCACACCACGGTGTAGTAGTGGCCGGAGCTGGCATCGCCAAAGACGTCGACCGAGACCGGGTAGCGCCCGGCGTTGCGCTGGGTGTCCATCGCCGTGTGGAAGCCCGACTCCGTCAACGACATGGTGTCGTAGACCGTGGCGCCGTCGTTGACGAACACGGCGGCGAACACCCACGTCGACGACGAGGTGCCAGCGATGGTGATGATCTTGGCGCGGTAACCCTGGTTGATCCACGCCGTGCGCTGCGCCTGGTATTGCACGGCCGACATGTCGTGCGACGCCACCCAGCCCGGGCCGGCGGCGACTTCCCAGACCGCCGAATAGGTCGGCGCCGCCAGCGAACCGGCGACGCTCAACGAGATCAGGCGATAGCCCTGGCCGCTGAGGGTGGTGAACTGGGCCTGGTGCGTGGCCGAGGAGACGCCGTGGTAGGCAGCGGTCTGGGCGTTGGCGCTACCGACGAGCAAGGTGCCGAGGGCCAGCAGGAACAGGCACACGCGACGGGCATGGATCGAGAGCATGAGGATTCCGAGAGGGAGGTTGGCATGCATGGATCCCCAGCCCGGCGGCGGCGTGACGCGGCGGTTCGCGGTCGGATCGCCCGTCACCAGCGCTGATCTGCTGCGCGCAGGAAACCGTTCGTGAAGGGCCCGCTGTGCGCCGACGTGGACGGGTTTTCGCTGCATGCGGCGGTGCGGGTGGAGGCGCGCGATCGCGCTCGGCTCGAACATCTGTGCCGATATGCGGGGCGTCCGGCGATCGCGGAGAGCCGGCTGTCGCTGCTGCCGGATGGTCGGGTGGCGTATTCGCTGAAGAAGCGGTGGAAGGACGGCAGCACGAGCGTGGTGCTCGAGCCGCAGGTGTTGATGGAGCGACTGTGCGCGCTGGTGCCGCGGCCGCGGCGGCATCTGGTGACGTATCACGGGGTGCTGGCGCCAGCGGCGGGGATCCGGCCGTGGGTGGTGCCGCGAGTCGAGGCGCAGGTAGACGGCGAACCCGGCGAGATCGAGGTCAAGTAGCGGGGATTGCGACGCGAACTCTGGTCAAGGCAATTCGTCCTTGTGGGTAGCATTGCATCATCCATGGCGAACAAGATCACCGCGCATCTCGTGAGTTTGCACCAGCGGCTGCGGCCGATTCGTCAACGCCTGCTCGCGCACCCCGTCTACGAGTCCTTACGTGACCTGGACGACCTCAAGGTCTTCATGTCGCACCACATTTTCGCCGTGTGGGATTTCATGTCGCTGCTCAAAGGCCTGCAGCGTCGCATGACCTGCCTGGACGAAGTGTGGCTGCCGCAAGGCGAACGCACGGCGCGGCGGTTGATCAATGAGATCGTGCTCGGCGAAGAGAGTGACGAAGTCGGCGGTGGTGCCACCAGCCACTTTGAGATGTATCTCGACGCGATGCGGCAGATCGGTTGTAGCACCGCTGCGATCGATGCCGTGCTTGCTGAAGTGCGCGGGGGTCGCGACGTGCTGACGGCGCTTGCCGCGGCGCCCGCTGCCGCGCGGCAGTTCTCGCGCACGACGTTTGCGATCGTCAAAGGCGGCTCGTTGCCGGCGATTGCTGCTGCGTTCACCCTCGGCCGCGAAGACGTGATCCCGGACATGTTCACGGTGCTGGTCGCGGACTTGCAGCGGCAAGGTCGGGCCGAGACTTCGATCCTGCAGGACTACCTGGCGCGCCACATCGAACTCGACGGCGACCACCATGGTCCGATGGCCGAGAAGCTGTTGCTCGAAGTGTGTGGTGACAACGAGGCCAACTGGCAGGCCGCAGGTCAGGCAGCCGAAGATTCACTGCTCGCTCGCATCGGCCTTTGGGATGGCGTCGTGCAGGCCCTTCCCAAGCAGCAACAACTCACTTGAGCGAACTGCATCCAGCCAACCTGCGCAGCGAACTGAGTGGCATGGCCGCCCAGTTCACGCTGCTCTACAACAGCGCGGGAATAGGCTTTTCAAGCGGCGTCCGGTTCAGCGGCAGGCCACGCCGGCAGCCGCCCAAGCCTCAGCGAGCCTCCTCGGCCGTCGCACCGAGTCGCGCGCGTGAGGCATTCTGCCCGACAGCACGCCCACGGAACGATCCTCCCCCCTACCGCGACCGCTTCCCGTCACAGCGCGATTGGACTCACTCACCACGGCAGCTCCGCCTGCTCCGGCGGTGAGCGCGCCGCTGCCAGGACCGGCAGCGTTGCCGACAGCCCCATCGCCAGCAGCACTCGCCGGATCGACTCCGGCTCGTGGATCGCAGCGAGCAGGCGACGCCGTCCTCCGCAGTGCGGGCACCACAAAACGTCGACCAAGTACACCCGCCGCAGCAACTCAGCCCACGGGTACTTCGGTCGCCCTCGCCGCCGCTTGCCAGGCACGTGCGGAACGATGCGCCGCGGCTCCACCCCGCGAACAGGTTCGTCCCGATCCTCCTGCACTTCGTCAGCCTTGACGTTCGCCACAGCACCTGGGTGCCGGCACGCATCAGCCGCCTCCACCTGCGGCACGATCCGCGGCCGGAGCCCTGCGGCCGGCGCCAACACGCCGTGATACGTCACCAGATGCCGACGCGGCCGCGGCACCAGCGCGCACAGTCGTTCCATCAGAAACCCGCCCGTCCGGTAGCAGCGACAGACGACTCATGTGGTCGATCCCGATCGCGGAGTCGCTGTTTGCAGCAGCCGCCGTCGTGCTGTTCCGCCCGCGGCCGCTGGAAGACGATGGTCGTCTAGGCGCACTCCGCGTCGATATCGTGCCCGCCATGCGCATTTGCTTGCTGGCGTCGTTTCTGCTCGCCCCGCTCTTCGCTCAAGAGAAGCCGGCGATCGCCGGCACCGCCGACCTCGATGAGAAGGCGTTCGCCGCGCTGCACTCGCTCAAGGCCGAAGCCGCCCCGAAACCCACTGGCATCATGGTGAAGGTCGGCGACAACCAGCACTACCTGGCGCTGCCGAAGGACAAGAAGGGCCCGTTCCCGGCGATCCTCGTCATTCACGAATGGTGGGGTCTCAACGACCACATCAAGCATTGGGCCGATCGGCTGGCAGCAGAAGGGTACGCCGCGCTCGCGGTCGATCTCTACGGCGGCGCCTGGTCGCTGCAGCTCGCGATCGCCGAGCCGAAGCTCGATGCGTGCGTGCTCTACTACGGTCGGTTGGTAGAGGACGAAGCGCAACTCAACCAGATTGCCGCCCCAGTGCTCGGCGTCTTCGGCTCGCGCGATCGCAGCATCCCAGAAGCGCGTCTCGCTGCGTTCGAAGCGAGTTTGCAGAAGGCCAAGAAGGACGTGAAGGTGCTGCGCTACGACGCCGAGCACGCGTTCGCCAATCCATCGAGTGCACGCTACGACCAGAAGAACGCGGCAGCGGCCTGGGTCGAGGCGCGCGCCTTCTTGCACCAGCACCTCGTCGCGCGACCGGCGGCGGCGGCGGCCAAGAAGAGCGAGCCCGCCGGCAAATGAAGGTCACGACTCAGGGCGCATTCCGCGCCAGCATTCCGGCGACCACACCCGTAGCAGGGTGACCCAAAAGAACTCGCCCTCAATGAACATGCTGCCACCGCGCCGTTGCTTCCTCCTCTCACTCCGGCAGGTCGAGGTTCTGCGCGACGAAGCAGGCAGTCTCGCCATCGCGATCGACGCCGATCGTCGAGCACTTGTCGCGCGGCACGGCGGGAGCCGATCGCCGAACTGTTGAAGCCATGGCGTCGCGATCTAGAGCAGATGACGGGGCAGCCGGCGGCAACCGCGGTGCCGCGCTTCCTCTTGGCGACGCACTTCGTCGAAGCGGCGCAGAAGCACACGCCGGAACTGCTCGAGGCGGCCGTGGCGTGACCGTCGCCGCCGCGCACCAGACTGTCGGCGATCCACACCCGCGACGGCGAGGCGACGTGCACGCCGTCACCGGCCGCGTTGCCCGAGAGGAACGCCGAATTGCCCCCGGCGAGCAGGATGCAGCGCACCAGGTGCACGTCGGCGGCGTCGACGAACACGGCGTGGCCGCCGGGCCCCGAAAAGTCCCAGCTGAGATCGCCACCGAAAAACATGCAGTCGACGGCGGCCAGACTCGCATTCACAACCCGGACGGCGTCACCGCCTGTCATCGCACCCGTCCCGCTCGGCATCAGCCCGCCGAAGATGGCGCAGCGCTGCATCGCCACGTGCGCGTTCTGCACGAGCAGTGCTGGATACGTTGGCGTTTGGCTGCCGGTGTCGATGCTGCAATCGCTGATCGCGACGATGCCGCCCATGACTCGCACGAGGTGCGGCACCACCGGGAAGAGCGAACGAAACCGGAGTCCGACCAGGCGCGCTTGGTGTGGCGGCTGCAGCAACGTCAGAGCGGAGATCGTCGATACGACATCGACGGTCGCCCCGGGCGCAGCGGTGATCGTCAGGTTCTTCGCCAGCGTGAACGGCTGGTAGGTGCCCGACTGCACCACGATGACATCGCCGTTCGCAGCGGCGTTGATCGCGGTCTGGATCTGCGCGAAGCCGCCGGGACCAACCAGCAGCACGGACTGCGCGGCGAGGCTCGGCGCCAGGAGCAGTACGAGGGTGAGAGCGAGGATGCGCACTTCGCCAATCTACCGTGAGCTTGGTGGCGGCACGCAACGCTCGCGGCGTGAGCGTCTCCCACGCGCGGGGACCAGTATCATGCGAAGCCCCCACCACCCCGCTTCCGTCACCATGCTCCGTTCGAACTGCATCTCGCCGCTATGTGCCGTCCTCACCGCCCCCACGAGCGGACTCGCCGCGCAGGCGTACGTCGTCGACGTGAATGGTGGTGTCGGCGCCAACTTCACCAGCATCACGGCCGCCGTCGCCGCGGTGCCGGACGGCGCCATCCTGCGCGTGCGACCGGGCGACTACGTCGAGTCCGTTGTCGTCACCGCCAAAGACCGCTTTGATGCTGCGGCTTCCCCACTGCTCAACAAGACCAACACCGTTCGAGTCGAATCCGCACGCCTCGCGCGGATCCGTGACGCCCTCCTCCCCCGCCTCCTCTCCGGCGAACTCACGATTCCGAACGCCGAGCGCATCGTCGGTGCCGCCACATGACTGACTCCGGCCCACCCGCCCCGCGCAGCGAGTTCATCCTCTACAGCACGGAGGATGGCCATGCGCGCCTGCAAGTTCGCTTTGACGGCGAGACGGTCTGGCTGACGCAGGCTCAGCTTGCCGAACTGTTTCAGACCACCAAGCAGAACATCAGCCTGCACGTCCAGGACATTTTCGGCAGCGGGGAGCTGACCGAGGAGGCAACCGTCAAGCAATACTTGACGGTTCGCCAAGAGGGGGCGCGCGGCGTTCAACGCAGCCTCGTTCACTACTCGCTGCCCGTCATCCTCGCCATCGGCTACCGCGTGCGCTCGCCGCGCGGCACCCAGTTTCGCCAGTGGGCGACCAACCGCTTGACCGAGTTCCTGGTGAAGGGTTTCACACTCGACGACGAGCGCCTGAAGAACCCGCCGACGCCCGGCTCGCCCGACTACTTCTCCGAACTGCTCGCGCGCATCCGCGACATCCGGTCGTCGGAGAAGGTCTTCTACAAAAAGGTGCTCGAGATCTACGCAACCAGCATCGACTACGACGCAGGCGCCGAGGCCTCGCAGGCGTTCTTCAAGATCGTGCAGAACAAGATGCACTGGGCGGCCCACGGCCAGACCGCGGCCGAAGTGATCGTGCGCCGCGCGGACAGCACGAAGCCGAACATGGGGCTCACCGCGTGGGCTGGCGGCAAGGTGCGCAAGGCCGATGTCGGCATCGCCAAGAACTACCTGCAGGCGGGCGAGATCGAGGCCCTCAACCGCATCGTCACCGCCTACCTGGAGTTCGCCGAACTGCAGGCCATGAATCGCAAGCCGATGCACATGGCCGACTGGATCACGAAGCTCGATGACTTCCTGAAGCTCTCGGACCGCGAACTGCTCACCCACGCGGGCTCCATCTCCCACGACGACGCCATCGAAAACGCCACTCTGGAATACGAACGCTACACGGCTCAGCAGCGCGCCTTGCCGTCGCCCGCCGAGCAGCACTTCAACGACGCCGTTCGCGACGTGAAGGAGATCGAGCAGAAGCGCAAGAAGCCTCGCAAGAAGGCAAAGCCAGAATGACCGCTCCCAGCGCCAAGGCCTTCGCGTTCCAGTGCAGCGGCAACACGTACATGGAGTGCTTCTGGAGAATTCGCGTCACAGCGCTGCGGTGCCAGCATTTGAACCTGCTACCTCGGTGGCGTGGCGCCGCCGATCCACCCCGCAAGGTCCGATGCTGCCCACCACGCTCCGACTACCCTTCGCCCGCTTGTTCACAGCGCTGACCGCTGGCTTGTTTCTGCTCCTCGCGCCCGCGGCGCAGTGCGTTCCGCAGTGGCTGCCAGGCGACCCGCGGCCGGTGCCGGATGGCTACACGACCTCGTCCGCGATCTGGGATCCCGATGGCGCGGGCCCCCTGACTGCCAGGCTGCTCGTCGGCGGCGGCATGAAGGTGGCGAACAACAACCAGGAGGACGTGCTGGCCTACGACGGTTCGACCTGGGCGCCGCTCGGCTCCGCCAACGGCTACGTCACCGCATTGATCGTGTGGAACGGGCAGCCGTACGCTGCCTTCACCGAGAGCCCTTCGTTCTGGTCGACCATCCGCACGTGGGACGGCACCGCCTGGCAGCCGATCGGCCTCGCCAGCGGTCCGGTTTACTCGTTCGCAATCTTCAACGGCCAGCTCGTGGCCGGCGGCTCCTTCACCACCGTGGCCGGCGTCGCGGCGAGCAACATCGCGAGTTGGAATGGAACTTCGTGGAATCCGCTCGGAGTCGGCATCGGCAACGGTTCGGTGCGCGCGATGGCGGTATTCAACAACACCCTGCGAGTCGGCGGACAGTTCACGATCGCTGGTGGGCAGGCGGCCGGCAATCTGGCGATCTGGACCGGCACGGCGTGGACCATTGGTCCGATCTTCAATGGTGACGTACACGCCATCGCGGTGCGCAGCACGACGACGATCGCCACGACACTGCTCTTCGTCGGCGGCGCGTTCACTTCGTATTCGATCGGAGGCCTGGCTACCGCGGCGCAACACATCGCGCGCTTCGAAGGCCAGAACAACACATGGAGCGCCGTCGGCACCGGCGTGCCCGGGACTCGCTGCACGGCCTTGTTCGCGCGCAACCTCGGACTCAGCAGCTACGAAGTCATCGCCGGCGTCGAAGACGCGAACAGCGCGCAGCACGCGTTCCGACTCAACGCCGGCGTGTGGACGCCGATGGGCACGCTCCCGAACGAGGCCTACAACGTGCACCCAGCGACCATCACGTTCTTTGGCGGCCGCCACACGATCGGCATCAATAGCTCGACGCGCGCGGTGCGCTCGTGGGACGGCACGCAGTGGCTCGACGTCAATGGTCAGGGCATCCTCGGCACCGTGTACGCGGTCGAACCGAATGGCAATGACCTCGTCCTCGGCGGCGCCTTCGCCACGATCGGCGGTGTCGCGGTGAACGGCATCGCGCGTGGATCAGCCAACGCCTGGACGCCGCTAGGCACCGGCATGACTGGCGGCCTTGGCGTGTTCGCACTCGCCACGGCGCAGAACGGCGACGTCGTTGCCGGCGGCGACTTCACCACCGCCGGCGGGCTGCCCGCCAACCGCATCGCGCGCTGGAACGGCGTC
>CANEYR010000071.1 GCA_947444055.1 Planctomycetota bacterium
AACGGCAACCATTCGGCGATGCCCGACGAGAAGGAAGTGGAGGCGATCCTGAAGGAGCACGGCATGTCGCTCGCGCGGCCGTTCGTGCGCTTTGCGGCGAACACCGAGGAAGGCAAGTTCCTAGCACAGCGGGGGCAGGCCATGCGCCTTGGCATCGAAGCCCTGCAGGTGCAAGCCGCCGCCAATCGCGCCAAGGTCGCTGGGCAGATCGCCGAACGCGGGGGCATGCCGAAGTCCCTCGACATCAACCTCAAGCTGTCACCGACCACACACACACAATGGATGTGGGGGCAGCTCGCGGCCAAGCTCGTGCGCATCGGGGTGTACGACGAACTCGCCAAGGCGGGCAAGGAAGCCAAGGCCGGCAAGGCACCGACCAGCGACGAAGCGAAGTGGCACCCGGTCGCCGACTTGATGATGACGATGGCGCCGGACGTCGGCACCTCGACCAACATCAACCCGGCGATGGACGAGAAGATCTTCGGGCCCAAGCACGACGAGAACTGGGAAGCCAAGCTCGACCTGCACGAGCGCCTGCGACCCGAACTGGCGCCGACCGATGAGGCGTGGACGCGCCACATTCGCTTCGAGATCGCCGAGGCCAACTGCATGAACGCGGTCGGCAGCTTCGGCAAGATGGACTACCACGCCGGCATTCCGTTCTTGCCGATGATGACGGTCTACGACTTCTTCATCAAACGCGCCCTCGACCAGCTCTACTACAATCTCTACTGGAACAGCTCGTTCGTGCTCGTCGGCACGCCGAGCGGCATCACGCTCGCGCCCGAGGGCGCCCAGCACAGTTGGAAAAGTGATATCCAGATTCCCAACCTCATCACATGGGAACCGGCGTTCGCGATCGAGATGGAGTGGATTCTGTGTGATGCGATCCGCCGCCACTTCGCGCACGACAACAAGGGCCGCAGTGGTGTGCTGGTGCGCGCCGTCACGCGCGCGGTGCACCAAAACCAACTGCTGCTGTGGCTGAAGAAGCAGGCGAAGTGGAAGCGCGAGCTACCTGAGGGCGCCGATCTCGGCATGACGGCGCAAGACGGTGGCTTGCATGAAGCCGAAGTGCCACACGCCGCCGACGCCGAGATTCTGGCGGCGCTGCAACTCGACGTGCTTGCCGGTGGCTATCGCTTGATCGATTGGCGCGGCTACCGCGGCTTCCAACCGGGGGAGAACGTCGTCGAGCTATTTGTGATGGGCGCCCTCGTGCCCGAAGCGATCGGTGCGGCGACGCTGCTGCTCGATCGGGGCGTCTACGCCAACGTGACCGTGGTGACCTCGCCCGATCTCTTGTGCGGCGAACTTGCGCGCAAGACGAACTTCCAGCACCTGAAGGAGACGCTCGCGGTCTCTGGCCGCTTGCACCTGCGCCCCGCCGGCAAGAATGCGTCCGGTGCCCTTGGCGCCAGCGACGTCATCGACCTCGCCGGCCGCCGCGTTCCGATCGTCTCCGTGCACGACGGGGAGATTGGCCTGCTCGACAACCTGGGCTCGATCGTCGGCGTGCAACAGTTGCCGAAGGCGGTGGTGAAGTTCAGCAAGTCCGGGACCCCAGCCCACATCTTCCGCTACCACGGGCTGCACAGCGAAGGCATCGCGGACGCCTGCGGTCAGGCGCTCGCCGAGACGGCGCTGGAGACGGTGCAGTTGCATCCAGAGGCGCTGGCGCTGCTGCGGGCGCAGGCCGACGCACCCACCGGCGATTGGCGAGAACTCTGGCCCAATCCCGTGTAGTCGGCCGCGCATGTCGTAGAGAGGCATTCCTGCCCTGGTCCTCGCCAATGACCGCCTACTCCCCTTTCGCTCCCCGCCGCCAGAGTCCGCTGCCGTTGGTTATCGCCGGCGCCGCGTTCGCACTCGCCACCTACGTGCTGCTCGATCGCGGCGGCTGGTTTGCCCCGACCCCGAAGGCCACGCCGCGAGCGGTGACGCCTCGAGGCGAACTGTCGGCCATGGAGGCGTCGTTCGTCGAAGTGTTCGAGCGGTGTGCACCCTCGGTCGCCTCGATCAACACGTCGTCGCGCAGCTACACTCGCTGGGGCGGTGTCAGTGAACAGCAGGGCGCTGGCAGCGGCTTTGTGTGGGACGACGCCGGCATCGTGGTCACCAACCACCACGTGGTCACCGGCGCCCAAGATGTGCAGGTGACGGTCGGGGGGCGCAACTTCCGAGCGGATGTCGTGGCGACGTCGGCCGACCACGACCTCGCCGTGCTGCGTCTGCGCGGCAGTGTGCAAGGCCTGACGCCACTGTCGCTCGGCACGTCGAGCGACCTGCGAGTTGGCCAGACCGTGATCGCCATCGGCAACCCCTTCGGCTTCGACCAGACGATGACGACTGGGATCGTCAGTGCGGTGAATCGCACGATCCAGGCCGAGAAGGGCGCGCTGCTGCAAGGGTTGGTCCAAGTCGACGCGGCGATCAACCGCGGCAACTCTGGCGGGCCACTGCTCGATTCCGCCGGTCGGCTGATCGGCGTCACGACAGCGATCTACTCGCCGAGCGGAACGAGTGCGGGCATTGGCTTTGCCGTGCCCGTGGATGTCGTCAACGAAGTCATCCCGCAACTGCTCGGCAAGGGTGTCGGGGTGTCCGCGCTCGGGGTGCCGAAGCTCGGGGTAAGGAACCTCACCGAGAACCTGCGTTCGGTGCCGTTTGGTGACTACGACCTCGGCTACACGCACGGCGCGGTGTTCACCGAAGTGGCGGATGGCATGGGCGCGGCGGCGGCCGGGCTGCAGCCGACGCGGATTGAGGACGGCAGGGTTCGCAAGTGGGGCGACGTGCTGGTCGCCATCGACGGTCGCCAAGTGCGCACGTTCGACGAGATCGCGGTGGCGTTGCGCGGCAAGCAGCCGGGACAGAAGGTGAAGGTGACGTTGGTGCGGGGACTTCCTGACGCCGCCAATCTGGTCGACGTGGTAGTCGAGTTGAAGCCGGAGCAGTAAGGCCTTCAGCCACCAAGCGCGCGCAGCTTCGCCTCAACCACCTGCTGCGTCGCATCAAACGTCGGCAACCGGATGTGTTTCGCCAGCGCCGCATCGATTGCAGCCGCTGGGGCCAGCCCCACTAGTTCACTCGCGACGACCTGCACCCCCCTCTCACCGGCCATCTTCGCGACCGCGTCGAACACGACCCGGATCGACGTCACCTCGTAGTCGAGCAGGTTCATCGACACCTGCGCGCACTGCTTGTCGTCGAGGAAGAACCCCATCGCCTGCACCTTCTTGAAGCCGCCGTCCTTCTCGCGCACGGCCTTGGCAATGTCTTTGGCGACCTGCACATCGAGGGTCGCCAAGTTGACGTTGTAGGCGATCAAGAACTTGCGCGCGCCAACCGCCACGGCCCCCGCCGTCGGGTGCATCTTGGCGGGGCCGAAGTCAGGCGTGAACTCGGGATCGGTGCCGACCAGCACCTGCAGCCCCTCGAACTCCTTGTTGCGGAAGTTGCCGAGCTGCCGCCGCGACTCACGACTGGCCGCCTCGGCATAGAGAAACACGGGCAAGTTGAGCTCCTTGCCAAGGCGCGCGCCGACCAGCCGGGCCGTCGCCACCGCATCCGCCATCGTCGCCCCGGCCAGCGGCACGAACGGGCAGACATCCATCGCGCCCATGCGCTTGTGTTCGCCCTTATGGGTGCGCAGGTCGAGCCGCTGCATCGCCGCGCGTGCCCCTTGGAACGCCGCCTCGGCAACCGCCGACGCGGGCCCTGCCAAGGTGATCACCGACCGATGATGGTTGGCATCGAGTTCGGCGCCGAGGCTCTTCACGCCCGGCACCGCCGTCATCGCCGCGACCAGCGCGTCGACTACGGCCTTGTCCTTGCCTTCGGAAAAATTGGGAATGAACTCGAGCAGCGGCAGCATGGGGCGCAGTGGCGTATCCGCCCGCCGTCGCCGTTTCCAGCGCGGCGCGCCGTTGCGTCGAGCTGCGCGCCGCGCGATGGTGTCGGCGTGACCACGAGCGGCAAGAAGACCCTCGATCGAATGCTGTCGCGCGCGGGCCTGTGTTCGCGCACGCAAGCGCAAGCGGCGATCGCACAGGGACGGGTGACGGTGAACGGCCGCGTCGTGCGCAATCCAGAGACGTGGGTCGATGCGGTCCGCGATCGCGTCACCTTCGATGGCGCGGCGCTGCGCGCGCGCCAGAAAGAGGTCTGGCTGCTGCACAAGCCGGTTGGCTACGTGACGACGGCGGCCGACGAACACGACCGCGACACCGTCTATGCCTTGCTGCCCGAACACTCGGCGTGGCTCGCACCGATCGGCCGCCTCGACCAGGATTCTTCGGGCTTGCTGCTGTTCACCAACGACAGCGACCTGGCGCACGCCATCACCAACCCGGTGAGCAAGCTAGCGAAGGTCTACGAAGTGCGCGTGCAGGGCCAGCCCACGGCTGACGCTCTGCAGCGGTTGCGAGAAGGGGTGCAACTGCACGACGGTCCGACCTTGCCCGCCTCGATCGAGCGACTCGACAGCGATGACCGTTCCACGCGTCTGCGCATCGTGTTGACCGAAGGGCGCAATCGACAGATTCGCCGCATGATCAGCGCCATCGGTTCGAGCGTGCACACGTTGCATCGCATACAGATCGGACCCCAGCGCCTCGCCGACCTTCCAGAAGGCACCTGCCGCAAACTTTCCGTCGCCGAAGTGCAGGCGCTGCGGCGAGCCATCAGTGATGCGCGCGACCACCACCGAAATCCGGGAAGCGCTCGTTGAGGTTGGCGACAATCGGCACGCCATCCTTGACGGTCATCACCACCGGGTTGCCGCCAAACGCGTAGCCGACGGCGCGCGCACTCGGCAGGTCGAGCACACACAAATCGGCGCGCTTGCCAACATGCAGCGTGCCCACTTCGGCATCGAGTTGCAGGGAGTAGGCCGGATTGATGGTCGCCGCCGTGATCACTTCCTCGGCGGTCATCTTCATCTGTGTGCAAGCAATCGACTGGATCAGCGACATCGATTGGGTGTAGCAAGAGCCAGGATTGAAGTCGGTTGCCAAGGCGATCGCACAGCCAGCCTCGATCATGCGGCGCGCTGGTGCGTAGTGCGGCTTGGCGAGAAAGAAGATCGTGCCTGGCAACAACACGCCCACGGTGTCACTGGTCGCCATCGCGGCAATGCCCGCTTCGGAGATGCGGCCGAGATGGTCGGCAGACGCGGCGCCGAGTTGCACCGCGAGCTCCGCACCGCCCATCGGCTGGATCTCGTCGGCGTGCACGCGCAGCCGCAGCCCCGCGGTGCGCGCCGCCGTGAGAATGCGTTCACTCTGCGCCCGGTCGAACACCCCGGGCTCCGCGAAGACATCGCAGTAGTCCGCGAGCTGGCACAGTTGCGGCATCATCTCTTCGCAAAGCAGGCGCACGTAGGCATCGCGATCTTGGCGGTACTCAGGTGGAAACTCATGCGCGCCAAGGAAGGTGCGTCGGATCGTCAGCGGCATCTGCGCACCCGCTTGCTGCAAGGCGAGCAGGCTTTTGCGTTCGTCCACGAGCGACAACCCGTAACCGGTCTTGCACTCGACCGTCGTCGTGCCGTGCGCGGCGAATCCCCATAGGTGGCGCTCCGTGCATTCAGTCAACTGGGCGAGTGGCATCTCGCGCAGAGCGCGCATCGAACTGAGAATGCCGCCGCCCGCCTGCGCGATCGCCATGTAGTCAGCGCCGGCACAACGCATGTGGAACTCGTTCTCGCGCGTGCGCGCAAACACCGGATGGGTGTGGCAGTCGACGAAGCCCGGCATCACCACATAGCCCGACAAGTCGATTTCGTCGGTGGCGGCGTAGTCGCGGCTCAAACGATCGGTCGGGCCAGTGGCGACAATGCGGCCAGCGCGCACCGCGATCGCACCATCCGCAACGATGCCGAGTGGCGCCATGGCAGCACCGCGGCGCGGGCCGTGCGCGGGGCCATCCGTCAGCGTGACCAGTTCTCGGCAATGCACGAACAGGCGATCGACGGTCTCGGCCATGTCGGCAGAATCACCGCGCGTCTTCCCGATGCAAGCGCGAGCTTTGGCGCGAGCCCGAGAAAGCGCGCCGCGAAGCGATCAGGCGATCGCGCGCGCCCGCAGCGGCACTGGCAACGCTGGCTTGTTCGCGGCGAGTGGCGCTGCCAACGAGCTGGCGGTGCGATCGAAGATGCGCTTGCGAGCGCGGAAGACAATCATCTTGAGGGCTTCGGGGCGGATCGCCAGCAGCGTCGCCAGCTCGGCGTAACGCATGCTGCGCACTTCCACCATCTGCAGGACGAACTGCTCGCGCTCCGAGAGCGTCTTGAACGCGGCCAAGTAGCACAGCAGCAGCAACCCAAACGCGTGCGCGGTCGCCGAGCACTCTTCATTGTCTTGCGCCGCCAAACACGGCTCGCGCGCGGCGAGGTCCGCGTGCTCTTGCAGCACTTCCGGCGCACTCAACGCCACATCGAGCCCTTGGCGCTGGCAGCGCATCTGCCGACGAATGGCATTGTCGACGATGGTCGATGACCAAGCGGCGAACGCACCCGGCCGCGACGCCAGGAAACGGTCGGGGTAGCGGTAGATGTTGACGATGGTGTCCTGCAGGATCTCGTGCGCGTCGAACATGGCCCCCATGCCACGCAACCGCGAACGGATGCGCGCATGCAACTGCGGGCCTACCCACTGCACGAGGCAGTCGAAGACCTCGCGGTCGGCGGTCGTTCGGAACACATCCATCAAACTGGTCGCCAAGCCCGCATCGCGGGTGGCGTCGTCGACCGCACATGCCGCCAAGGCCTCGGCCCCATGCAGGCCAAGCAATTGGTGGGCGCGTGTGCGGATGCGCTCTCGGCCGTCGGACGAGTCGGCGCGCATTGCCGTCTGCGAGGGGGAGCAGGTCATGGCTATGGCCTTATTGCGAAGTGCGGGCCAATGTCCTTGGAATCGCGGGGCGGACATTGCTGAACGAAGCACAACTCACAACCAAGACGCGACTTAGCGACGATCCACGGCCACACTGCCCGTTTCGACCCGCCCCTGTCACCGTTACATCCGCGCCACCATTGAGCGTTGGGCCGTGCGAAGCCGAACAAGAGCGCTACCGCCGTGACGTTCCGCCCAAGCTTTGCGACTGCGCACAACCCGCTGCGCCACCTGCCATCCGTGCTAGCAATGCACGACGTGCAGCCGCGGGTTCACCAGGTGTTCGGGGCCATGCGCGGGACGGAAGACGACTTGGTGGCCGTATTGAAGCTAGACCCGCTCGCGGTGTTACGCGGCTTGCGAGCAGCCCACGCGCCGGTGTTTCGCCAAACGCCATCGCTGCCCACCGTGCGCGAGATGGTGCAGCGCCTTGGCAAGACCATCAGCCGGCAACTGTTTGTCTGTCCGCCAATTGAGGTGGCGCCAGAATCGCAGCTGCGGCCCCTGTGGCGGCATTCCGTGGCCACGGCGATCGCCGCCCACGACCTCGCGAACCATTCAGGGCTCATCGATCCCGAAGCCGCCTACCTACTCGGGCTGCTGAACGACCTGCCCAGCTGGCTGCAGTGGCTGCAACCGCAAGAACATGCCCCTGGAGTCTGGGTGTTGGATTGCATCACCCAGTGGCAACTGCCAATGGCGCTGGTTTCCCAATTGCGAACCGGCCGCTCGGCGTTCGCCCGCGACTTCGGCCTCTTGCCAACGGATGTCGGCGGCGTGCTGCGGGCGGCGAAGCGCTTGGCAGGCCTGGCGGGCATGCCCTCACCGACGCCGGAAGACCCCCACACCGCTGCCCTCGCCATCGCCGACAAGGCCGACTTGCAGGCTGCGGATCGATTGCGAGAACGGGTCGAGATGGCGTTCGCACAGTTCGGCTTGCAGCGGGAGGCAACGCCATTGCCCGCGACCGCCAAGCCGCTAGCCAATGGCAGCCGCACCGGCAGTCTGGATGAGGTCGTGCTCACGATACTGAGCTGCGCCCGTTCCAACAGGTACCGCGGCATCGTCACGGCACTGGCGGCGGCCGCCGTTCGCTACGGCGCCTACGACCGGGCCTTCTACGGCAAGTGGCTGCCGTCGACGACGACCATGACCCTGCGCAGCAAGGCGGACGGGTCGTCGCGCCGCATCGCCACGCACCGCTATCTGGCCACGGCGACCGAGGCCCAACTGCTGCGCACCGCCCTCGCCGAAAACCGCCCGGCGCTGCTGCAGGCACCGGCGCGCGGCCTGACTGGGCTTTTGGCTGGCCTGTCGACCGACGAGCTGATCGCGGTGCCGCTCAACGGCGACTTCCTGCAGCCAGCCTTCCTGCTGCTCGATCGATCGACCACGCTGACACCAATCGACCTCTCCCGCGACCACGCCATGGCGATGACCCTGGGCCACACGGGCTCGCTGCTGATCGAGAACCTGCTGCTGCGCGGCCGCCGCCAGCGGGCGCAGAAGTTTGCCCTGACCGACTCCCTGACCCACCTGTTCAACCGCCGCATGGGCATGTTGACGCTCGAGCAGGAAGTGGCTCGCTGCGAGCGCTCGACGCGGCCCCTGACGGTCTTGATGTGCGACCTCGACCACTTCAAGCTGCTGAACGACACCCTCGGCCATGGGCAGGGCGACAACGCCTTGCGCGCCACCGCCGAGGTGCTGCGCCACACGCTGCGCAAAGGCGATTCCATCTGCCGCTACGGCGGGGAGGAGTTCCTGGTCGTGCTGCCGGATACGACGGCCGCCGACGCCACGGTGCTGGCCGCCCGCCTATTCACGTCGGTGCACCAACGCGGCGAAGAACTGGGGCTGCCGATCACCATTTCGATCGGACTGACCACGTTCCGGCCCGGGGATTCGATCGAGAGCCTGCTGCATCGCGCCGACCACGCGCTCTACGCCAGCAAGGGTTACGGCCGCAACCGCTTCTCGGCGGACGTCGAGACCAACGACGACGACTTGGTGCCGCAATCGAGGTGAAGGCCCGGCGGCACGGCGGTTTGAGGATCGTTCACTGCCCGCTCCACTGAGCCTCCCCCGACAAGAATGGGCCGCGGGCTGCCTTCCCCCCGTATGCTGCGCCCTTCGTGCTGAGCAAGACCCCGAAACCCCCTATGGCCTCCGCCGCGTCCGTCACGGCCGCCCCGTTCGCCGCCCTGGCCCTGCCGACCGACCTACCAACACTGTCGATCCACGCCACCATCTCCCCTCTGCACGTGGTGCTGGCCATCACCGCGACCGGCATCGCGGGCCTGGGCGCGCTGACGATGGCCAGCCTGCTTGGCTACAGCCCAACCCGGCTGGCCCAGCTACTCGAAGAACGCGGCCTGCCCCACCACGAGCTACCCATCGCCGCCATCGATCGGCGGGATGCCGAGTACCTGGTGGCGGCCTCGGTGTTCACGGCGGTCGGGTGGATCGGCGGCCTCTGGTCGGTAGATCACGCCATTGAAGGCACCAACCAAGCTTGGCCGCAGGTGGCGTTTGCCCTCGGCATGCTGCTCCTGGCGGCGGCCGTCCCCATCGCGCTGGCCAAGCTGCGTCCCGAACGCACCCTGCTGGTCGTCCTGCCATTGGTGCGCCCGGTGTGGATGGCCCTGCGCTGGCCACTGGTGCTGCCGGTGCTGTGGCTGACGCGACTGGTGTTGTTGATGCTGCGCGTGAAACCGAGCGAACCTGCCGATGCGGCCGACGTGCAAAAGCAGGTGATGGCGGCCGTCGCCGACAACGTGACCGCGGAGAGGCTCGCCCCCGAGGAACGCACCTGGATCGGCAACATCGTCGGCCTCAAGGACGTGCAGGTGTCGACCATGATGACGCCACGCCCCGACATCATCGCGTTCCCCGAAGCCATGACGCTGCGCGACGCGGTGCAGCGGGCGCTCGAACACGGCTTCTCCCGCTACCCGGTCTATCGCGATCGCATCGATGAGATCGTCGGCATCTTCTACGTGAAGGACGCTCTGCGACTCGTTCAGGACGATGCCAAGAAACTGGCGGAAACGTCGCTGCACTCGCTGCTGCGCGAAGTGCTCTACGTGCCCGAGACCACCGGCGCCGCCCAGCTGCTGCGGCGCTTCCAAGCCGGCAACCAACACATGGCGATCGTCATCGACGAGTACGGCACGCCCGAGGGCTTGGTGACGGTCGAAGACGTGCTCGAAGAAATCGTCGGCGACATCGGGGACGAGTACGACTCGCTGCCAACGGCAGCTGGCGACGGCGAACAGATCCGGGTCATCGAGTCGGGGCGCGTGCTGGAGATTCCAGCGCGCACGACCGTCGCTGAGATCAACCGATTGCTGGGCAGCGAGCTGCCCGAAGAAGGCGATTGGGAGACCGTCGCCGGCCTGGTGATCGCGCGGCTGAACCACATCCCCGCGATCGACGAGACGGTCGCCATCGAAGGTGTCGAGTTTCGCGTGTTGCAGGCCGACGACCGCCGCATTCGCCGCCTGCGCGCCACGTCGTTGTCACCGCAGCCCGCGCAAGGGCGTCGGTGACCGCGGCGACCGACGTCGGCCGCGCGCCGGGTCGTCGCTCGCGCCAAGCCCCGCCGGTCCGCGTCATCGTGCTGCGCCGCTCCGACTTTCGCGAAAGCAGCCGCATCGTCACCTGCGTGTCGCGAGAACACGGCCGCCTCACCGGCCTCGCCAAGGGTGCCCATCGCCCGGACTCGCCGTTCCTCGGCCGCGTTGATTTCCTCAACGAACTGATGGCGACGTTCTCGCCGGATCGCGGCGGCCTGCGACTGCTGGAACGCGCCGAGCTGGTCTGCGAACGCCGATCCCTGCGCGAGCCGCTGCGCTTCCTGGCGGCGAGCCACCTGGCCCAGCTGTGCGACTTCGCGATGCTCGACGATCGACCGGAGCCCGACGTCTTCGACTTGCTGCTCGGTGGCCTCAACCTGCTCGAACGGTGCCCGGCAGCCGCCGTGCAGCACGTCGTGCTCGGCCTCGAATTGCGCCTGTTGGCGGCGTTGGGCGCGCTGCCCGATCTCCACCATTGCGTGGTGTGCGACAGCCCGCTCGGCGACCACGGCTTCCGCGTCGATGAGACGCCGGGTCTGGTCTGCCGCACGCATGCCCCACCGCCCTACTACGCCATCTCGCCGGCGGTGCTGCACCTGCTGCGCACCCTGCACGATTCCTCCGGCCGCCAATGGCCGGGGCTGCCGTTCACCATTCCCGCGCGGCTGGCGGCACCACTGCCCGCGCTGTGGCTGGCGGCGGCGACCGAGCAACGACCTCGATTGCGGGCCATGCTGTTCGCACGCGACTGAGATTCTTCTCGCGACAGCCGCGGCCACAACCGAACATGCGGGCCGATGGCAACGCACCGGCTCCCGACCACTGGCGTGCGACTCTTCTTCTTGCTGATGGTTGGCGCCTGCGCCGCGACGCCGCTGACGTTCCCGGCGGCAGAAGAACATCTCGTCAAGGCCGAGGCCTGCGTCGTGGCCGGGCAATGGGATGAAGTGCACTCGTTGCTCGGGGACTTGGAGCAGGAGGCATGCCCCAAGCGACTGCGCGATCGGCGCGACCTCGCGGCGGCGATCGCCTACCGCGGCCAGAACGAACTCTGGGAAGCGTTCCGCCTGCTTGAGACGTTCCCCGATCTGTATCCGCACAGCGACCTGCGCCCGACGGTCGTCGAGATGGTCTGGGAGATCGGCGAAGCGCTCGCCCGCAGCGACCGCGGCTTCTTGTTCTTTTGGTCGGACGAGCGCGCTGGCCGCACCGTGCTCGAACACTTGATCACGCGCCACCCGGAGACGCCGCGCCTCGCCGACGCACTGCGCATCCTCGGTGACATGGCCTTCGTCGACACCGACTACGAGTTGGCGCAGCAGCGCTACCGCGACTTGATGCTGAACCGGCCAGAGAGTGAATGGTTTGGCTATGCCCAGTTCCGCTTCGCGATGAGCATCGTGGCCAGCCTCGAAGGCCCGGAATACGACCTCGATCGCATGCAGTTAGCGGTGCGCGAGCTGAAGGACTTCTTGACGACCAAGCCCGAGAACCCCGAGATCGTGCAGACGGCGACGGCGGCAGTGGCGCAGGTGCTCGAGTGGCAGATCGATCGCCACCTGCGCATCGCCGCCTTCTATCGCCGCGTCGGCAACGTGCCTGGCCAGCTGCACCATCTCGGCATCGCCACCGGCGATGAGTTTGCAGCGACGACCCGACACCAAGAAGCGGTGGCGGCGCGCAACGAACTGCGGAACGCCAATCCCGGAAGTGCGCCATGAACGCGCGCACTTGGCATGGCAGTGCCGCGGTAGTCAGTGCCGCGGTAGTCAGTGCCGCGGTAGTCAGCGCCGCGGTAGTCCGCGCCGCGGTAATCAGCGTCGTGCTCGCGGGCTGCGGTTACACCTTCGGCTCGGGCCTCGATCGCATGGGCGTGCGCACGGTGGCGCTAGCCGCCGTCGGCAACGACACCTTCCGGCAACGCCTCGAAGTCGAACTCGGCGCAGCGCTCGCGCGCGAACTGCCGGTGTCGTCCGACCTCGTGCTCGCCGATCGCCGCACCGCCGACGCGCTGTTGCACGTCGTGTTGACCACCGCCAACGAGCGCACGCTGGTGACCGGCCAACGCACCGACCCCGTGCGTGAAGGCGCGTTCGCGGCAGCGGTGTGGGTGCGGCTGGTGGCGCGCGATGGCCGCCTGCTGCTCGAGCGGCGCATCAGCGACCGCACCGAGTTCCGTTCGCCCATCGGCGAGAACCTGACCAGCGCGCGCGGCGAACTGGTCGGCGACCTGGCGCGCAAGATCGCGCTCGCCCTCGAAGCCGATCTGTAAGCCCGCTCGCCCGAGCGGACCCCGATCACTTCTTGTCGCCTTCCTTCGGCTTCTCGGCGTCCTTCGGGGCCTCGGGCGCCTTTGGCTTGGCCGCCACCGTGACCCACGAACGCAGCAGCTTCACTGGCACATCGAGCATGCCGTTGTTGTCGCTGCGACCCTTGCCTTCGAGCGCCTTCAGCGTCGGCATGCCGTCCGTCACTTCGCCCCACACCGTGTAGCCACCATTGAGGCCCGTCTGCGGGGCGAAGGTGATGAAGAACTGCGAACCATCGGTGCCGGGGCCGGCGTTCGCCATGCTGAGAATGCCCGGCCGGTCGTGCTTGCGCGGCCCCTGGAACTCGCCTGGGAACTTGTAGCCGGGGCTGCCGCTGCCACTGCCGAGGGGGCAGCCACCTTGCGCCATGAAGCCCGGCATGATGCGGTGGAAGTTGAGGCCGTCGTAGAAGCCAAGGCGGGCGAGGTAGAGGCCGCTGGTGACGTGCACTGGCGCGTTGTCCGGCAGGTAGCGAATGGTGACGGCGCCGAGTTCGGTCTCGATGTGCCAGAAGTAGTCGCTGTTCGCATCGAACTCGACCTTCGGCGGCTGCGACAGCGACAGCTTCCAGCCGCCCTGCTTCTTGTTGATGTTCTTGTCGGCGATGAACTTGTCGATCGCCTTGATGGCCGGATCCTTGGCGGTGACGGCGTCGTCTTTCGCCGGCGCCTGGCTCTCGACCTTGGTCGCGGGTTGCTTCGTGGCGGGTTCCTGAGTCTTTGGCTTGTCGCCTTCTTGGGCGGGCAGCAGCAGGCCGAGGAACGGGATGCAGAGGGTTCGCAACAGGTTGCTCATGGCGGCGGATAATACGCAGCGAAGGGGCTGGCGCGAGTGCGAGCTTGGGCGCCCGCTGGCAAGGCGGCAGTGGGGCACGGCCCCTCCGGCTCAGGACGGACGAATCTTTGGCGCGGGCAACATCGCCGACAGATCGGTCGCCGCACCCACGCCATCGAGCTCACACTTTGGCAACCCGGACTGCAGCCAGTTCAAGATGCGCGCGACGCGGTGGTAGTACTGGTGGTGCTGCATCACCTCGGCATGACCACCCGCCGCCACCCGCGCGCGTTCGTCATCGCGATGCACCCAGTGCGCGATCTTCGCCAACGCATCAGCCTCGTCCTTATACCAGGCGAGGTGCTCCCCTTCGCGGAACACGTCCTCCAGCTTTGGCACGTAGTGCGTCAGATGGAAGGCGCCGCATGCCAACGTCAGGAACGTCCGGTTGCTGAAGTAGTAGAGGTCTTCGTTGATCTCGTTGAGCCCGAGCACGATGCGCGAGGTCGCGCAGATACGGGCGTAGCCGCGATTGTTGACCGGCCCACGAATGCGCAGCCCTTCGTGCAGGTGCTGCCAACGTTCCCAGTGCCGACCGAAGACTTCGACGCGGAACTTCTTGGCGACCTCCGCCAAGAACGAGGCCCGCTGCCCTTTGCGCCCGGGCCCGCCGATGAACGCGACATCGCGCACGTAGCTCTGCGTCGGGGCGGGGCCATGGAAGCGGGGCGAGAACCCGCTCATCAAGAACGCCATGTTGTCGAGCCCACGTTCGCGCAACCACGAGAAGCGCGCCGGATTGCTCATGCAGACGAGATCGGCGAGTTGGAAGTAGTCGACGATCGAACCATCGAGCACTTCGAGCGCCTCCTCGCACCAGATCACGAGCCTGGCATCCTTGCGGAACTCGTCGGCCAACACCGCTGGCAGATCGCGGAAGAAGACGAACACGACGTCGGGCTTGAACCGGCGGAACTCGGCGCGAGCCATGCGATTGGCCAGTTGCGGGCCAAACCACCGCCGCAGTGTGACCAGGTTGCGCCACTTCACTTCGACGCCATGGCGTTCGAGCGCGTCCACCAACGCCCCCGTGCAGCGCGTGCGCGACATGCTCTTGCCAAAGAACAGCACCTTGCGCACCGGTCCAAGCCGTTCGCGCAGCCGGGTTGGCGCGGTCGCTGGCAGCAACAAACCTGCTTCCGCATCGTCGGCGCCAGCTGGTGAGCCGGAGCCACATAGTGAGCCTGAGCGGAGATCAGCCAGCTCACGGTCGCGTCCATCGGGCTTCGCGGTCATTGGAACGGTCTCGTCGCGCCCTCTCACGTTGCCTCCCCGGTAGCCCATATGACCTGGCGAGTTGCCCCTATGACCTGACGAGACGCGAGAGCCCGGCAACTGCCGCCCGCACCTCCTGTTCGATCCGCTCGTCGCTGCACTGGTTTGGAACATACATCGCCGCACCACCGCCGAGCCACCACCACTTTTGGAAGTAGCCAGAGAACAATGGCGTACGGCCATCGGCCAACTGCAACACCCGCTGGCCGAGCCAAGCGGCCCGCGCCACTCGACCGCCCCACCACCAGCGACCATCAGCGGCCGCTGCGCGCCACCGGTATTCGCGACCTGACCACCGCCAGCGCCACGTGAACTCGGTGCTCTCGGTCAGGCAACGAAACATGCGGGTGCGCCAGAAGCGTTGCCGCTCAGCGAGCAGGCGGCGCCGCACGTGCTCCTGCTCGCGGTCATCGAGCACGAGCGCCGCCGACCGCAACACCGCGAGCGCGTCGGCATCGGTGAGGCCTTCCCGTTCGCGCACCAACCGGGCAGCGGCGGCTAGACGAACCTCGGTCGAGCTGGCCCGCGCGGCGCCCACCACATTCGCCGACTGCAAATCCAGCACCGCCAGTTGGCCATCGGCGCAGCGCAGGAAGTTGCCGCTGTGCAAGTCCCGGTGCTCAATGCCTGCCGCCAACAGACGCTTGGTCAGCAGGGCTTCCGCGCGCAAGCGGGCGACCGGCTCGGGGGCCGTCTGCTTGGCTGCGGCCAACGTGCGCAAGACGAGCATAGACCGGAACGGCAAGCCGAGTCGACGCGCGGTCCGCACCGCGACCACCTGCGGACACAAAAGGCCCGCCGCCGCCACCGCCGCCAACATGTTCGCCTCGTGTTCGGCTGGCAACGCGCGCACGACGTAGCGCAGCCGATCCTTGGCCCGCGGGAACGTCATCACCTTCACGTGCACCGACCCCGAGGGCAATTCACCTTGGTAGACCGAACGCACCAGTCGTCCCTGCACCAGCTGCAGTTCGGCCGGCAAGTGACCGGTCGCAACGAACGCGCGCCACCAGCGGTCGAGCACCGCAGCGTCGGCGGCGGTGGTCACGACGGCGCGCCCAGCAGGTCGAAGTACAGATCGCGGGTGCGCAGCGCGGCGAGCCGCGGGTCGAGGTCGAGCCGAGCTCGCCGCAACGCCGCCGCCCCGTCGCGCGCGCGCATCGCATCGTCGGTCAAGTAGCGCAGCAGAGCTGCCGCTAGCACCTCAGCGCGATCCTCCACCGCCTGCCCAGGGCTCTCACCAGAACGGGGCGACGTCAACAGCTCCGGCAGGATGCCAGCGCGCGTGGCCACGACCGGCAGCCCGAACGCCATCGCATCGCACACGGCGCGGCAGGTGCCGTCGCTGCCCGGAACCAAGAACAGGAACGCATCCAGCGCCCGCAGCGCCGCCTCATAGTCAGCCCCCTTCTGGTAGCCGGGCAGCACGACATGCGCGCCAACGCCAAGCCGCGCGATCGGGTCGGTGACCAGCGCCTTGGTGTCCTCGGGGTTGCCGCGGCCGAGCAGCACGAAGCGCGCACTCGGCATCTGATCGACGACGAGTCGCACCGTCTGCCACAACAGGTCGAACCGGCGATGCGGCTGAATGCGCGCGGTGATGCCAACGACGCGATGTTGTGCCAACAAGCCCCAACTCGCGCGCGCATTCGGGCCAATGAGTTCACGAGGTTCGGTCACCGGCTCCTGTAGCAGCACCCGCTGGCTCGGCAAGCCGAACGCGGCGACGACGCCATGCTGCGCCACCCGCGTTGGCGCCAACACCGCCGCCGTTCGCCGAAACGACGCGCGCGCGCGCAGTCCGCGCGCTGGCGTTGCCGGCTCGTAGAGACTGCGCACGATGCACGGTGGCCGCGGCAGCGCCCGCACCGCCAACGCCGCCAACAAATGGTCCGCCGGTTGGTGGCAATGCAGAATCGAAACACGATCCCGCGCGATCAGTCGCCGCAGGCACACCACATCGCGCAGCAGCGACGGCAGATGGAAGTGCTTGCGCAACTCAAGGCCACTCACGACCGGCAACTGCCAACGCCACAACTCTTCGGCGACGCGATGTTCGCCGCCGCGATGCACGAACGCACCTTGCGCAAACACCACATCGAGGCCGAGCCCGCGCAGCCTCGCCGCGGCGCGGATCGCGGGGTCGGCAGGACCGGTCCACTTGTAGTTGGCGAACAGATGCAGAATGCGCACGTCAGAGTCGTTCACGCGGGGCTGCCTCCGCGCGGCAATCGCCACAGTCGCCAGTACTTCTTCCAGTCGGTGTAGGCCGCCATCGCCGCGATGACCAAGCCGCGCCAGCCGTCGAGAAAACCGGCTTTCAGCACGAAGCTCTTCACGAACACCGCCGGCGGCCGCACCAACAGATCGAACAGGTTGCAACGACGTCCTGCCGCCGCCAGCGCCCGCGCGGCGATCGCCGTGAAGGCGTCGATCGTGCGCAGATGGTGCGCGAAGTCGCGATAGCTCAGGTGCTCGATGCCTGGCTCGAGCCGCTCGCACTTCGCGTCCGCCGCCACCACGACGCGATCGTGCGGATTGCGCCCACCCCAATGCGCGCGCCGACGATCGAACCAGCGCACCTTGCGATCGGGCACGAACAAGCCGTGGCGCGAAATGCGCCCGAGGTAGTGGTTGTGCCGCGGCATCTCATACGCATCCGCCAACTCGCCGCGCGCCAACAGCTCGCGCACGCACGCTTGCAACTCCGGCGTGCAGCGTTCATCGGCATCCAAACAGAACACGCGATCGAACCGCGCCTGTTCGACGGCGAACTGCTTCTGCTGCAGATGGCCAGGAAATGGCACATTGACGATCACTCGCGCCCCAAGGCTGGTCGCGATCTCGCGCGTGCCATCGGTGCTGCCGCTGTCGACGACCACAACCTCGTCGCAAAAGGCCAGCGAACGCACACAGTCGGCAATGCGGTCAGCCTCCTGGTAGCAGATCACGCAACCGCTGATCGGTGTGCGCGGACCCTCAGCCACCGTTGGCTGCCTCAGCTGCGCCGATCGCGGGCTGCACGGCGGTGCCGGTCATCTTCGCCTGGATCGTGCGCAGCGTCTCCTGCACTTCGAGCAGGCGCTTGCCCCAATCCTGCAGACGGCCGTCTTGCTCGACCGCCTGCGCCGCCGCCCGCATCACGCGATGGCGCTCGTCGGCGCCAACCGCGAGCTTCTCGTGCAACAGATACTGGTTGCTGTAGCCGAGCACCTGGTTCCAGCGCAGCAGCTCGATCACCTGGCCCAACAGTTCGCACAGTTGCAACTCGGCATCGTTGAGGCCGAGCGCCTGGGCCTTCTGTTTGCGGCGACGATTCGAGGTCACAGGAATGAGTGCGGTGGCGAAGCCAGCGGCGAACGTTGCCCGCGGTGAACGTTGCCCGCGGTGAACGCAGCCCGCGGCAGCGGATCAGGCCTTGGCCAGGTTGGCGTTGGCGAAGTCCCAGTTCACGAGATGCTCAAGGAACGTCTTGATGTAGTCGGGCCGACGGTTCTGGAAGTCGAGGTAGTAGGCGTGCTCCCAGACATCCATCGTCAGCAACGGCGTCACCCCAGCTTGCGTCAGCGGCGTCTCCGCGTTGGGCGTCTTCGTCACTTCGAGCTTGCCGCCCTTCTGCACCAGCCACGCCCAACCGCTGCCAAACTGCGTCGCGCCCGCCTGGCTAAACAGCTCGACGAACTTCTCGTAGCTGCCGAAGTCGGTCGTGATCTTGGTGGCGAGGGTGCCGGTCGGTTTGCCGCCACCCTTCGGCTTCATCGATTGCCAATAGAAGGTGTGGTTCCACACCTGTGCCGCATTGTTGAAGATGCCAGCGCGGTCGGCCTTGCCAGCGGTTGCCTTGATGATGTCGACCAACGCCATCGTCGCGAACTCGGTGCCGTCGATCAGCTTGTTGCCGTTCGTCACGTAAGCCTGATGGTGCTTACCGTGGTGGATCGACAGGGTTTGTGTGTTGATGTGAGGAGCGAGCGCGTCGAGCGCGTAGGGAAGCGGCGGAAGTTCGATGGCCATAAGGAATGGTGACGCGGCCCGAACGGGCGCGCGGCGGGCGAACGATACGGGACCGCTCGCACGCCGCACGCCGAAACCCGCGCTGTGGCCGCCCACCGGCCGGATAGCGTGCGGTGATGGTCGCCGAACCCAGCTCGCCCCTGCCTGGACTCCAGCATTTGCTGGCGATTGTCGCCCGCCTGCGCGCCCCCGACGGTTGTCCGTGGGATCGCAAGCAAACGACCGCCAGCATGGCGCCGCACCTGCTGGAAGAAGCCTTTGAAGCCGCCGACGCGCTGCGCCGCGGTGACCCCGCCGCCAGCAAGGAAGAACTCGGCGACGTGCTGGTCAACGTCGCGATGATCAGCCAGATCGCCAGCGACAGCGGCTCGTTCTCGTGTGATGCGGTGGCCGCCGATGCCGCCGCCAAATTGGTGCGGCGCCATCCCCACGTCTTTGGCGACCAGCAGGCAGCCAGTGCCGAGCTCGCCTATCGCAGTTGGGAGCAGCAGAAGCAAACGGAGCGCCGCGCCGCCGCCGTCGACCAGAGTGTGCTGTCGGGCGTGCCGATCGCGTTGCCGGCGTTGTTGCGCGCGTTCCGCATCGGTGAGAAGGCGGCGCGCGCCGGCTTTGACTGGCCCGATCGCGAAGGGCCGCGCGCCAAGGTCACCGAGGAGGTGGCCGAACTCGACGCGGCGATTGCATCCGGTGACCAGCACGACATCGCGGCCGAACTCGGCGACGTGCTGTTCAGTGTGTGCAACCTAGCGCGGCACGTCGGCGTCAATCCGGAGACGGCGCTCGCCAACACCACCGACAAGTTCCAGCGGCGGTTCCGCGCCGTCGAGCAGGCGTTTGACTACCGCCTACAAGGGCACACGCTGGCCGAGATGGATGTCGCGTGGGAGCAGGCGAAGGCGGCAGAGCGGTCGGCGGGCAACGGCACGTCGACGGATCCGCATCACTAGGGAGATCGCTAGGGCCAGGACCGCCGTAACAGGTTCGACTAGGCCGAAGGGCGAGTGAGGTGTCGGCTCTTCGTCAGCAACCCGTCGTAGCGCCGACACTGCCTAGTGCGGATGGGGGCCAGGCCCGTGCGAACCGGACCGCGCCGCTTGGTGCCAGCCAACCCGCCACCCCAATCCACCCAGTGCGGTCGCGACTTTGGCCCGCCTGCTCTTGGATTTGCCCACAAACCCCAACGACTGGCACGGAAGGTGCTTTGTCTCCCCCGGTGGAAAGACACGCATGGGCATGGGCCTGTGGCAGGGATGGGCTCCGGTGTGGGGTGGTGCCTCGCCGGAGCCCTTTTTTCGTCCCCTGGGCGCCCCCCGACGCGCCAACGGCTTACCTTCGCCAACGGCCATGCGAACGCGTCTCTTGTTGTTGATCCTGCTGACCTCGTTCCTGTTGGTCGGCTGCCAGCTAACCCTCGTCGCCTTTGTGGTGCCGACGACGGCACCCACCGGCTAGGTCTTCGACGTCGTCGTGCGCTTCAGCGCGTCGTCGCAAGGCGGCGCGGGCGGCTGCGTGCTGCAACTGCCGAACGCATTCGTCGTCGTCGCCGCGAACCCACCGAACAACAGCCTCGTACGCGACGACCCGGCTCTGCTCGGGCTCTACACCGCCGAACCCGGCCACTACCTGGCGAGTTGGTCGCTTGGCGGACAATCGCTGTTGGGCGTCGCCACCTACCACGCCTTGGTGCAGGCGCCGACCACCCCGACGTCGGCGACGATCAAGATCGCCCTCGCCGGGCAGCCCGCGAACCAACTCTGGCTGACGAACTCGCCACTGGGCATCACCAACTTCGCGCAGATCACCGCCGCCACCCACGCGCAACCAATCAGCATCGTGGCGGTGCCGCCGCTCGACTTCGCCATCGACGCCATCGGCCTCCCGTTCGGCACCGTTCCCACGTCGTTGTGGGGTGTCGCCATGCACGACCTCGACGACGACGGCGATGACGACCTGATCGCCAACCACCGCGCCTTCCTGCGCGGCGCCACGAATTGGACCGAAGCCAGCACGGGTCTCGTCAACCCGTTCGCCACCATGCGGGTCGCGGCCGGCGACTTCGACGGCGATGGCTTCGCCGACATCGTGCATGGCCGCGGCAACGTCTACTTCGGCAACGGCACCGGCCTGTGGACACCGGGGCCAACGCTGCCGCTTACCGCTTCCACACTCGGCGTCGCCGTCGGCGACGTGAACGGCGACGGTCGCTCGGACATCGCGTTCGGCGGCTACTACCAGAACTACCTCAGGGTGTTCTTCGGCAACGCCAACCGCACCTTCACCAATGCCAGCAACGGCCTGCCCAACTTGCCAAACCTCGGCGGCCAGGAAGTGCTGCTGCGTGACGTCACCGGCGATGGCCACCTCGACGTCGTCTGGCACGAGGTGTGGGCCGGCGACAGCCAAGGCAATTGGACGCCGAGCACGGGGCTTGTCGGCAACTCCGGTTGGGGCGTCGATGCCGGCGACCTCGACGGCGATGGGCTGCCCGAACTCGTGCACGCCAACAGCTTGAGCGGCGCGGTCGTGCACAGCCACCTCGGCAGCAATGCCTGGGCCATAGCGCTGGCCCTCGGTCCGCCGGGGCGCGCCGTGAACGCAATCGTGGTCGTCGACCACGACCGCGACGGCCGCAACGATGTGGTGCTGGGCTACGCCGACTCGACGAACGGCATCGATCTCTGGCGCAACCTCGGCGGCATGACCTTCGCGCCGGTGGCGGGCAGCGGGCTGCCGGCCACCACCGCGACCTACGTCAACGATTTGGCCGTCGGCGACATCAACGGCGACACGTTCCCCGATCTCGCGGCGGTGTTCTTCGGCGAAGGCACCGTGGTCTACCAAAACTGGCGCGGCGGCCTGTCCGCCTTCGGAACGGCTTGCGCCGGCACGCTGGCGTCCGCCCCACTCGTGCAAGGCACCAGCGCGCCGCTGGTCGGCAACGCGGCCTTCAGCGTGCGCGTTAGCGGCGGCCAACCGGGCACACTCGGCTTTCTCTGGCTCGGCACCAGCAGCTACACGTGGAGTGGCGTGCCGGTGCTGCCCCTGGACCTCGGTCTGCTCGGCGCTCCGGGCTGCACGCTGTGGGCGGGGCCGGAGTCGCTGGCGGTCAGCACGTTTGATGCGGCGGGCGCCGTCACATTGCCGGTGCCGATCCCGAACAATCCGTCGCTACAGCGCGTCACGGTGTTCGCGCAAGGAGCGGCCGCCGCCGCTGGCAGCAATGCGCTCGGGCTGGCCTTCACCGCGGGCCTCGCGATCCGCGTCGAGTAAGCGCCGCCGCGCACAGGCGCCAAGTTCCCTGAACTGCAGCGAGCCGCCGCAGCGCGCGGTAGATTCGCGTCCAGCGATGCCGACGGCTTCGCAGACCATCATGCGAACCAACCTGCTGCCCCTTTGCCTCGCCGCATGCGGCGGCGCCGCGGTGAGCTTCCTGTGCCTGCACGACCTCGGAATGCAACCGGTGCAAGCTCAGATCACGGCGACGACCACCAGCAACGACATCGAATGCGCGCGACTCGCCGCCGAAGTCGCGGCCCTGCGCCAACAGCTCGACAGCTTGCACGCCAGCCAGGAACGTACGGCCGCCGCCGCCCCCGCTGCTGGCACCGCCGAAGCGCCCCGCCTGGCCAGCGACACCGAACTGCTCAACAGCCTGCTGCGCGAACTCACCCAACAACAGAGCACCGGCGTGCTGCGTCTCTACTTTCAGGACCGCCTCGGGGAACTCACCGAACTGCTGATGCGGGTGTGGATCGAGACCGGTTCGCCGCAGCACGCATTCCGCCTGCTGACCACCATCGGGCCCCGGCTCGACGATCTGAACTACGCCTACGCCGGCGCCATCGTCGAGAAGTTGCGCGCCGCCAACGACCCACTCGCCACCGAGGCCAGCCTCTATGCACTGAGCGTGAACGTCGACAACCCGCAAGCCATTGCCGACCTCGCCAAGAACAACCCACAGGCCGCACTCGATGCACTCGATGCCCACGAACGAGCGAATGGTCACAACCCGGAGATCGTCGCCTCGCTGTTGGACGAACGCTGCGGGCTGCTGCTGGCGATGAAGAACACAGAAGGCGCGCTGCCGTTGTTCGACCAGTTGTTGGCAACCGGCACCGCCCCCGATGCCCTGTGGGAACAGCTGATCGCACAGGCGCCCGCGGTGGCGATGGAACGTCTGCAAACAGCCCTGCAGAATGCTGAAGAGGATCACAACACCACACGGACGCACCTGCGGCTGTCGGCAGCCATGCTCGCGGTCGGCGACAAGACGGCCGCACGACGAGCAACCGAGTCGCTGCTGACAAAGGACCCAAACTTGCACGAGGCAATCGAGTTGTTGGCCAAGATCGATCGCCGGGCCGCGCGCGCCTTCTTGCAGCATCGAGCCGACACCGACCCGTCGCCACAATCCTGGGCCACCTTGGCGCAGCACCTGCTCGCCGACGGCGACAGCAACGCCGCTCATACAGCGCTCTGGAGTTGGCACCTCGCCGCCCCCGACCAGGAGGAAAACCAGATGCGGGTGATCGCAGCCTCACCGCCGGAGCTGGCCGAACGGGTGATTCAGGACGTGCGTCGTCGCGGCACGCGAAGCAAGGACTTCGATGAACTACTCGGCGACCTCGGCGAGGTGTATTGGCGAAACGGCCAATGCGATCGGGCGATCGCCGCGTGGCGCGAGGCGCGCCAACTCGACCCGATCGACGCCGAATGGAAGGACAAGCTGCAACGCATCGCCAACGGCCGCGACCCCCTCTACAGCCCCTTGACGAACGATTGGTGGCGAAACAGCGAGCGCTGACCGCCGAGTCTCGTCAGCGCCGAAAGCGCGCCAGCTCGACCTCGGCCGCGATGACACCGAATGCCGACCACGCAGGCTGGCGCGACAGCTCCAGCAGTTCGCGCCGCGCTTGCTCGCGATCCCCCGTCAGCAACCGATGGTGTGCCAAGCCAAATGCCAAGGCGCTGCCAGCACTGCCCGCGAGCGGCGCGATCAGTTCGCGCGTCAGCTTGCCGGCGTAGAGCAGGCAGAGCTGGTGGTAGCTCTTGTTCTCCTTGATGTCCATTTGCGGCGAGATCGGTGCGACGACGGCGGCGGCTCCAGCCAAGTCGCCCATGCGCATGCGCACGCACCACAACCAATGCGTCACCGCCACGCGCGATTCGTCATCGTCGACGACCGCCAGGCAGCACAGCCACGCGTGCTCCGCGAGCCACCAGTCCCCCAACAAGAACTGCACCAGGCCCAAGTGGTAGTGCACGTTGTAGTGCAGCGAACTGTGCGGCGGCCGCCCAGGTGTCGGCTGCCCATCGGGCTCGACTTCGTCCGGCGTATTGCGCAAGGCATCGGTTGCCAACACGAAGTCTCGCTCGGCCTTGCCGAACTCGCGCAG
>CANEYR010000072.1 GCA_947444055.1 Planctomycetota bacterium
TCGCTCCGTACATGTTCGCGATCGTGATCGGGCCGCTGGCGCGCGTGCACGAAGACGGCGACAGCCGAATCGTCGACCACTTCGTCTACCGACGCGACGTCGAGAAGGGCAAGCTCGCGCTCGTCCACAACGCCACCTGGCTGCAGGCCATGGAGAAGACGTTCGGGCCGTACCTGTTCCAGAAGTACACCACCGCGCAATGCCCGACGCGCTGGGGCGGCTTCGAGGCGCCCGGCAACGTGCTGCTCGCGGAGAACCTGTTCGACGGCCCCGATCACGGCAAGGGCACGCTCGCACACGAGCTCGTGCACATGTGGTTTGGCGATGGCATCGGCTACGCGGTGTGGCGCGATGTGTGGCTCAGCGAAGGCTTCGCCAGCTACTTCGGCCCGTGGTTGCAGGAGCAGACCGGCGGACCGTCGCTGCGCGACAGCCTCGCACGCCTGCGCACGAACTGGGCGAAGAGCCGCGAAGGCCACACCAAGTCGATCCGCGACGACCGCTTCGCCACGCCCGACGCGGTCCTCAACGCGAACACCTACCCAAAGGGCGCCTGGGTCCTGCACATGCTGCGTGGCGAACTCGGCGACCGGACGTTCTTCGCCGCGCTGCGCAGCTACTACATCCAGTTCGCCGGCCAGGCGGTTCGCAACGCCGACTTCACGGCCGCGGTGGCGAAGAGTGCCGGTGTCGAGCTCGACTGGTTCTTCACGCAGTGGCTCGACCGGATCGGCTGTCCCGAGCTGCAGGTTGCCCCAGGCGAAGGCGCGATCGTCGTCGAGCAGGTGCAGAAGGGCGAGCCGTACCGGTTCTGGCTGCGGCTGCGTTGGACGGACGCGCAGGGCGGCGCCCAGGAACGTCGCGTGCGCGTCGACAGCAAGGTCACGCGCGTCGAAGTCCAAGGCGCGGTGCAGGATGTGCAGGTCGATCCCGACGTCGAGTTGCTGTATCGCACCGCGAAGTGAGCGGGTGACCGAGCCAGGACCGCGACTACCGAATCATGGTGCGGGTGCCTCTTCGCCAGCCTGCAGGCCAGCAGCCCAGCCGTCATGCCGTGCACCAAAGCGGGCGGCGGTGCGCACACGCAATTCGATCTGCTCACGGCTGGCGACCGCGCGCGGTGCCCGGCTCACTGTCATCTCGACGCGGACCTCGCCGTCATCGCCCGCGACGCCGACGTTCGCTTGCCCACCGAAGTCCGCCTGCAAGCGCGCCGCCAGGTCACGCGCCCGTTCGACGTCGGGCGCGACGAAGTGCAAATCGATGGCGCGCTCGCGGTCCAGGTCGACGCCTCACTTCGAGAGTTGCGCGAGCAGGGCCACGTCGCGCTCGGCCAACTGCTCGATCGCATGTTCGACGTTCGCCGCCTCCAGTTGCTCGCGCACGGCCGCCATCTCACTCGGCGTCGGTGGCTCGCCAGCGATCGCTTCGCGCAACTGGCCAACGCCCGCACTGCACAACCATATGCCAATGCCACAGGTGCCGATTGCAGCCATCGTCTTGACCCCAGGAATCGCCTCGTAGAAGAAGTGCCAGCCGACGGCGACGAAGAGACCGAGGCCGAGCAGCAGCGCGATCGCGCCAAACGTGAACTTGGCAGAGCCCATGGCGCTTCCATACTCGCTGTGCTCAGGCGATCGAACAACGAACTCAGCGACGCGGTAACAGATACCGGTTGGGCACATTCGCCAGCGACGGGGCGGCCCGCTTGCCAGCCGCGAGCAAGGCGCCGAGATTGCGATAGATGTCGCCTTCTCGACGATGCATCTGCGGCAACAGTCCAGACTGGCAGTAGCTGATCGGCGTCACGTCGTACAACGTCGTCTCCCACGCCTGGCCCCGCCCCCACGTCAGCATGGGCAAGCGAACGTCGATGCGCGCCCCGGCCGCCAGCAGCAGGTTCATCACCGCCGCCCCGTGGTCAAGCAAACTGCTGACGGTGTGGAATAGAGCCGTCTGACCATCTCCTCCCTGACCATCGAGCGCCGCGCCCGCCTCGACGTCGGCCCCCATCGCGAGCAGGACCGCGGTGACACGACGGTGGCCGTACTCGGCAGCGATGTGCAATAGCGACGCACCAAGCAAGGGTGTGAAGGCCGCCACGACGTCGAACCGTCGCCGCAACAAGCCCTGATCCGCCGTCAGGGCCGCCCGCAACGCCGCTGCATCGTCGAGCAAGACCGCCGCCAGCCCCGGGTCGTCGATAGCTGCACCATGGTCCAGCAACAGTTGCACACACGCTGCGAACTGGTCACTGCGCATGTACATCTCAAGCAACCACTGCAGCGGCGACTTGCCTTGCAACGGTGCGGTCGCACTCAAGCCAGCGGCCAGCACGCCACGCAGGTCGGCAACCGAATGGGTTTCCACGGCCACCAAGAACGCTGCTTCACGCGCCGGATCCGCCGAGTTCATATCGCTCACTTCCCTTCGGTCGGGGCGACGTCACCGCGCGTGTGCTTGCGAAACCACGTCTCGGTGTAGAGCATGCGGCGAATGCGGTTACTCGGATGCCTGCTGCCAGCGCCGTGGTACTCGTCCTGAATGCGCACGAGCACGCTGTCGACCTTCCGTAGCTTGAGCGCTTGGTAGTACTCCTCGGTCTGCGCCATCGGCGTGCGCAAATCCAACTCACCGGTGATCAGCATCGTCGGCGTCGTCACCTGGCCGACGAGCCGCAGCGGTGACCGCTGCCAGTGTTCCGTCACGTCCTCCCACGGCAGCTTCTTGAAGTTGGTGTACCAATAGGGGCCGTCGGTGGTGCCGACGAAGCTCACCCAATTGGTCACCGGGAACATCGACACCGCGGCGCGGAAGCGCGGCGTCGAGCCGACGATCCAGCACGTCAACACCCCACCGCCACTGCCGCCGTAGACAAACAAGTTGTCACTGTCGACAGCGCCGCGCGCGATCACCGCGTCGACACCCGTCATCAGGTCGTCGTAGTCCTTGCCCGGATAACTGTTCTGAATGCCACAGGCGAAGGCCTTGCCGTAGCCGGTGCTGCCGCGCGGATTGGTGTAGAGCACCAGATACCCCTGTGCAGCCAACCACTGACGCTCGAAGTCGAAGTTGACGCCATACATCGCATGTGGCCCGCCGTGGATCTGCAACACCAGCGGGTACTTCTTGGTCGGGTCGAAGGACGGCGGCTGCACGAGCCAACCCTGCACTTCCAAGCCATCGCTCGACTTCCACTTCAGCTCTTGCACCGCGCCGAGTGTCTTGCCGTGCAACACGTCGTCGTGCACCGTCGTCAGTTTGGTGAACTGCCCAGAGCGCCACACCACAATGGACCCCGGCTCGTGAGCAGCGCTCAACGTGCCGAGCACACCACCATCCGGCAGCTCCCCGGCGGGACGGAACTGCGCATCGAGCCCCGTGCTCACTGCCAGCTTGCCCGCGAAGGAGAGCCGACCGGCGCGAATGCTGCCCTGGTCTTCGAACGCCATCAGCACCGCATCCGTGGTGCCGCTGCGCTGGCGCCGCAGGCCCTGCACGGAACGATCGAACTCCGGCGTCAGACACTTCGCTTCGCCACCAGCCACTGGCAGCACATAGGCGCGCGTGATGTCACTGGTGTCGGTGCTGTAGTCACTGCCGAGGTAGACCACCTGATCGCCGACCACCAACGGATCGGCATCGGGGCCGCGACGCGTAGTGAGCTGCCGCACGGCACTGGTTTGCACGTCGAAGGCGTAGATCTCGGATTCGCGCACTTGCCAATCCGCATCCACCACGCGCAAGCCATCACACACAATCTCGCGATCGTCAGCAGTCCACTGCGGCCCCCCGTGATCGAAGTCGCCGGTCGTGATCTGGCGCGGCGTGCCACCCTCCGCAGGCAACACAAACACATGGCGGTAGCCGCTCTGGCGATATCCACTTTGGTCGCGCCGATAATTGAGGCGCGTGATGACTTTGGCTTCGTCGTGCCACTTCGCCCCCTTCGGCGGTTTTGGCATCTCGATGGGGAAGCCTTCCTTCTCCGGCACCTGCATGGTGCATGCGAGCCACTTGCCATCGTGCGACCACTGCAAGTCACTCGCCGCCTCGGTGACGTGCGTCAGCGGCGTCACTTCCCGCGTCGCCACGAACACGACGAACACTTGCGGCCCCTTGGGTAGGCCTTCGGCGAGGTAGGCCAAGCGCGTGCCATCGGGCGACCATTGCGCGTCGCTGCCGACGCCGAGTTGCCGCTGGCGGCTGCCATCCGCACCCATCAGCCAAAGTTCGCTGCGCGGGCGATCCTCGATCGGGTCAAACCACGTGCGCGTGAACACGACCTGCGTGCCGTCCGGGGAAAGGCGCGGGTCGGCGACCGCCTCCCATTGCCAGTAGTCGGCAATCGCCAAGGTGCGGGGTGCCGCGGGCCGCTCGACCGGGTCTTGCGCTGCCAGCAGGGGAAGAAAAAGGAATGGCACGACGAGGCGACGAGGCAGCATGGGCGCGTTCTACGCCGCAGGGCGCGGCGTTGCGAGTTCGCTGGCGTCGCCGCGTCGCCCGCTGGCGATCGCGGCAGTGGCAAGCAGGTGATGAGAAAGGGGCGATCGCGGCCTGTCGTGCCGCGGTCGCGCTGTGCCCTGATCGGGCTTGGTATCACGACCAGCTCGGCCATGTGCTCAGCCACCATCACGACTACCTCACTGCCACGGCCACCAGCCAGGCCTTCAGCATCGACGACCTGAACCCAACCACGGGCACGTCCAACGCTTTCCCGTGGGTGTGGTGGACTGGCGTTACGGCCAAACGGCGACCGAGGCATTGTTGCACGCGAACCCACGCCCAGTTGTGCTCCAGGCATCCATCGGTCATAGTCGAATAATTATTCGATCATGGTCGATGAACTCCGGATGACCCGAGCCGAGTGCCGCGCCGAGCTGCGCCGTCGCCTCGCCGAACCTGCCCCGGGCCAAATCCAGCTCGTGACTGGACCGCGACAGGTAGGCAAGACCACGCTGCTGCTCGAACTCGCGGACGCCGCCCGCAGCCGCACCGTCTACACGGCACTCGACGGACCGGAGGCGGCCGTACCGGGCCACTTCGCGCGAGTCTGGCAGGAAGCCGAGCAGCGCGCCACGGCGTCAGCACCGGCCGTGCTGTTGCTCGATGAAGTCCAGCACCTGCACGACTGGGCAACGCAACTGAAGAGCCACCACGACCGACTGCGTCGGCGTGGTGTGAGCATGCACGTCATCGCCACGGGATCGTCGGCTCTGCGCCTCATGCGCGGCTCGCGCGAGAGTCTAGCCGGGCGCTTCGAGCGGCTGACGCTGGCCCACTGGCCCGCTCGTGCCTTGGTTGACGAGTTCGCACTGTCGGCGACGGCGGCCGTAAAATATTTCGTCGCCGCCGGCGCCTATCCAGGCGCCGTCAAACTACGCAAGGACCCGGCACGTTGGGCCGCCTACGTGCGAGACGCCATCGTCGAGCCAGCGATCGGCCGCGACCTGCTGGCTCTCGCCGCGGTGCGACGTCCCGCCCTGCTGCGGCAGGTCTTCGCTCTGGCCGCCGCTTCGCCAGCGCAGATCGTTTCGCTACAGAAGCTGCAGGGCCAACTGCAAGACGGCGGCGCGCTCGACACCATCGCGCAGTATCTGCGCCTGCTCGAAGAGGCGTTCCTGATCGCCGCTCTCGACAAGCACTCGGACCGGCCGCTGCGACGGCGCGCGGCACCACCGAAGCTGGTCGTGCTCAGCAACGCCCTGTGCGCCGTGGTCGATCCGCGCGGCGTGCCGGACCCTGAAAGCGAGCGCGACCGCTACGCGGCATGGGTCGAGAACGCGTGCCTTGCGCATGCATGGAATCGCGGCCAGCAGGTTGCCTACTGGCGCGAGGAGCCGTTCGCGATCGCAGGCGTCGTCCAAGGCAGCTGGGGCAAGCTCGCACTGGACGTGAAGGTCGGCCGCTTCCGCCTCGCTGACCTGCGCGCACTCGGCGAGTTCACAAGCCGGTTCCCCACCTTCCGGCCGCTGCTCGTGTGCGATCCACGCGATGTCGACGCCGCTGCCGCGCACGGCATCGCGGCGATCGGCTGGCAGCAATTCCTGCTGAACGGCCCGACGCCCGCGACGAACGGCGCCACCTAATCGCGAGCCCGGCAGACGACATTGACCCCGTAGCCGTCGACGTCACCAGCCCGGTCGGTAACACGGCCACCGACTGCGCATGTAAGGACACTCATCTCGGCTACAAGGAACCTGGCGCTGCAGCTCGACGGCGTGCCCTTCCCCCGCCACCTGACCACAAGCATCTAGCACGACCCTCCCGCAGTCGGCAGCATGGTGGCGATGGGTCCGCTGCGCTTCCTGACCAACCGCCTGCGCAATCGCCAGGCGAAGGCACACCTCGCCGCGGCAACGGCGCAGTGGCAAGCAGGGGACAAGGAAGGGGCGATCGCGTCCTGCCGGGCGGCCGTCGCTCGGTGCCCGGATCGGGCTTGGTATCACGACAGCCTCGGCCATGTGCTCTCGCACCATCACGACTACTGGCTCAATCCCGAGCTCACCCAGCAATTGCTGCGCACCGGCCAACTCGACGAAGCGATCACCAGCTGGCGCCGCGCCTTGGCCCTCGGCTGGACCAGTCACTACACGCAACTCGGACTCGGCCACGCCTTCACCGCGAAGGGTGACATCGCGAGCGCGACGAGCCATCTGCGCACCGCCACCGACTTACACATTGCAGCGACGCGCCCAGCCCACACCGCCCAGTTTGGCAACCAGGGCAATGTGCTGGGCCCCGACTTCCTCATCATCGGCGGCACCAAGTGCGGCACGACGTCCCTCTACGAGTATCTGTGTGGGCACCCCCGCGTGCTGCCAGCAGTTTGGAAGGAGATCGAGTACTACCGTTTTCCCGAACGCGGCGACGCTTGGTATCTCGCGCACTTCCCTCGCATTCCGCCGAGTGGCCCGCGCCTGCTCACTGGGGAAGCCAGCACGTGTTACTTCGCGATGAGTGAAGTGAAGGACCGGGTGCGCGCGCAGTATCCGAATGTGCGACTGATCGCGCTGGTGCGCGACCCTGTCAGCAAGGCGATCTCTCACTGCTACCACGATCGCAAACTCGGTTGTGAGTCGCGTTCTCCGGAGCAGGCGCTGGCGCGCGAACTCGACCTGCTCGAAGCCATGCCCGAGCCGTGGCGCGACGCGACCGAGTATTGGCGAACGGAACGCGGCTATGTGTGGCTTGGCATGTATGCGCGCTTCCTCGAAGACTGGCTGACGGTGTTTCCGCGCGAGCAGTTGCTGATCCTGCCGAGCGACGAGCTGTACAGCGATCCCGCCGCGACGCTGGCGAAAGTGCACGCGCACCTCGGTTTGCCCGACCATCGCGAAGCCGCCTACCCCGTGCACCTGCAGGGTCGCTACGAGAAGAACCGCAGCCCCTTGCAGGATCGGCTGGCGCGCTTCTTTGCGCCGCACAACCAGCGGTTGGAAGAACTGCTCGGGCAGCGACTGCCTTGGTTGGGACCCTGAGTCGCGTTCGCCCCTCCTCATCGGCGAGAGCACGGCATCGCTACGAGATGGATGCGCACGCCCCCACACACGGGGGTTGACGCCCTATGCCCGCCGTGGACATCGTGTGTCTCCCTCGGAGAACCATGCACCACATCCTGTTTTTGTCGGCTCTTGCCGCTTTCACTGCCACCGCCACCAGCCAGGTCATCGGCATCGACGACTTGAACCCAGCAACGGGCACGTCCAATGCCTTCCCGTGGAGTCTGACGGGTGGCCAGACTTCGCTGCACGTGTACTCGGCAGCGACCCTGCATTCCCTCGGAGTCTGTGCCGGCGCCGTGCTGCTCGACCTCGAGATCGCACCATCCTCCGGCACCGCGGGTGTCTACAACGCACCGCAAGCCAAGCTCGAGATTGGCCATCTCGCCGCCAGCCCGCCGATCCCCGGCAATTGGACAGGTCACTTGGCGTCGCCGATCGTCATCCACGACGTGACGTCGGGTGCCTACACCTTTCCCTGGGCGATCAACACCCACGTTTCGCTGCCGGGCTTCTCCACCGCTGGATTTGTGTGGGACGGCATCAACGACGTCGGCATTCAATACACCAGCTCGCCTGGCGTGACCGGTGGATTCAACGCCCGTCGCTCGGCGACCCAACTTCGCCACTACGTCGCCATCTTCGCAGCAACCACGCAAGCACCGACGTCGAACGGCTTGTTCGCCATGGAAGTCAAGATGACGTGGGCCCCTGGCGCCGGCTGCGCGGCGCGCACTGCGTACGGCACCGGCTGTGATAGCCCCGCGCTCACGCTCAACTCGAACTTCCCGGTGCTGGGCAGCAACTTTGTGCTGACGACCACCAACGTGCCGAATCTGGTGCCGCTCGCTGTCATGTTCTTTGGCGACGTGCAGGTCCTGCCAGGCATCGATCTCGGCTTCCTCGGCGCCCCCGGCTGCAGCGGCTACACCAACGGCAACCTGACTTCGTCCACGTTCGCAGTCGTCGCCGGCACCGGCGTCCAGCCACTCGCCATACCCAACAACATCCTGCTCGTCGGCATGACGCTGACCTCGCAGTCGGTCGCCTTCACTTTGTCGAACGCACTCGGCCTGTCGACCTCGAACGGTCTGCTCTGGACCGTCGGCTTCTGATCGCCGCGCGCACCTGACGCGAATCGCCGCGGCGCTCGCTAGATTGGGCGCGCCCGATGCAACCCGACTTCCAAAAGCTCGCGTACGGCTTCGCCGAGTTCTCCCCCGCCACTCTGCAAGCTTGGCGTCAGGCCGCTGGCGAAGTGCCGCCGTGGCTGAGCTATGAAGGCATTGCGCATCGCATCGCGCACACCGCGGCCGATGCCCAGGTGCCCCACCAAGGCGGCCTGCCAGGCTTGCCGCCGTTCCTTGGCGGCCCCTACGCGACCATGTTTGCGCAGAAGCCGTGGACCGTGCGCCAGTACGCCGGCTTCTCGACCGCCGAGAAGACCAACGAGTTCTATCGCAAAGCGCTCGCCGCCGGACAGCAGGGCCTGAGCGTCGCCTTCGATCTCGCCACCCATCGCGGCTACGACAGCGACCACGAGCGCGTGGCCGGCGATGTCGGCATGGCCGGCGTCGCGATCGATTCGATCGCCGACATGCGCGTGCTGTTCGCCGGCATCCCGCTCGACAAGGTGTCGGTGTCGATGACCATGAACGGCGCCGTGCTGCCGATCCTGGCGCTCTACATCGCCGCGGCGGCGGAGCAAGGCGTGGCGCCAGCAAAGCTCTCAGGGACGATCCAGAACGACATCCTGAAAGAGTTCATGGTGCGCAATACCTACATCTACCCGCCCGGCCCGAGCATGCGCATCGTGCGCGACATCTTCGCGTGGTGCGGCGAGCAGATGCCGAAGTTCAACTCGATCAGCGTCAGCGGCTACCACATTCACGAAGCCGGCGCGTCCGCCGATCTGGAGCTCGCCTACACGCTCGCGGATGGCCTCGAATACCTGCGCACCGGCATCGCCGCGGGACTCGACGTCGACAAGCTCGCGGGCCGCATGTCGTTCTTCTTCGCCGTCGGCATGAACTTCTTCACCGAGATCTGCAAGCTGCGCGCGGCGCGTTTGCTGTGGAGCAAGATCGTGCATGCGTTCGGCGCCAAGGACGCGAAGTCGATGGCGCTGCGCACGCACTGCCAGACCTCGGGCTGGTCGCTGGCGGCGCAGGATCCCTACAACAACGTCGTGCGGACCTGCATCGAGGCGCTCGCCGCCGTGCTCGGTGGCACACAGTCGCTGCACACCAACGCACTCGACGAAGCGATCGCGCTGCCAACGGAGTTCTCGGCGCGCATCGCACGCAACACGCAACTGATCATTCAAGAAGAGAGCCATGTCACGCACATCGCCGATCCGCTCGCGGGCTCGCACTACGTCGAATGGCTCACCGACCAGTTGGCGCGCAAGGCCTGGACGCTGATCCAAGAGGTGGAAGCGCTCGGCGGCATGACGAAGGCGATCGAAGCCGGCTTGCCCAAGTTGCGCATCGAAGAAGCGGCGGCGCGGCGGCAAGCGGCGATCGATGCGGGGCACGAGACGATCGTCGGCGTCAACAAGTACCAGCCGAGCAAACCCGAGCCGCTCGACATCTTGTCGATCGACAACTCGGCGGTGCGCACAGCCCAGATTGCGCGGCTGCAGGAACTCAAGCGCACGCGCGATGCGACGAAGGTGCAGCACGCCTTGACGGCGCTCACCGAAGGCGCACGCGGCACCGCCAACCTGCTTGAACTGGCCGTTCAGGCCGTGCAGCTCGGCGCTACCGTCGGCGAAGTCTCGATGGCGCTGGAAGTCGTGTTCGGTCGCCACACCGCCAGTCCACGCACGGTCGCCGGGGTCTATGCTGCCGCTGGCAAGTCGATGGACCAACTGCGCGAAGCCCAAGAAAAGACCCGCGAGTTCCTCGCGAAACACGGGCGTCGGCCGCGGCTGTTGGTCGCCAAGATGGGGCAAGATGGCCACGACCGCGGCGCCCGCGTCATCGCCAGTGCCTTTGCGGACATGGGCTTCGACGTCGACATCGGTCCCTTGTTTCAAACGCCGGCGGAGGTGTGCAAGCAAGCGATCGAGAACGACGTGCATGTCTGTGGCATCAGTACGTTGGCGGGCGGTCACAAGACGCTCGTGCCCGAACTGGTGCAGCTGCTGAAGGCGCAGGGCCGCGGCGACATTCTCGTGGTCGCTGGTGGCGTCATCCCCGAACAAGATTGCCACACGTTGCGCCAAGCGGGTGTCGCCGAGATCTTCGGCCCCGGCACCGTGATTCCGCAGGCCGCCCTTCGTCTCGTCGACTTGCTGGCCGCGAACGCTGCGACGCGCTGAGGGCGCTTTGTCGTGCAGTGCGCCGTGCCTAGCGCAGATGCAGCTTGGCGAGACCAAGCTGTTGCTTGTTGCCAAGACGAACGCGTTCAGCGGTCCACTCGATCGCCGACGGCAAGCCCGCGATTTCGTCCGCGGTCGGCATCCATCTCGGCTCACGCAGGTTGCTGGTCTTCGCGACGACCTTGCCGGCGGTGGCCTCGCGAACGGTGACGACGAACTGATCGGTGCTCTCGTGCGCAGTCGATGGCCACGCGAAGCCGTTCGCCAGCAGTTCGAGGCGCGATGTCGCGCCGCTTGGTGACAACACCACACGCTGGTCACCCACCCCGAACGGCTCGGTCGGCGCGACGTCCGTGGCGCGAGCTAGCGGCGACCAGCGAAGGAACACGAGACCGGCGACGAGCACGACCGCGGCCAGCAACAACGGCCACCGTCGGCGCTTCGCACTCACCCGCACCGTCGCGCGCAGTTTGGTATCGCTTGGTTGCGGCATACGCGGCGCAGTCTCAGGGCTGCCCGCACACCCGACAAGCATGGCGCCGAAGCAACTTCACCGGCGCCCGAGCAACGATCCCCCAACACGTGTCTGGTATGGTGCGGGGATGCGATTGCTTGCCGTGCACCACCTCGCGCTGCGCAGCGTCCTCGGGGTCGCGATGACCGCGTGGCTCAGCGGGCAAGAACCGACAACCGCCGCCGCGGTCACCGAGCCGGGGCGAACGCTCACTCGCCCACTCGACATCGTGCTCAGCGGCCCTTCAGGCGCCGCCATCGAACGGACCGTGCTCGTCGTCGTCGATCCGGCGGCGAGCTTGGTGACCGGCGGCTTCGGGGATGCGTTCGCGAGCGCGTTGCAGCGGCACCAGAAGACCATGGCGAAGACGCGGCTGGGCCTTGGCGTGATCGGCCAGAAGGGGTGTGTCGTGGTGGCGCCGACGCTCGCCCACAACGAGGTGCTTACCGCCCTGCGCGCGTGCCTGGGCAAGCCAGCTGGCGAGTTCCAAAACGTCTATGCCGATGTGCGCGCCGCCGTCGGTGCGTTTGGCCCCGGCGGTGGCGACCGCGAACTGCTGCTGGTCACCCTGGAGAACGGCGACGTCGAAGACGATGTCGAGCAGACCGCAACGTTGTTGCGCAAGAACAAGATCAAAGCCTCGGTGATCACGTCCGAGGCGACTCTCGCCGACAGCTATTGGACGGCGCGGCCGTACCAACAGAAGCCACGCGGCACGACGCTCACCGGCGCCGACACGGCGGTGATCGATGTGCCGTGGGGGTGGCTGTTCCAGTTCAGTTCGGCGAACGAAATGACGCCGGCGGGCTTTGCGATGTGGGGCCTGTCACGGCTTGCGGCGGCGACCGATGGCCGCGTCTATCTGCACGCCACGGCGAGCCAGACCACCCACCAGTGCGCGCTGTTCGCGCGTTGCCTGTTCTGCACTGGCGACCATCTGCCACCTGACGACGACTGGACCCCAGCCCTCGTCGATCGCCTTGGGCCACTCGCAACCGCGCGCGCGGAGACCTACCAGGCGCTTGGCAGCGATCCGTTCTTCCGCGTGATGGTCGAGACCTGGCGCGACGCCGCCGAAGCCGGCCTCGTGCGCAGCGAGCCCGCGGTCAAACTGACCGGCACTTCGGCGGCGGCGGATCGCGCCCGCGATGGCCGCGATCTCGACCTCACCGACTCGGCGAGCTTTGAACGCCACGCCAAGCGCGCCGACGAAGCCGCTTTGAAGGCGCAACGACTCGGTGAACACTTGCAGGAACAACTCGATCGCATCGGCGCCGATCAGGGCTCCCCGCGCGAGGAAGCGGCGGCGCGTTACACGCGCGTCTTGTTGCAGCTCACGCGCGTCAATCTGGTGACCTTCGCGGCTTGGTGTCGCGAGGTCGCGCCAGCGCAGTTCGAGCAGAATGCGCCGGTGCCGTTGCCGCCCGAGGTGCCGAGCGTCGATCGCGAGGATCGGCCAGGCGGCATCGGCTACAGCAACTTTTGCCTCTGCCACGGCGTGCGCCCTTTCTTCGCCATCGACCTGCCTGGCGGCGCCGCGCTGCGCGCCGAACTCGAAGGGCTCGACTCGCTCTACACGGCCTACCAGGCGCGCTACGGCAAGAGCCAGTTCGGGCAGGCGCTGCGTCGCAATGGCATCGCCCAGTTTTGGGTGACGTTCCCAGGCGCGGTCAGCAAGGTGCCGCGTGTGCGCCCCAAGACTGACAGCGATCCGGGGCCGGTGACGCCCAAGCGACCGCCGCGCGAAGGTGGTGCCAGCACCGGTGGCCCTGCTGGTCCGACGACTGGTGGCGGCAAGTGAAACGCCTTTGTCTCACCATCGCTGTCGCCTTGGTTGGCGGCATGGTCTCGGCGCAAACGGACCTGCAAGTGCTGGTCGATCAGCTCGCCGGCGACGACGCCGGGCTGCGTGCGCAGGCCTACAACGAACTGATCCGCCGCCGGGTGCCCGAGCTGGTGCCGTTGCTCGCCAAGAAGATCACGGCCATGCCACTGGGCGGCCAGCAGCTCGCGATCTACTTGCTGCAACAGCAACCGCTCGAAGTGACCCGCACGCTCTACGAGAAACTCGTCGATGCCGAGCGCCCGCTGCTGCGCGCCGCCGCTGCCGCCGTGCTCATCCGCAACGGCGACAAGAGCAAGGTGCCCCTGCTGGCGAAAGCGATCGCCGCCGCCAGCGAGGCCGAACGCTCGGGGGTCCTGAATGCGACGTGGTCGGTCGACGACGCGCGGGTGCAGGACGCGATCCGCGCGTATCTGCGAGCGGACGCCAACGCGGGGATCATCGTCTCGGCACTGCAGCACCTGCGTCAGGCCGAGAAGGGGCACAGTGCGGTGACCGACCAAGCGACCCAGGCCCTCACCGCCGCCAGCGACCTCGCGGTTCGTGCGGCGGCGCTGGCGTGGCTCGCTGGCGGCGAAGGCAACGCGCACGCCACCGCCCTCGCCGCCTTGCTGCGCGCCGAGCCCGACCGCTTCTGGCCGATTCAGAACCTGCTCGACCGCGACAAGAAGTTCTCGCTCGTGCTCGTCGAAGCGATCGCCGAAGCCGTCAGCAAGCCGCGCAGCAAGCACGAGATCGCGCAAGCTGCACCGCTGCTGCTCGCCCAGTCCCCCGAGCTCGCCCAGACCACTCTGCGCAAGCTGCTCACCCACCAAGACAAGGACATCCGAGCGAGCGCCCTCGAGGCGTTGGCCACCATGCGCGGCGGCCTCGAAGGCAACGCGCTGCGCCAACTGCTGCAAGACCCCGACCCGCAGCAGCAACTGGTCGCGGCGGCGACCCTGCGGCGCATGGACGATGCGTCGGGCCTGCCCGTTGTGCTCGCGCTCGTTCGCACCGCCGGCCCGCACAAGGCCCAGGCGGCGCGCGTGCTCGCCGGCTTCCGCCATCGTGATGTGGTGCTGCCGCTGCTCGATTGCCTCGATGATGCAAATGTGCAGGTGCGCCAAAACGCGTGGCAGGGCCTGCAGACGCAGCTGCGCGACCTGTTCCCTTACCGTCGCTACGACTTCACTAAGTCAGGCTACGAGCCGAATGCGGCGTCGCGCGCCGATGGCATTGCCGCGCTGCGCAGCTACTGGGCGTCGATCCAGTAGGCGTGAGCCGGAGACAGGCGCCGCTCACGCGCTCCTGACGCCGGATGCCATCACCTCACAACAACTCGATGCGGTGCGCGTCACTGCTCGACAGCAGGCCGTTGCGCGCCGTCGGGGTGAGGAAGAAACCCTGCAGGATCAACGTTTGGCCGGCTTGCCCCGGTGGGATGAAGAAACTCCACAGCCCGGGTGCGGGAATCATCACGCCGACCTGGGTCACCACATAGCCGGTGCCCATGTGGAAATCAGGCAGCGGTCCCACGGGCGGCGAGCCACCGGTTGCATAGATGTTCGCCGCGATGAGGAAGAGTTCGCCGGTCGACACGCCCCATCGTTGCGCCACCTCAACAGAAAGCGTCGCGAACGCACTCGCCTGCTTCACATCGGGGGTCGCTGTCGCCGCGCCATTCACGCCTGTGCGCAGTTGCGGGTGTTCGGCGGTGCCGGGCAGCGTGGTTGCTGCGACCGGCGTGAACACCGCGAAGTAGTCCGCGTTCGGATCCGAGTTCAGTGTGTAGTAGGTGTACGGAAGGTTGGATGGGTTGAAGACACAGAAGAAGAGATGCGTGGCGCCGACCGGCACTTTGACGGCAGCGCCGTTGGTCCAGCTTTGACGGGTGACGATGAAGTCCGCCGCCAAGTCGGTGGTCAGGTTGCTGTAGTAGGTGTTGCCGGAGACGAAGCTGGCGCCCGCGGCGATCGCACCGGGAACACGGTTGACGAGACCCGGCGCGTTGGTCAACAGCGAGGGACTGTTGCTGAACACACAAAGCAGACTCCGACTCGTGTCAGCACCGCCGAAGTCGGAGAAGGCGCCGGTCGTCGTGATGTTGAGCCATTGGCCGACACTGACGCCAAGGGCGCTTAGGGGAATCGCCGGCGGCGGCACCGCGCCAGGATCGTTCTCATGACGCAGGTAGGTCGCCTTAGGGTTGATGGGAATCTGCACTTGGGCCGCGGCGGTCGCGGCCAGACAGAAGGGAACGAAAAGCACTGCCAGGGGGGAAGTCGTGCGCATGGTGGTTCTGCAAGGAGCAGCGACCGCGGCGGCTAAATCGCTCGCGCCCTTTCGACAAAGCGGAGCAATCCGCAGCGCGCCGCTTCGACACCACGGTCGGCACACGAACGCGTGACACGTGCCGCCTCCCGGCCACCCCGATCCGCGGTAAGGTGCGCAACCCTCCATGCGCACCCACACCGCTGTCGTCGGGCTCCGTGCCCTCGTTCCCCTCGCATTGGCCGCCGCCGCCTGGGCCCAGACGCCACAACCGGTGCGCAGCTTGGTGGAAGTGATCGTCAGCGGGCCCGCGCAGATGCAGGCATTGCTGGCGATGGACCTCGACCTCGCCACCTGCCATGTGCCACTGCCCGCGCAACGCCGCGTCGAAGTGATCACCATGCCCGGCGACGTCGACCGCCTGCAACGCAGCGGCATGCGCTGCAAGGTGCTGGTGCCAGACCTGGTCGCCGCCCACGCCATAGCACTCGCCGCGACCGCGTTGGTGACACCTGACACCTTGACGCCGGCGATCGGCCAAGGCTCGATGGGCGGCCACTACACACTCGCCGAGATGGAAGCGATCCTCGATGCCTTCCATCTGCAATACCCACAATTGTGCTCACAGAAAGTGAGCATCGGCCCATCGCTGCAGGGCCGCAGTCTGTGGATGGTGAAGATCAGCGACAACGTCGGCATCGACGAGAACGAACCCGAAGTGCTGTACGAAGCCGTGCATCACGCGCGCGAGCCGCTGTCCCTGTCGTCGACGCTGTTGTTCATGGACGAGCTGCTGGCGGGATACGGCACCGACCCCGAAGCGACGTTCCTCATCAACCAACGCGAACTGTGGTTCGTGCCGTGCCTCAATCCGGACGGCTACGAATACAACCGTCAGACCAACCCCAACGGCGGCGGTCTGTGGCGAAAGAATCGCCGCGCCAACGCGGGCGGCAGCTTTGGCGTCGACCTCAACCGCAACTACGCGACGCAATGGAGTGCGCCGAACGGCGGCAGTTCGACGACGCCGACCAGCGAGACCTATCGCGGCACCGCCCCGTTCTCGGAGCCGGAGACGCAGGCCATCGAAGCGTTCGCAGCGTCGCGCCAATTCGTGCAGGTATTTAGCACGCATACCTACACCGACATCCTGCTGCGGCCCTGGGGCTATGCCCAACTCGAACCCACGAACGCCGCGACCTACAACCAACTCGGCGCCCTGCTCACACAAGACAATGCAGTCGCGCACGGTCGCATCAGCAGCCTGCTCTACATCGCCTCTGGCAGTGCTGTTGACCAACATCACGCCGTGCGTGGCTCCCTGGCGTGGACGGCGGAGCTTGGCCGCGCCAACGAAGGCGGCTTCTGGCCGACGGGTGCGACGATCGAAGTGATTGCGCGCCGCCACCAGAGCATGTTCCGCAAGGTGGCGTTGACGGCTGGCGCGGCGTTCGCCTTTGGCGCGGTGACGACGAGTGAAGGACCCGGCGCCAACAACAACACCGTCGTCGAGCCCGGCGAGACTGGGCTGGTGGTCGCCAACGTGCAGAACCTCGGCGTGGCCAGCGCCCCACTGACACTGACGCTGACGGCCATCGACCCACTGATCACCATCGGCACCGGCACCTTCTCGCTCGGTACCGCGAACGCGCTGTCGACCAACTCGAATGCGGCCACGCCGCTGACGTTCGCGCTCGGCGCGGGATTCACCGGCAGCGTCGCCCACTTGCTGCTGACGGCGACCGGCGATGGCGGCAGCCGCGAGTGGTTGCTGCAAGTGCCGACGTCGCCGATGCGGCGCTGTGTCGATGACGACTTTGAGCTGGCTCGTGGCTTCACCCGCAGCAGTGTCGGCACCGCGACCGGCGGCCTGTGGGAACGCAGTTCGCCGTTGGCGACCAGCGCGCAGCCCGGCACGCAGACGACGCCAGGCGGCAGTCTGTGTTGGGTCACCGATGGGCGCGCCGGAGCCAATGCGGACACCTACGACGTCGATGCGGGGCACACCGACCTGCTGTCACCGACAATGGACCTCACGCACCTCGAGTCGGTCGAGGTGTCGTTCGACCTGTGGTATGCCGAAGCCGCCGCCGACGATCCGCTGCGTGTGCAATTGAGCCGCGATGGCGGTGCGCACTGGACGACGATCCTGACGCGCACGACGTCGACCGTCGGCTGGCAGCGACAGGTGTTGCAGGTGCCAGCACCGCTGACCACCAGCATGGTGCTGCGTGTGCGCACCCAGGACTTGTTCGCGTCGACAGTCGAAGCCCTGGTCGATCAATTCGAAGTGCGCGGTGCTTCGGGGCAAGGTGCGGTCACGCTGCTCGCCTCGGGCGCGTTGGGCACCAGCCTGCGCCTTGGCATGAACGGTCCCGACGGTTCGATCGTGGTGCCACTCGGCGCGCTCGCGCTTGGCCCCGGCGTGACGTTCCCCGGCATCGGCGGCACGCTGTTGCTGGATCCGGTCTCGCTCGTATTGCTGGCCCCGCAGTTGCCCGTTGCCGGCTACGCCGCGATCGACACGCTTGTCCCGCTGCAGCCAGGACTCGTCGGTCTGCAACTCGCCTTCCAGAGTGCGTGGCTGACGGCGGGCGCCATCAGCTTTGGCGGGAACGCGGCGACGGTGACGCTCAATTGAGTTGAGCCTCTGAGGTGAGTCACGAGTTGAGGGAGGGGCCAAGACGACGACTCGCCCCCTCACCTGGCCGAGAACCACACCGGCGAACCATCCTCCGGATCGCCGTGGTAGTTGATCGTCACTTCGCTGCCGGCGGCGAGGGCGCGCACGGCAGTGATCACCAACACTCGCGATTCGTGCACACAGCGAAACGTCGCGTTCGCCGGGCAGGCGTGGTTGTAGAGCGAGGCCCAGCCCAGCGCGCAGGCGTTGTGGGTCTCGTCCCACCAAAACCAATAGTCGTCGAGCAGAGTGCCGCGCAGTGGGGCAACCTCGGCGCGCGGCACCACGATCACGGGCGCTCGTTCGATCACGTCACCGACGCGGAAGGAGCGCAGCGCGACGACTCCACGTCCTCGCCCTTCGATCTCACGCACCGCCAAGCCGTGCGGTGCAATGGCTAGCCCATCATCCATGGTGTCCCAGTTAGCAGCGCCGTCTTCGCGACGCAACCGCAACGTTGCCCTCTCTTCGCCTCTTCAGAATCCGCCGCCGCCGCCTGCACCCACCGCGGCGAGTCGAGGCTGACCAATTCCTGGCAACAGCACCACGAACCCCGCCCCACCGAGCGGCGAGTCTTCGCACCAAATGAGGCCGCCAAAGCAGGCGACGATGGCGCGGCTGGTGGCCAGCCCCAGCCCCGTTCCCGATGGCTTCTCGGTCAGGTGATCGCGCAGCTGATGGAACTTCTCGAACACCGCTTGGCGATCGTTCGGCGGCACCCCCGGTCCCGAGTCCTCGATGCGCAGTTCCCAACCTTCGTCGCGGCCAGCGAGCGTGACCCGCACCGAGCCACCATCGGGGGTGAACTTGACCGCGTTGTCGATCAGGTTCTTCACGACCTGCTCAAGACGACGTCGATCGCCGAGCAACTTGGGCGCGTTGGTGGCCAGCGCCCCCTCGAGCGTCAAGCGACGAGCCTGCGCAATCGCCGCGAACCCCGTGAGCACTTCGCGCACGACCTGTTCGCCATCGAGTGGTTCGCTGGCAAACACCGCCTCACCACTCTCGAGTTGCAAGTAGTCGAACATGCCGTCGACGAGGCGATTGAGCTGTTGCCCTTCCTCGTGGATGACGCGCACGAACTCAGGCCACTCCGCACTCTCACCCGGCACCATGTGATGCAGGATCTCCGAGTAGGCGCAGATGTTGGTCAGCGGCGTGCGCAGTTCGTGCGACACACTCGACAGGAAGCGGTCTTTCAAACGCTGCAATTCGTGAGTGCGCGTGCTGTCAACCAACAAGAACACCGTGCCGAAGTCTTGCCCCGTGCGCAAAGACGTCGCCTCAACCGCCGTCAGGTCATAGACCGCGTCGCGGCAGGGAATGGCTGCATACCGAATCTGCTGCAACTCGGCGTCCGATCGCCGCGTCTCGCGCAGCGCCTGCCACGCTTCGCGGGCGCGCTCGGCCAGCTCCGGCATCAGCGCATCCCACAACGGGCGCCCAGCAGGATCGTGGAGAGGCACGCGCATCGCGCGGCGCGCTGCCGGATTGGCGAGCACGATCTCCCCACTGCCGTCGACGACCAACACCCCTTCGCGCAATGCCTCCAACACCGAACGTGAACGCTCGTGCGCCATCTCCAGCGACATCGTCTGCGCCATCGCATCTCGTTGGCCTTCGCTGCGGGCCGCGCGCATCGCCACCTGCATGCGCTTACTTGCTTCCACCCGCAGATAGGTGCGTTCAATGACCATCGCGAGCAAGGCCGCGGAGACCACCAACACGGCGGCGGACACCGGCGCCCCGCAGACGAGCGCCAAGCTGAACAACGGCAGCGCGACAGCGAACAGCCGCAACCACCAGCCCGACCGGCGCAAGCACAGCCGCGGCAGCGGCTCGCTTTCGGCAGGTCTGTCGGGCTCGGAACGCATCACGCTGGCCTATCGACCCGTTCTTCCTCGCTGCTTGATGCGGGAGAACCTGAAGCTAGCGGCCGATCCCTGTCGATGAGGGCGCATGGCTTTGCTTGCCCTCTGCCTCGTGTCCGTTCTGACGCCGCAAGACCCCGCGCCCGCGGTGAATGCGCCGATGCCGTCGGTTACACCCGCCGTCACCACCCAAGCGAGCGACGGTGCCGCGACGCTGGCCAAGTTGGAGACGGCAGGCAGCCAAGCCGACCCGATGGCGCTAGCAAGACTGACTCGGGACACCGATCAGGCGATCGCGAGCCGCGCCTCGTGGTTGCTCGCACGCCGCCAGGATCGCCCGGCGTTGCAGGCCATGCAGACCGTGGTCGTCGATAGCCCGCATGCGGATGCACGCACGCACGCGATGCAAGGGGCCCTGCGTTTTGGTGACGCGGCCTCGACGGCCACGGCCATCACCGCCCTTGGCGACAGCGATCGGCGCGTGCGCACGTTCGCCGCCCAACTGCTCGGCAAGCTCAAGCGACCGGCCGCCAATGACCCACTGCTCGGCTTGATCGAAAGCAGCCGCACCACGTGCGAGCCGGGCATCGCCACGGACCTGCAAGCAGCTCTGTTGGCGCTGCACGATCTGGGCGCCGGCGACTGCCTGCTGCGTGTGGCCACCGCCCTGCACGACAGCAAGGCCGAAGGCACGGGCTCGGCACTCGCGTTCTACTGCCAAGGCCTCGCGCTCAAGCTGGAACCATCGCAGCAGGTGACGTTCTTGCTCGCCGTGCTCGGCCATCGCGAACCGCTGGTGCGTCGCTTCGCCATCGGGCGCCTCGCCGAGCTGCGCGATGCAACCAGCGTCAAGGCACTCGAAGGCCGGCTGGCGACCGAGACCGACGAACTGCGTCCCCTCGTCGAACTCGCGCTGGCCCAAGTGCGCAACGACAAGCCGGCGCCTCCAGTCGACGAAATGGCGCGCGCCACGCAGAACCTGCGCGCGATCGCATCGACGCTGCAAGCCCAATGGCAGGCCCTGCTGCCTTGGCAACAGGGTGCCACCGTCGGTGGCGTCGTACTGATGTTGTTGGCGATCGTGCTGATGCGCCGACGCAGTCGTGCGGCCCGCGACGCAGCGGCCGCGGCGGCGACGATGGCACTGGTCGCACCTTCGGACGAATACGTTGCCGAGGCCGAAGCCGAAGCCGAGCAACTCGCGGCACAGGCGAACGAAGTGGTCGAACCCATGGGCGACGCCGAGTTCGTCGACAACCCGGATATGCAGGACGAAGTCACCGTCGACAGCGCAACGCCCGCGGACGCGGAATGGCAGGACGATGCGGCCGGTCGCCGCTGAACTGTGCGTCGCCGCCAGCTTGGCGTTCGCCTCCAGTGCGCTTTGCCAAGCCAGCGTCGCGAACCTGACGGTGAACGTCGCGATCGCCGCTGCCCCGCAGCGCTCGCAGCTACCCGCACTCAGCTGGCTCTGCGCTGATTATCTGCCGCAACTCGCCGAGTGGCCGACCGGGCTCGATCCGACCGGCGCGTTCCGTCTGACGATCACCGCCGACGCGATCACCGTGAACGGCCTGACGATGCCGCTCGCCGCCGAGGTCGCCGTCACCGGCTCCTGCACCATCGGCGACGGCCAGCCCATGTTGTTCGAGTGCACGCACGATGGCGTGGAAGACTGGTTTGTGCCGCACGCCTTCGTGACGCCCGCCCCGTGGCTGCAGCTGGCGCAGACGCTCGATGCCCTCGGGCTCGATTGCCCGCGCACGCTGTCGGCCGCCGTGCTCACCGGCCATCTCGCCGGCGGCTTTGCCGATGGCGATCCACGCGGTGAACTGCTTCGCCACGGCGCCAGCTTGTGCGGGGATGTCACCTGGACCGCGTGGTCGACGCCAACGCATCTGCGAGTTCGCGGCCGTTCGAGCGGCGGTCTGGCGATGCCGACCGCGCTGCTCTGCCTGGCTGCGGCAAGTGGGCTGCCGATGCGAGGGCTGTCGCTGCGGGCGTTCTCGGCGTGTGACGCCGATCGCGCGGAAGCAGCGCGCCAACTGCTGCGCCATGCCGGCGACGACGCCGTGCCCACGCTGCGCGCCATGCTGCATGCGGACGACACCACGCGTCTGGCGGCAATCGACACGCTCGTCCGTCGCGACCGCTGTGAAGACATGCCCGCCATCGTCGCGGCCGCCAACCCCGACAACCCGTGGGCAACGGTGGCGGCCGCCGACGCCATTCGTCGGTTGTGGCCCCACGCGTCCCCTGAGGTTCGCCAACGCACGCGCGCCGCGCTGGCGCGCAGCCAGAGCCTCACGCTGCGTGCACTCGACGTCGAACAGCTGACGGTCGGCGCGGTTCCCTCACCGTTGTCGGCGCCGACCGCCCCCCAACCGGTGCGCGCACTGGTCTGGCTCGCGATCATGGCCCTTGGCCTGACTGGCCTGTGGGCACGCGAGCGTGCGCGCCTGGCAAACGCGACAAGCTGAACGGCGCCGCGGCGCCAACGCCGCTCGCTATGCTCCGCGCCCCGCATGCCGGTCCCCGAACCCTCGCCCGCCCGTTCCTTCTGGCAGCACATCGGTGACAGCCTGCGCGGCAAACACCACGACTTCACGAAGGGCTCGCTCAACACCGCCATCCTGCTGCTCGCCGTCCCGATGGTCTTAGAGATGGGCCTCGAGTCGCTGTTCGCCATCGTCGACATCTGGTGGGTCAACAAGATCGACGACGGCTGGTTTGGCGCCACGCCCACCGGCGGTGCAGCGGTCGCCGCCATCGGCATGACCGAAGGCATGCTGTCGATCGTCTACGCGATCGCGTTCGGCCTTGGCATGGCGGTGACCGCGATGGTGGCACGCCGCGTTGGCGAACAGGATCTGCCCGGCGCCTCGACCGCCGCCAGCCAAGCCATCACGCTGGGCCTCGTCGTCGGCATCGTCATCGCCGTGCCATGCGCCTGGTTTGCGCCCGAACTGCTGGCGCTGATGTCGAACGAGGACTCGCGCGCGGTCGCGGTCGGCACCGGCTATGCGCGGTGGACGTTCGCCAGCATCCCGATCATCACGCTGTTGTTCTTGCAGAACTCGATCTTCCGCGGCGCCGGCGATCCGATCCTGGCCCTCAAGGTGCTGGTGCTGTCGAACGCCCTCAACCTCGTGCTCGATCCGTGCCTGATCTTTGGACTCGGGCCGTTCCCGCAGCTCGGCGTCGAAGGTGCCGCCGTCGCCACCTGCATCGGCCGCACGTTCGCGGTGGTCTTCCAATTCTGGTTGTTGATGCGTGGCCATTGCCGCGTGCCGCTGCGCAACCTGCTCCGCTTCGACCTGCAGCCTATGCTGCAACTGCTTCGCCTCTCGGCTGGCACCATCGGGCAGTTCTTGATCGGCACCACCAGCTGGCTGTTCCTCACCAAGTTCATCAACTCGTTCGGTGAAGCGGCCGGCGCTGGCTACACCACCGGCATCCGCATCCTGATGTTCGCGCTGCTGCCGGCCTGGGGTCTGAGCAACGCCGCGGCCACGCTGGTCGGTCAGAACCTCGGCGCCAAACAACCCGAACGCGCCGAAGCCGCCGTCTGGCTGACGGCCCGTTACGACGTGCTGTTCCTCGCCTTCGTCACGATCGTGATGGAACTGTTCCCGCAAGCGATCGTCAGTTCGTTTGTCAGCGATCCAGCCGTCGCCGCCCACGCCGTCGCGACGCTGCGCATCGTCGCCACGGGCTACATCTTCTATGCCTTCGGCATGGTCGCGGTGCAGGCCTTCAATGGTGCCGGCGACACCAAGACGCCGACGTGGTTGCACTTCTGGTTGTTCTGGATGTTCCAAGTGCCGCTCGCCGCCACGCTCGCGTTCTGGCTCGACTACGGACCCAACGGCGTCATGTGGTCGATCCCAATCGCGGAGTCACTGTTCGCAGCAGCCGCCGTCGTGCTGTTCCGACGCGGCCGCTGGAAGACGATGGTCGTCTAGTCGCACCCCGTCAAACCACCGCCAACTCCCA
>CANEYR010000073.1 GCA_947444055.1 Planctomycetota bacterium
ATCGACACTGAGGACGATCTCGCCGGGGAGTCGGTCGAACGCGGTGGCGAGGACGGCTGACAGTCGGCCGCGGGGCGCCAGCAGCAACCCGCTACCTGACTTCGGCAGTTGCAACGAATCCGTACTCGGTCGCACCCCGCCAGGATTGACCCGGCCGCCGCTGCCGGTTTGTCGCCTGCACGTCACCGGTCCGTGCCTTCGACCCCGGCCAACCCCACATGCACCCCTCGAATCTGCTGCCGACCACCTTGGTCGGCTTCGCCTTCACCCTCTCGCTCGCGGCGCAAACCTGGACGCTGCTGACGCCCCCACCCTCGACAAGGGCCGCGGCGTCGTGGTGATGTTCGGTGGCTACAACGGCTCGGCGCCGGCGACCGACTACCGCACGACCTACGAGTTCGACGGCATCGACTGGACGCAGGTCGGCACCGGCGGCCCCGGCAAGATCACTGAGGGCTACATGGCCTACCTGCCCACCACCGGCACGACGGTGCACTTTGGTGGCAGCGGCCCGGCCCTCGTCGGCACCGTGAACAACGAGACGTGGACCTACTCGGGTGCCACCAGTGCGGGCGTGCCAACGCTCGCGGCGACCTCGCTGCCGGTGCTCGGCACCAACTACCAGCTCACCTGCAACGGGGCGCCCGCGGTGTCGATCGGCATCGTCGTGCACGGCCTCGACAACCTCGAACTGTCGCCCGGCATCTACTTGCCGTTCGACCTCGGCCTCGTCGGCATCGCCGGCTGCGGCCTCGAAGTGCGCGCCGACGCCACCGTCGTCGAACTGCCGGTCGCTGGCACGTTCACGCACACGTTCCCGGTGCCAAACAACCTGGGCCTGCTCGGCATCGGCCTGTTCTCGCAGGTGCTGCTGCTCGACAACTTGGCGCCGAACGGCTTCGCCGGCATGACCAACGCCGTGCACGCGGTGCTCGGCACGTAAGGCCAGCGCTACCCGGCGCCCGACGCCTTGCCGCGCCGCTGGCGCGGCGGTGCCTTCGCACCCGGCCGCTGGGCGTCGCGACTGGGTGGCTGCAAGTCGATCAGCTCGCCCGTTGCCGTGCGGCACACGACCCGCTGCGCGCCGTCGATCGTGACCGGCCGCAGCAGCACGCCGCGGAACAACAGCTCGCGCACCTGCTCCCGCTGCAGCGGCACCCCGCGGTACGCCTTCGGCAGCCGGAACGCGCAGTCCTCGCGCCAACGCACGCACCCGTACGCCTCGCGCCCTTCGATCACATCCGCCTTGCAGCGCGGGCAAGCCCCGAGCCCCGTGTGCTCGTTGCGCGGCGACATGCCGGTCGCCACCAACGCCCGGATGCGCGCGACGATCTCCTGCACAAACACCAGGCGCGTGAAGCGGCCGCGTTCGATCTCACCGAGCTGCCATTCCCACTCACCGGTCAGCTCCGCCGACTTCAGCATCGGGTCCGCAATGATCGCGATCAGGTAGCGCCCGAGGTCGGTGACCCGCAGCGCCTTCTTGTCGCGCCGCAGGTAGGCGCGCGTCAGCAGCGTCTCCAGGATCGATGCGCGCGTCGCCGGCGTGCCGAGACCGCGGCCGCGCATCGCTTCGCGCAGCTGCTCATCGTCGATCGTGCGGCCCGACGTCTCCATCGCGGCGAGCAGCGTGTTCTCGGTGTACGGCCGCGGCGGCTTGGTCTTGCCCTCGTGCAACTCGGGCGTGTGCGGCCCGCTCTCGCCTTCGCGCAGGGAGGGAAGTTCCTGCGTCTCGTCGTCGCCATCGTCATCACGGTCGTCGCCGTCATTGCCCTTCTTGCCCTTTCGCTTCTTTGGCGCTGCTGGCTCGAGCTGGCTCCAACCCGGATCGGTGACGACGACGCCGCGCGCGCGGAACGGCACGCCGTTGCTGACCGCGTGCGCCGTGGTGACGTCCTGCACACGATCGCCGAGGAAGGCCTGCACGAACCGCAGCGCCACCGCGTCGAACACCTGCTGCGCCTCGCCGCCGAGTGTGTCGATCTTGCCGGTCGGAATGATCGCATGGTGGTCGCTGACCTTGGCGTCGTCGAACACGCGTTTCGAACGCGCGCGCGGTCCGCGTTCGCCTTCGGGCGCGCCAGCGACGTAGGTGGCGAGTGTGGCCAGCGCCTCGGCGTTCCACGCGCGCAGCGCCCCCAGCGTCGTGCGCACGGGGTCGACCATATCCAGCGACAGATGGCGGCTGTCGGTGCGCGGGTAGGTCAGCAGCTTCTTCTCGTACAGTTCCTGCGCGACCTCGAGCGTGCGCTGCGCCGACAGGCCATGGCGCAGGTTCATGTCGCGCTGCAGCTGCGTCAGGTCGTACAGCAGCGGCGGCGGCAGCGACTCGGTGCGGCGCTCGAGCTTGGTGATCGTCAGCGGTTGGTCGGTGACCTGCCGCAGCAGCACCTGCGCCGGCGGCTGCTCGCGGAAGCGTTCGCCGGCGTAGCGGAAGCGGGCCTTGCGATAGCGCGTGCGCAGTTCCCAGAACGGCCGGGCGTCGAATACGCGGATCTCATCGTCGCGCTGCGCGATCAACGCCAACACCGGCGTCTGCACGCGGCCGAGGCTCCACAGCACGCCGTTGCCGCCGTACCGCACCGTGTAGGCGCGCGTCGCGTTGAGGCCGACGATCCAGTCCGCTTCGCTGCGGCAACGCGCCGCGTCATGCAGGTTGTTGTAGGCCGAGCCTGGCTTGCGGTTCGCGAACGCCTGCGTGATCGCCGCCTCGGTCAGCGAACTCAGCCACAGGCGTGTGTGCGCGCGGTCGGCGCAGCCGGCGTAGTCGAGGATGTAGCGGAAGATCAATTCGCCCTCGCGCCCGGCGTCCGTCGCGCACACGAGTTCGTCGGCCGACTTGCACAGGCCTGCGACGACGTCGAGCTGCTGGTGCGCGCTCTTGTTGTCAGTCGGTCGCAGCTCGAAGCGTTCGGGAATGAATGGCAGGCGGTCCATCGACCAGCGCTTGTGCACCGGGTCGTACTCGTCGGGCATCTTCAGTTGCACGAGGTGCCCGATCGCCCACGTCACTTGCCAGCCGTTGCCCTCGAGGTAGCCATCGTGGCGTTGGGTGGCGCCGAGGACCTTGGCTAGGTCTCGGGCGACGGACGGCTTTTCGGCGACGACGACGCGCATGGGTAGGCGCCGTACGCTAGCCGAATGTTAGGCGGCTCTCACGCATCGAGATCGTGTGCGGCAGATCGGCTTGCCGGCACGACTAGTCGTGCTGCCGTGGTGGCGAAACGCAACCAGCGAACTGCTCGTGCTGACCCGCCGTGGCTACGCTGCGCCAGCGCGCGGGCCGCCGCGCCGCAGGAACCCGTGTCGATGCCTTCGTTTCGTGAACCTTCACCGCCGCCTCGGCGCGCGTTCCGCTTCGGCGTCGCGGCGTTCGACACCGTCGATCCGCTCGCGCTCGCGCCGCAACTCGCTGCCGCTGGCTGCGACTATGTTGAACCGGCGCTGGCGAAGCTGGCGGCACTGCCGCACGACCAGCTCGAGTGGGCGCGCGATCGCCTGCGCGAAGTGGGCCTCGTCGCCGAGGCGATGAACTGGTTCCTGCCGCCGGACCTGAAGGTCACCGGGCCCGCCGTCGACGAAGCGCGGGTCGCGGACTACGTCGCGCGGGCGTTCGCGGTGGCACAGACATTCGGCACCGAAGTCGTGGTGTTCGGCAGTCCGGCGTCGCGGTCGTTCCCGATGGGGTTCCCGCCTGAACGGGCGCGCGCGCAGCTGGTGGCGTTCCTGCGGTTGTGCGCCGACACGATCGAACGCGAAGGCCACACGCTGCGGCTGGGGCTCGAAGCGTTGCGGCGGCAGGAGAGCAACCTCGTCAACACCACAGCCGAAGCGCTCGCGGTGGTGCGCGAGGTCGCGCGGCCGAGCGTGCGCCTGACCATCGACTTCTACCACCTCTCTTGCGAGCAGGAAGATCCAGCGGTGCTGCGCGCTGTCGGCGACGGCATCGTGCATGTGCAAGTGGCCGAGCCGCGTGGCCGCGTGTTCCCGCGCGAGCAAGGCGCCGACGTGCGTTTCACGCCGTTCTTCGCGGCGCTGCAGGCCGCCGGCTATCGCGGCCGGATCAGCGTCGAGGCGGTGTGCGCCGACGTGGTGGCCGAGGTGCCGCGAGCCTTCACGTTCCTGCGCGAGCTGACGGCGCGGGCGGGTACTGCCGGTTGAACGGCTGCGCTCTCGCCAATCGGCAACGGCGGCGCGACCATGCGCGCATGCCGCTTCGCCACGCCGTTCCCCTGCTGCTCCTGGTCGCCACCGCCTGCAACACCCCGCGGCTCGCGGCGCATCGCGACGGCGAGGTTGTGCACGTGACGATCGCCGGCGAACCGTTCGCGTCGGTGCATACCGCGGCAGAACCGCGCCCGTTCGTATCGCCGGTGCTGGCGGCAGGCGGGGTGCCGATGACGCGCGGCTTTCCGATCGCACCGCGGCCCGGCGAAGGGACCGACCATCCGCACCACGTGTCGTTGTGGTTTGCGCATGGGGCTGTCGATGGCGCCGACTTCTGGCATGGCACCGCCCGCCGCGAACGGCTGGTGCGCGATGGCGAACCTTTGGTGGTGACGGCGGCGCACAGGGTCGAAGTGCGATGCCAGTATCGCTGGCTCGTCGACGACGACACCGAACTGTGCCACGAGGAACGGGTGCTGACGTTCGCCGACGATCCGGCGAGTGGTGCGCGCACGATCGATGTCGAGGTCACCGTGCGGCCCGTGGGCGGCAGGCGCGTGTTCGGCGACACCAAGGAGGGCACGTTCGCGGTGCGCGTGCACGATGCGCTGCGCGGCGAGGGCGCGGGTGCGACCGGTCGGTTGCTCGACAGTGAAGGGCGCGAGGCCGGGGCCGTGTGGGGCAAACGCGCGCGATGGATCGACGCCAGCGGCGTCATCGAGGGCAAGCCCGTGGGCCTCGCCCTGTTCGACCATCCGGACAACCACGCGCACCCGACCTGGTGGCACGCGCGGACCTACGGCCTGCTGGCGGCAAATCCGTTCGGCGTGCACGACTTCGAGAAGAAGCCGCCGGGCACCGGCGATCTGGTGGTGCCGGTCGGCGGCGCGTTGCGGCTGCGCTACCGCGTGCTGGTGCACGGCTCTGCTTTCGATCGCGAACGGCTCGACGCCGCGTGGGCGGCGTGGGCCACGCCGGCCGCGCGCCGGTGAACGTCAGCGGATCTCGGCACCGCGCAAGGTCGCGCCGCCGTCGAGCGAAGCGGCCGTCGAGGGCTACTCAGACGACGGGCAGGCCGAGTTCGCGCGCCGAGTTCCGTTGGGCTTCGTCGCGGGTGACATAGGCGTCGAGGCGTTCCCGGCGATGGAACCAAAGCGCCGTGCGCAGATGCGCCAGATCAAGGCTGCGGGGGGTGGTGACCGCTGGCAACACGGGATCGCGGCAGAGATCGAGGGTGAGTTCCTTCAGCGTGAACGCTTCTGAATCCTGCGTGACGCGATCCAGCAAGTCGTTGAGTCGGGGCGCCGCGAGTTGGGCAGAGCGTGCCATGCGCTGCAGGTTGCGCGTGGCTTCCAGCACCAGCAGGACACTCGAATAAAGCCGCGCACCCCCGAGCGACGCGACAACTTCGGCGGCTCCCTCTTCGCCGAGCAAGGCGCACAGGTAGGCCGACGTGTCGACGTAGATTCTCTTCATGCGTCCCCGCCGCGATCGTCGGCGAGCACAGCGAGGTAGGCGCCGCGCGACAGGCGACGCCCGGCAGGCTCGATTCGGTAGTCGGTGCCGAATCGGCTGCCGACGTGCAGTCCTGGTTCGCACGGCGGCCCGAGCCTTGCCACCGGCTTGCCATGCTTGCATACGGTGATCCACTCGCCGAGACCGACCCGTTTCAGGACGGCGGCCATGGATTGTTTGAGATCCTGAATGGTGACGTTGGTCATGTGCAATTCCGTGTGGAAGAACGTACGCAGTATCGACCGTACAAGGCACGAAGGCAAGCAGGCGAGGGGGTAACCCTGGTCTCGGCCTTACCACGGGGCTGGGGCGCCAGTTGTTCGTTGCTTCGGTTCGATCGCGGTGGCCGGACTTTGCATGGCCATCACGTACAACGCGACTGATGCGTAGCCTCCACCTCCCCGGCCGCGCTCGGGATTCGCTGAGCTATGCGTGCGCGCCGGTGAACGTCAGCTGATCTCGGGCAGTGCGAACCCGGCGCGGTAGTCGCGCGTCTGCAGCGCGTTCGCCGCGTCGTTGCCGACGAAGGCGCCGGTCGAAGCCAGAAGCGTGAGCTCGGCGCCGAGGTGCAGTGCGGCGGCTTTGGTGTCGATGCCGTTCTGCTGCAAGTGCGTGCACAGGCGCGTCGCCGCTTCGGCCGCACCTGCGTGCTTGGCCAGCGCTAGCTCGATCGCTGCCTGCGGCTGCTGCACGCCGAGCCGGTGCGAGATGTTCCCCAAGTGGCAGAGCGCGCTGGACACGTGCCCTTGCTCGATGTCGGCGCGCAGCTCCTCGACCTTGCGGCTGCGCACCGCGGCGATGAAGTTCGCGTAGTGGTCGGTGGCGCCGACGAAGCGCCGGATCTCTTTGCCCTCGGTGTCGTAGGCGATCGCGCGCGTGTAATCGGGAATGCGCAGCGTGCCGCCTTCGCAATGCACGACCACGCCAATGCGCGCGCCAAGGAAGTCGTCCATGCCCTTGCCCCAATCGCCGCCCTGCGCCTTCTGGTCGCGCGGCAGGCCACGCACCTCAAACAGCAGCGGCGCCTTCGCGTAGTCATGCCACACGACCTGCGAGTTCGGCGTGTCGCCGTCGTCGTCGTAGCCCAGGCGTCCGCCGACGCTGATCGTGCGGCGCGGCAAGCCGTTCTCGCCGAGCGCCCAGCGCGCGAGGTCCATTTGGTGAATGCCCTGGTTGCCAACATCGCCGTTGCCGGTGTCGAAATCCCAGTGCCAGTCGTAGTGCAGGCTCTTGCGGCGCAGGGCCTTCTTCGGTGCTGGTCCCGTCCACAGCTCGTAATCGACCGCTTCGGGAACGGCCTGCGGTCCCTTCATCTTGCCGATGCTCGGCCGCGGCTTGTAGCAAAGGCCGCGCGCGAGCTCGATCTTGCCGAGGTTGCCGGCACTGACCCAGGCGATGCCCTCGGCGATGCCGTGGCTCGAACGGCACTGCGTGCCCGCCTGCACGATGCGCTGGTGCTTGCGCGCCGCGGCGACGAGTCGCGCGCCTTCGCGCACGTTGTGCGACACCGGCTTCTCGACGTAGACGTCCTTCCCGGCCTGACAGGCCCAGATGCCCTGCAGCGCGTGCCAGTGGTTTGGGGTCGCGATGCTGATCGCGTCGATGTTCTTCTGCTCGAGCGCGAGGCGAAGATCCGCGAACGTCGCCACCGTCTCGCCGCGGTCAGTGAACTTCTTCGCCGCTGCCGCCAGCACCGCGCGATCGACATCGACCAGCGCCACGACGCGCACGCCAGCCTGTCGGCGGAAGCCTTCGATGTGGTCGTTGCCGCGCCCGCGCAGTCCGACGCACGCGATGCGCAGTTCGTCGCACCAGGCGGTGCGGGTGAACGGTGGCGCCGCCGCGAGCGCCAAGGTCGAAGCGGTGCCGAACAGGAAATCGCGTCGCGTGCCGTGCGTCATAATGGTCGATCCGAGGACGAGGAGGGTCCGGCGCGCAGCGTAACCCGCCGCTATCGTCCAGGGCATGCGGCCTCGCTCGTCGTGGATCTTCCTGCCGGTGTTCGTCGTGCTCGCGAGTGGTCCCGTGCGGGCGCAGGCAAGCCTGCGGGAAGCGCTGGACGTGGTCGATGCTCGCTGGCGAGGGGCAGCGCCGATTACCGATGGCGCCGTTGGTGGCGCGGCGCGGTTCGACGGCGAGCGGGCGCATCTGGACGTCGGGCCGTGCCCGGCCTCGTCGACGCAGCCGTTCACTTTGCGCTGCCGCCTGCGCACAACGACCGCGAGTTTCTGCACGCCGCTGATGGCGCGCGACGGCGAGGCGGTCGGGTTGTCGCTGGTGCTCGGCCGCTCGCCGGGCACGGTGTCGTTCGAGACATGGTCGTGGCGCACGACGCGCCTCACTTCGCGCGGGCGCGTCGATGACGGCCAGTGGCACGCGATCGAGGTGACCTACGACCCGCAGAGCAACGTCGCGATGATGCTGGTTGATGGCGAAGTGCAGGGCCACGCCGAACTCGGCCTTGGCGACGCACGCACGGCGCACCTGCGCCTTGGCGACAACATCGGCGCGCACCAGCCGTTCGCCGGTGATCTCGACGAAGTGGAAGTGCTGCCGCAGACGACGCACATCGACGCGCTGCGGGCGCAAGCGCCGGTGCTGCCGCGCGGCGAACGCGTAGCGGCGTTGGCGACGCTGCGCGCGCGCGTGCTGCCAAAGTCAACGCCGAGTCTCGCGGCCGACGTTGCGTCCGATTGGCCCGCACGGCGCGCGGTGGTGCGCGCGCACACAGCCGATGCGCTCGGCTTGTCACCGGCGCCGGCGCGCGCGCCGCTCGACGTGCAGGTGCACGGCGAACTCGTGCGCGGGGCAGTGCGGGTGCAGCGGATCAGTTGGATCGGCTTCGTGGGCCAACGCGCCACCGGCTGGCTGTGGACACCGGTCGAAGCACCGACGGGGCGGCGGCCGGCGATCCTCAACCCGCACGGACACTGGCAGGACGGGGCCCAGAATGCCGTCGTGCAGGCGCGTTGTGCGGCGTTCGCGGCGTTCGGCTGGGTGGCACTCGCGGTCGACTCCGTGCACGTCGAGCACGTCGCCAGCGGCGTCAACGCGGTCGGCGCAATGACCTGGCACAACCAGCGCGCGCTCGATCTGCTGCTAGCGCGCGACGACGTCGATCCGGCCCGCATCGGCTGCACTGGCGCTTCGGGCGGCGGCCAGCAGACCTACTACCTGATGGCGCTTGAAGAACGCATCGCCGCCGCGGCGCCGATGGTGATGGCCTGTCACCTCGCCGAGATCGTCGACGACACCAGTGCGCACTGCGGCTGCAACCACGTGCCGCGCCTCGCTGCCCGCACCGACGTGCCGGAGATGTGCGCCGTGTTCGCGCCCAAGCCAGTGCTGTTCGGCAGCGTGTCCGGTGACTGGACGCGCAACTTCCCGCGCGAAGGGTTGCCGGAGTTGATGGCGCACTGGGCGCGGCAACGTGGTCCGGCGCCGCGGTCGCGCTTCGCCAACGAAGAGCACAACTACGACCAGCCGATGCGCGAAGTGGTCTACGGCTTCTTCCACGACGTGCTGCTCGCGCCGGCCGCGGACGGAGCACCGCGGGCGCGCGTCGCCGAGCCGGCGTTCGTGCCGTTCCCGCTCGGGGAACTGCGGCCGCTGCTGGTGGCCTGCCCGCCCGTGCGACTCAATGCCGAGGGCATGGCGCAGGAATACCTGACGCGGCGACCGCGCCTCACCTCGCTCAAAGACCTGGCGCCGGGTCTCGACTTCGACGTGCAGCGGCGCGCGATCACGTGGCGCGACGGTGAAGACGCGGCCTGGCGAGGTGGAGTCGTGCTCGCCGACGACGGTGTGCCGATCCCGTTGCGCATGGGCCGACCGCGGGCCGGTGCGGTGGCGGCGTTCACGGTGGTGATCGATCCGGCGGGAATGGCGGCGGCTCGCCTCGGGGCGGCGGCGATCGTGGACGCGGTGCTGGTCGATCCCCGGCCGTACGGTGAATGGGCGCCGTTCCGCGCCGCGTGGCAACGCAACGGCATCTTCCTCGGTCGCGGTGAAGGCTACCGCGCCGCGCTCGACGTGGCGCTCGTGTGTGCGAGCTTGCCGGGCGACGCGCCGGTGTGCGTGCTCGGCCGCGGCGAAGCGGGCGTCGTCGCGTTGCTCGCGGCGCATCTGTGTTCGCGCATCACGACCATCGAGGTGCCAGAACTCGGCGACAGCTACGCCAGCGCCGGCAACCGTTGGCCGCTGTGTCCGGAGTTACTGCGTTGGCGCGACCTGCCGGAGTTGCTGCGCACGCTGCCACCTTCCTGTCGGCGACGCTGAACAACCGTCAGCAGCAGCGTTCCTCCTGGCGAGGCACGCTCACCAGAGGCCGCCGATCACGAGCGCCTGGCCGTTCGAGCCGGTGACGGCAAACCCGCCCGCAGCGAACGGCTCGACCGGCAGCACCTGGTGGTAGAGCACGGCGCCGACCAGCGCTGACACCCGCGGGATCGCTAACGCCGCGCGCGCCGCAGCGCCAGTCGTCGTGGCGAGGTCGACGAAGTCGGGCATGGCCAGCAGCACGCAGCCAAGCGTGCCCTGCGGCAACAGCGACGGCAGCGGCACCTGCGCCGGCGTGAGGCCGAATACCGCGAGCACCAGCGACCCGGCGGCGACGCCGTCGACGCGGCTGCGCATGACCCCGCCGACGAAGGCCAGATCCTCGATCTGCAGGCTGTCGGGCGCACCAAAGCAGCTCGTTCCGTAGCGCACGGCGAGGCCCGGGCAGGCAGGCTCAACACGGGCGAAGAATGCGGACAGCTGGCCGTCGACGGTCAGGAATCTGCCGCCGAGTGCGATCGCCCCACTCGACGTCGTCACCAGGCTCGTGACCAGGTCGTCCGTGCCGCTGCCGAAATCGTGCCAAGCGGTGCCGTCCCAGCGGGCCACGTTGTGCACCGGTACGCCGCCGGCCACGTCGAAGTCGCCGGCGGCGAGCACGTCGCCGTTCGGCAGCGTGGCCACGCTCGTCACGCGGTCCCCGCTCGAGAACACATTCGAGCCGAGGCCCGTGCCGAGCGCCTGCCATGCCGCGCCATCCCAGCGCGCGATATCGAGACAAGGCGCGCCGTTTACCACCGCCCAGTTGCCGATCGCGACGAGGTCGGTGTTCACGCGCTCGGCCAGCGCGATCGCCGGCTGTTGCAGACCGCCACCGATGGGTGCCCACTGGCTGCCGGCGCCGGTCGTCTATCATGCCGCCATGCGTGCCCCTCGATGCCTCGCGTTCCTGTCGTGCCTTGCCGCACACGTCGCCGCCCAACAGTCCTTGCTCACGGTCTATGGTCCGCAGGTCGGGGGCTACACGGGGGCCCGGGTCGAGCCAGCCGGCGACATGGATGGCGACCAGGTTCCCGACTTCCTCGTGACTTCGCCCAACATCGGCACCGGGCTCGTACAGGTCGTTTCCGGCGCGACCTTCGTTGCCCGCAACCTCGCCAATGCGCAAGCGTCGTCGTTCGCCAACGCCGTGTTGGTCGGCACGCAGGACATGAACCTCGACGGCGTGCGCGATCTCGTCGTCAACCGCGGCCAGAACCTGGTCGCCTACTCGGGCGCCTCGCTGACGATGCTGTGGCAGACCGCGGGACTCACCTTCACGGCGGCGACGCCGATCGGCGACATCGACAACGACGGCCGCTGCGATCTCGCGGCCATCGTCTACGTCAGCGGCTGGGAGTACCTGTGGACGCTGCGGGGTTCGAACGGCTCGCAGATCCAGGTGTCGAACGCGATGAACGGCTTCACCTCGTCGCTGGTGTCGCTCGGCGACGTCAACGGCGATGGCAAGCCCGAGGTAGCCCGGGGCGTTGGCAACACAGTCGACGTGTTGCAGACGTCGCCCGTCGCCAACCTGTTCAGTGCGCAGATCGGCGGGTTCGCGTCGGCCGTGCTCGCGGCGGCCAACCTGCACGGCGACGCACGCAACGAGATCCTGGCCGCCAACGGAGCGGAAGTGCGGGTGCTGTCGTCGACCAACGGGGCGCTGCTGCGCACCTTTGTCGGCGCCGCCAACAGCGAGTTCGCGGTGGTCGGTGACCTCAACGCCGACGGCGTGCCCGACCTGGCGCTGCGAGCCAACCCCGGCACGATCGGCGATGCGGTCGAGTTCGTTTCCGGAGCCAACGGGGCCGTGCTGTCGCGGTGGCTCGGCACCTCGCGTTTCCGTTGCCAGGAAGTCGCCGGCGTCGGCGATCTGAACGGCGATGGTTACGGCGACGTCGTGCTCGGCGACTACGACGCGAGTGCTCTGCCGTCGTCATCCACGATGACCGGCGCCTGGCAGGCCGTTTCCGGCAAGGTGCTGGCGACGATGCAGAGCCAGCCGACGGCCTGCGCCCAGGGTCCGTTCTTCCCGCAGCTCGGCATCACGCGCCCGCGCATCGGCCAGACGGCGACGATCGAAGGGCGCGATGCCCCCGCCGGCACGGTCGGCTTCCTCGCCTTCAGTCCTCAGCCCACGCTGCCAACCAACCTCGGCGTCGTCGGCTGTGATGCTTGGTTCGACGTCACCAACGGCTCGTTGCTGCACCAGCCGAGCGGCGTCAACTGGACGTTCACGTTCGCCGTGCCGCCGGCCCCGCAGCTCGTCGGCTACGCGTTCGCCCTGCAGGCGTTCTACGCGCCGACGTTCTCGCCGATCGGCATCGACGTGACGAACGGCATCTGGGCGCGGTTCGGGTTCTGATGCGTCGGCTCTCGCCAGCCGTCGGCCACTGCATTGTCTTGAGCCACGACGAAGGCCGCGAACTGGCCGGTGCCTGTCCGGGCTGAGTCGGCGCGCCGCCTCGATCGTGCCCGAGGTGCCACCGGCGACCGGCTCCCGCCGGCGCCGACGCCTCGCCCATTCGCCCGACACGCACGTCCCGCTCGCCAGCCCGCTCGCCCACGGCCGCGCGCCCCTGCACCGCCGCGGCTCCCAGCTCTGCCTGCACCTCGTCCGCCTCGCCGTCGACATCGACACCACCCTCCGTGAATGCCGCCGTCCAGCCCCGCAACCGTTGCGGGCACTGCCGTGGTTACTGCCCGATGGTCCAGAGCGTCCGACGGCTCAGCCAAAACCCTGGCAGTTGCGGGCACGGCGCCTGGGCGGGATCCACGAACGTCCACTGTGTTTCAAACTGCGCGCCGATCAGGGACGCGTAGCAGGGAACCACAAACTGGACGGTTGCCGCGCCGCCCACCAACGGCGGAGTCAACGTCGCCGAGAAGGGTGTCCACACGCAGGCGCCACACGCCAAGCCAGGCGTCGGCGGACTCAGATTGAAGACCGCGAGCAAGGGGGTGGCAAAGGGGAGGGTCGACCACTCCATTCGCGTTCCGATCGTCGGCGCATAGTTGACCAATTCGAGGGAGCCGGGACCGCAGTGGCCGCCAAGGTTCTGGCCCGTGCCGCCGCTGCCGAAGTCTTCCAGCTTCTGCCCAGCGATGTCGTCGAGACTGTCGTGGTAGACGGCCACAGCCCAAGTCGGGTACGAAGAGGGCCCGCTGCTGAAGGCGCCATCTGGCACGGCCCTGGCGACCGCGATGCGCGAGCCGCCTGGCAAAGGCACCGAGAACGAATCGTTGCAGTTGGCGCAGGTGGCGCTGTCGACAGCCGCCACCCGCAGCGTCGTGCTCGCGGTTGGAAGCGAGGTGACCTGCCGGTAGCCGATCCACGTGCGACCTTCGCCATAACAGACGGTCGGTGCCGATGCCGCGATGAACGACGAGCCGCCGAATCCTGTCGGCGTTCCGATCACGTGGGCCGATCCGGTCCATCGCACCGACACCAAGCGCACCGCGTCCTGAACCAGCCCGGACCCGTGGCGCTCGCAGGCGACGACCCAATCATCATTCACGCCGTCGCATTCCGGCAAGAACAGGTTGTCGCTGGTGCTGGTGTCGACGGTCACGATTGGGCTCGCGGCGTTGCCGATCGCATTGAGGCGAAGAGCGAGGATCGACGAACCACCAAGAAAGGTGCGCTGGCGGACGACCATCAAGAACACGCCGTCAGGTCCGGCCGCTCGCGACAACGCTGGCTGATGGTAGGTGGCGCCGAAGGACTGGTCGGTGAGCAACGACGCTGCGGGTCCGAGTTGCAACGCGTCGGCGGCCGAGTACGTGACCTGACGGCGGCGGATCGCATTCAGGACATCGTCTTCGTAGAGGATCAAGAATCCGCGTCCGCTGCCCGGCACGACGTCGGTCTCGGCGCCGATGTCCGCGGTCACGAACGGGTCCGTGGTCGAGCTGACGATCGTAGTCAACGTGCCGAGGGTGCCGGTCGACGCTTCAACCGACTGGTACTGGATGCTGTGGGTGGAGCCTGACTGCTGGCACCAGACCACGCCATATCGACTGGGGTTGCCGATCGCCGCTGTGCGCGGCGACGAAGCGACACCATTGCTGCCGAAGAAGATGGTCGAGCTAAAGAGGCTGCCGAACGCATCGACTCGTTGGCCGCGAATCTCGACGTTGGTGGCCGAGAACGTGCGCTCCCAGACGATCAGATAGCTGGCGCCGCCACCCGAACGCACGATGTCCGGCTCGCCGTCGGCGTAGGTGAGTCCGACGCTCACCGGGAACGTTGTGCCGAGCAACGGATCCAGCACGATTGGCCACGTCGCGCTGTTCACGAACGCGGCCGGCAAGCTCATTGCTACCCCACCGTCGATCCAAGCCAACGACCCCGGGCAGGCCCGTCCCGTCGCATCGATGCCCGTGACCGCGCCGACATGGACGCCGCCGTGTTCACCCCGGAAGTCGAGGCCGGTGCTGCTCGCCATAGGCGCAGCGAAACTGGTATCGACCGCGTAGTGCACCACCAAGTCGCCGTCACTGCCAAGCGGCCGATCGAATCGCCAGGTCAGCTCGACACCTTCGGGACGCACTTCATAGCACTCCCGCATCGCGTTGCCGTGGTTGTAGGTCGCGGTGCAGCCGACTTGCTGCGGGGCAACGTGCGGAGCGATCTCGACCCGCGTCAGGCCATGGTTCACGGCGGTCGGCCGCAGCCCGAGGTGTTGGGTTGTCGGTGAGTTCGGTCCGAGCGCGGGTTCGAATCGCATGCCGGAGTCCGCGAAGCGCACGCGGTAGTCGGCGCCGCCCCCCAAGAGGCCGTGGCCCATATGGTCTGGCTGGAGCCCCGCATTGGCGGTCACCGCCCGCCGTTCGCCGCCCGCGCGCAGGCGCGTTGGGGCAGGTTCCTGCGCCAGCAGAACACTCGTAGCGGTGATTGCGAGCCAAAGAGAAGCGGTCTGTCGCAGGTTCGTCATTGAGGTGCCTCGGTTTGCACCCAGGTAGCGACCCCGGCAGCTGCGCCGTTCGCGGATTCCCAAATCGACTGCGCCCCCCACCGAAGATCTCGCGATCACAATGCGGTGCGTCGCGATTCGCAACCGGCGGTCGACCGGCGTCGTCGCTCGCTGCACCATGGCATCATGCGATGCGCTCCTCGCCTGCTTCTCGCCCTCGCCACCTTCGGCTGCATCGACTTCGCCCTGGCCCAGGACACATCGACACCGCCGCCGAAGTCGCCGATCGCCGAGGTTGTCTGGCGCTACGCGCCGCCGCCGAGCTACTTCGACCGCGCCGTCGTCGGTGATGGCGCGCTCTTCGTCTTGGATCGCAAGGGGCCCGTGCACGCGATCGACAAAGCGAACGGCAAGCTGCGTTGGGTCAGCACCCAGCAGCTGGTATGCGATCGCGTCTTCGGCCTCACGTTCACCACACACGAACAGGTCGCGATGGTGGTCGTTGGCTCGGACAAAGGCATGTGCGCGTTCCGCGCCAGCGACGGCGAGAGGCTGTGGTACACCGAAGTCGCGGCCGGCATCGCCGCGCCCGCGGTCGCGAAGGGTCTCGTCGTCGCCGGCGGCGCGGACGGTCGCGTGTATGGCTTCGATCTGAAGACGGGCGAGATCCGCTGGCAGAGCGACTACCTGGAGGATCGACCCGACGATCCGCCAGGATTCCGCGGCGCCGACGCTCGCTTTGACGAACCAGCGCGGCCGGGCGCCGCAGCGACCGACGGCGAGATGGTGGCGCTGTCGATCTTCGACCAATGCCGCACGCTCGCGTTCGATGCCGCGAGCGGCAAGCGACTGTGGGACTTCCGCACCCAAGGTTGGATGTACGGGCAGCCCACGATCGGGCCGCTGTTCGTCTACGTCGGCAGCCAAGACGACTGCGTCTACGCGATCGACAAGCAGATCGGCAAGCAACAGTGGAAGGTCGAGACGAAGGCGCGCAACGAAGCCATGGCGGCGCTGCAGGATCGCTTCGTCTACTGCGGTTGCTGCGACGGCACCGTGCGTGCGATCGACGCGGCGGCGGGTCGCGTGGCGTGGTCGTTCCCCATCGACCGCATCGAAGGGCACACCACCGCGATCTATGCGCGCCCGGTCGTGCTCGGCGACCTCGTGTACTTCGGGGCGATGGAGGGCACGGTCTACGCGCTGGACCGCGCGTCCGGGACGTTGCGTTGGCAGCTGCGTCCATCCGCGGACTCGGAGATCGCTGGGGACCTGACGACCGATGGCGAGCGGCTGTTCGTCGTGACCCAGCAGAACAACGGCAAGGGCGAGAGTTCGGTGCTGGCGATCCGTCTGCCGTGAAGGCCAAGGAGGTGCTCAACAGAGCGATCGTGAATGTGGTTCGCGTGGCATCCTTCGGGCAAGCAGCGGAAGGCGAAGCCCGATTGCCGTCAAGGCGCGGCATCTCGTTCGCTCATGGCCGCTCGAACTGCAAAGAGGCCGCGTAGCATGCCGCCAGCACGTCGGCGGCAACGCGCAGGCTGCAGCCCGGCAAGCCGAGAGCAGCGAGATCGAACGGCAACGGGATGCCGTTCCACTGCGTGTTCATGAACCCGGACGCGAACAGGCACACGGTGCCAACGCGACGAAGATGTCGCGGCGGCCTTGAAGGCCATCCGCTGACGCGGCGACTGCCTTGCTGGTACTTGCCTGCGGCTTGTCGACCCAGGCGGCGATCTTCGATGGCCCGGTAGCATGGTCCTTTCGCCGAACCTCTGTTGGTTGTGCGGGCCGTCGGCGGGTCCGGTCGGGCAGGCTTGCCTGGAAGTTGCGTGTCCCGGAGCCCCCGTCGTAGCCTGCATTCTTCGCCGGTTTCGTGCTAGCCTGCTCCCGCGTTGTTCGGACGTTGGGCCTGTTTCGCGAGTTCTCAAACTTGCGGGGAACCGGCCGGCGGTCGGGCATCGTCAGACGCAAGTCGAAACCGCACGTCTATCACCCTTACGGAAAGCACCAATGACTCTCAGAGCGTTATCCCTACTCGCACTCAGCTCCTCCCTCGTCGCCCAGATCTACTCCAACGGCCCGCTGCAAACCGGCATCGATCCAATCAGCGGCAACGCAATCAGCGTGTTGGACAACGTCGCGCCTCCCGCCGGTCTCGGCCACACCGTCTTCGGTTACGGCGCGCAGCACGCGGCCGGCAACAACCTGGGTGATGACTTCGCGGTCTGCAACGGCCCATGGATCATCGACGGCATCGAGGTCTTTGGCTACCTCACGGGTGGCCTCGTCCCATCCGCAACCGCCGTGCACCTTGAGATCTACTCCGGCGGCCTTCCCGGTGCCGGCGGTGTACCGCTGGTCGACGCGAACGGCTTCAGCCTGCCCGGTATGCCAGTGAACTTGGTCACGCTGCCCGCAGCTACGGCGACGACGGTGGGAGTCACGGCGTATTCCAACACGATGACCAACATCTACCGAACGCTGCCTGCGGTCGGCCTCACGCGCAACATCCAGTCGATGCGGGTCACGCTGTCACCACCGCTGATCGTGCCAAGCGGCCAGTACTTCCTGCGGTTTGGGTTCACGGGCGTCAACTTCACCCCGCCACTCACCACCCGCACCATGGCCGTGACCGGCGATGGCCGCCAGGCCACCACGGCTATCCCGGCTTTCACCGTGGTCGTCAGTGGCCCCGTCGCCACGCCGCACCCGCAGGGTTTGCCCTTCAGGCTCTACGGCATCTCCGCGGGCCCGAATGGCTCGATCACGAACCTCGGTGGTAACTGCACCACGGCGACGTTCGCCGTTGGCGGTTCGCCCGCCGCGGGCGGCTATGTGTCGGCGACACTCGGCAACCTGAACCCGGCGTACTTGCCGCTGATCGTCACTGACACGGCCAACCCCGGCGCCGGTACGCCTGGCTTCCTCTTTGGGTTGCCTTGCGTGCCCTGCAACCTGTGGTTCACCGGCTCCTTCGTCCCGTGGTTCCAGTCCTCGTTGCAATTCCAGCTGCCCATGAACCCGGGCCTCTGCGGCGCCGACCTCTGGATTCAGGGTGCACAAGTGGACCTCTTCGTACTGACCGCACCGTGCACAATCGTCCCAGGCATCCAGGCCGAGTTCACGGATGGCCACCGGGTCCATCTCTACTAGTCGATCTGAGGCGCGGCAGTCGACGAGCGGTCTAGTCAGGATTTCTCCTGCTACCGACCGCCGTCGTCTACTGGCACCGTCGTCTACTGGCACCGTCGTCTACTGGCAGCTGCGGCGTGAAGCTCGTGACCCCTGAGCCGGAATTGGCCGGCAGGGTCGCAGCCGGGCGAGGGGTCTTCTGCGGTCTTTCGATCACAGTTCGACTGTGCTCGCCATCCGACGGAACGTGAGTGCCAGCAGACGCGGCGCCACTCGTCGACGCCCACCACCGCGTGGCCGCGTTGCCCCCATTGCGTCTAGCCCGAGCCGCCCGAGCCCCGACGCTGCCGTTCGCCGCTTGGTTGTCGCTAGACTGCCGAACTTGGCCGCCTCGCGGCCATCGTGCGATGCCCCTTCCCGAACCGCCGGACGAACCTGGCAGCCTCGACCTTGGTCGAAGGTGGTTCGCTGGCGGCGCTCATCGCCACGGCGCGCCAACAAGGTCGGGAGGTGGCGTTCGCACGCCTGCCCGGCGTTGGCACCGTCTGGCAGCGCCTCGCGCAGTTCGTGGCAGCCATCGCCAAAGCGATCGCGGTCGCCCACGCCGCCGGTGTTCTGCACCGCGATCTCAAGCCAGGCAACGTGCTGCTGCGCGCCGATGGCTCACCGGTCGTGGTCGACTTCGGCCTGGCTGCCGATGCGACGGCGGCGACCTTGACGGGCACCGGTGACGTGTTGGGCACGCCTCACTACATGGCGCCCGAACAGGCGCGCGGTGAGACGGCCACCGCGGCCAGCGATGTCTATGGGCTTGGCGCGCTGCTGTTCGAACTGTTGACGCTGTCGTCACCGCGCCATGGTCGCGACCCGCTGCAGGTGGTCATGGCCGCGCGCCACGAACTGCCGCCGCCGCCGCGGCGCCTCTTGCCCGAAGTGCCGCGCGAACTCGATCTCGTGACGCGACGCGCGATGGCGTTCCGGCCCGGCAGCCGCTACGCCAGCGCCGCCGAGTTGGCGCGTGCACTCGACTTGGTGGCGCCGGGCGGTCGACCGATCGGCCTGACCTTCAGTTGGCCACTGCGCGTCGAAGAGTTCTGTCGGCGGCGACGGACGGTGTTGTTGACGACGCTCGCGGTTGGCGCCCTGGCGGTAGTCGTCTGGACCGGCATCGACTGGCGACAGCAGGCCGGCGCGGAACGCTTGCGCGCGGCGATGATCGAGGCGGCGGAATGCCATGTCGACAACGATGCACGCGGGCTCGCGGCCGCTTGTCAGGTGCTCGTCGATGCAGGCGAGGTCGCGCTCGCCACGTGGATGCAGCAGGGTGATGACGTGGTCGTGGCCGATGCCTTCGTGCAAGCGCTGGCGACGGGGCATCGCGCGTTCGACCAGGACGCCAAGGCGGCGGTGGTCGCCTTCCAGCGCGCGGTCGATCTGCGACCGGATGCTGCGATCGCCGTGGCCTGGCTCGGCCTCGCGGCCGCGCGTTGCAGGTCGATAGCCCTCGCCGAACGAGACCTGACCTCCGCGGTGCGTTCGTTGCCAGGCCGCGTGCGCCTGCGCAGCGAGCTAGGGCGCGAATTGCGTCTGCAAGAGAAGGCCTTTGCCGCGGTGCCGCATCTGCAGCACGCCGTGACCATGCCGCGCGCCTGTGCTGAAACCTGGCACGAGCTGGCCAAGGCGCTCAGGGCAGCCCAACAGTTCGAACCAAGCCTGATCGCGATCGACCGGGCGCTGGCCATGAAGCCGGGCAAGCCGCCGCTCAACATGCTGCGGCTCAAGGCCCTCGTGCTCGACAACCTGAAGCGCTACGTCGAGGCCTTGCCGCTGCTGCGCAGCATTCTCGATCAGGCCCCGAGCAAGGAAGTGTGGGCGAGCTACGGCGGCACGCTCGACTTCTTGCACCGGTTTGGTGAAGCGGCCGACGCCTACCGAACGGCGCTCGCGATCGACCCGAAGTACGGGTCGCCGCTGCTCTATCTGGCCCACCTGCATGCGGGATCGGATCGCGCCAACTGCGAACAGTGCCGGAGTTTCTTCGCCGCGAATCCAGAACTCATCGACGCGGCGTTGGTCGATCAGTACGCGACCGATCTGCTCGCTGCGCAGGAGGGCAGTTTCAAGGGTGCTGAGATGGTGGCGACCTACGTGCTCCGGGTCGGTGGCGGCGAACGCTTCCTGGCCGGTATCGAGCAGCGCCTGCGCCAGGATCTGCCGGCTGAGGTGCTGGGTCGGTTGTGGCGTGCCAAGAAGGTGCTGCGGCCCGAGTAGCAGGCGCGAGGGCGCCGGAACGGGCCACGGCGCAAGGAATCCGGGCCTTTCCCCACCGTACCTGGTCAGCGCGGTGCGGTTTTCAGCTCGGCAGGGCCCGTGATCGGACACGATCGTCTTCGACGATGACGAAACGTCCAGACCACTCGAGGGAGTCGCCGAGTGCGTCGGCAACTCGCTGGTTGTCTGCTTCGGGAGATGCGCCTCCAAGTCGGAACAAGACGATGCCGCAGTTAGCGGGCAGCCGAGCAGCGAACGCGAGCTCGCCGAAGTCCTTGTCGAACGTGACCACGAGGCGGGCTTCTCGCTGGGCGCGCGCGAGAACTTCTCGATCCGTGGCGCCGCGTTGATCGTCGGCAACCCAGGCGACGTCATGGCCTCGCCGTCGAAGCTCTGCGACGGCTGGCCCCGGAACGTTCTCGTTAGCCAGAATCCTCAGCACGGCGTTTAAGCAGGTTTGCCGAACATGTGTTCGGAACTCAGCACTTCGGCTGCATACGCGAAGCAGGCCTGCAAGTCATCGGCGGTCAAGTGCGGGTACTGCTGCAAGACTTGATCGCGCGAGTAGCCGCGCGCCAACAGGCCCATCACGAGCTCAACGCTGATGCGGGTTCCCTTGATGACTGCCTTGCCGACGAGGATTCGCGGGTCGGCGATGATTCGCTCACGCCAGTTCATTGGGTCGATTGTGCCGTGGTGGGCTCCAAGCCGCCAGATGGCTGGCCATTCCTCCATTGCCCAAGTAGCAGGCTGTAGGTCGCGCTGGCATCGGCCACGACGCAGGAATCCGGACTGGCGGTCACATCCTCGCGCCGCGTGTCGCTGCGTAGGGAACAACCCAAGGTTCCCATGATCCGCGCCACCCAACACGTCGTCTCCTGCCTGATGCTCTCCTCTCTGTGCCTGATCGCCACCCCACTGGCGGCCCAGACCCACCTGGTGCTCGACACCAACCCCGGCATCGCCGGCGGCAGCACGAACTCAATCGCCACGCTCGGGGACCTCGCGATCTTCGCGAGCATCGACCCGACCGGCACTCGGCTCTACGCCTCCGATGGCAGCACTGCTGGCACCAGCGTCATCACGGTGCTCGACAGCACGCCGGTGTTCACCATGCCCACCGAGTTCACGACGGTGGGCAGTCGCGTCCTGTTCGCCTGGGGCGATGGCACGGGCGTCGAACTCTGGGCCACCGACGGCACCGCGGCGGGCACCGGGCTCGTGAAGGACATCCGACCAGGCCCGTTCGGCAGCAACCCGCTCGGCTTCGGGGTGATCGACGGCGTGCTGTACTTCTCGGCGGCCGAAGCCGGTGCCAACTACGAACTGTGGCGTTCCGATGGCACTGCGGCGGGCACGTGGCTCTGCAAGGACATCCACACGACGCTCGCCACGGGTTCCAATCCGGCGGGCTATGCGAAGCTCGGTTCGACCGGCAGCTTCCTGTTCGCAGCGACCGATGCGACGTCTGGGCGCGAACTGTGGAAGAGCGACGGCACGGCGGCGGGAACGTCGCTCGTCAAGGACATCGTGCCTGGCCCTGGCGGCGTGGCGTCGAGCAATCCGAGCGGGATGATCGCGTTCGGCGACCTCGTCTTCTTCCGTGCCTTGAACGAGATCTGGACGTCGGATGGCACCACCGCGGGAACGATCGCGCTGACTTCGTCGCTGGTCTACCCGGGCCAATTCGCGGTGCAGGACGGCAGGCTGTTCTTCCAGGGCAATTACACGGCGCATGGCAGCGAACTCTGGGTCAGCGATGGCACGCTCGCCGGCACGCACTTCCTGCACGACCTGCTGGTCGGTGGTTCACCGGCTGCTAGCAGCATGCCGCACACGCTGACGCCGGTCGGCAGTCGCTGGCTGTTCTTCGCCGCCACCACCGCGTTCGGTGTCGAACTGTGGCGGACCGACGGGGTCACGACGGAGCTGTTCTCCGACATCCGCACAGGCTCGGCGTCGAGCAGCCCGACCGGCAACAGCTGGCTCGCCAATCCTCGCTTCCCTGTCACGACGACGGGCAAGATGTTCTTCGTCGCCAACGACGGCGTGCATGGGGCCGAGCCATTCGTGTTCGACACGGGCGTGCTCGCCGCCACCGCCGGCATGCGCTACGCGGTGATGACCGCCAAGCACCACGAAGGCTTCACGCTGTTTGAATCGAACGAACCGTACTCGCGCGCCAACGAAGTCACCGGCGGCACCAACATCTCGCCCGCGGGCCGCGACGTCGCCCGCGAGTTCGCCGAGGCGATGCGCGCGCGCAACATCAAGCCCGGTTTCTACTACTCGTTGCTCGACTGGCAGCACCCCGATGCCTACCCGATGGCATTGCCGGGCTATGCGAAGTCCGACCGGCCGCGCGACCACGCCCGCTACATCGCCTACGTGCGCGCTCACGTCGAAGAACTGCTCACCGGCTACGGCGATCTGGCGACGATCTGGTTCGACTACTCCGACAAGCAACGGCAGGGCGAAGCATGGGGCGCGTCGGCGCTGCTCGACCTGATGCGCCAGAAGCAGCCGCGCATTCTCGTCAACAACCGCCTCTACGAGGGCCTCGAGAACAAGCACGGCGACTTCGGCACGCCGGAGAAGTACGTGCCGCCAACTGGCCTTCCCGGCATGGACTGGGAGGTCAACCACACGCTCAACGAGAGCTACGGCTACAGCGCGCACGACAGCAACTGGAAGGACACGACGACCGTGGTCCGCCTCTTGTGCGACATCGTGTCGAAGGGCGGCAACCTGCTGCTCAACATCGGCCCCGACGCCGAGGGCCGCATGCCCGAACCGGCACAGCGTGCGCTGCGCGGTGTGGGCGCCTGGCTGCAGGTGCACAGCGACGCGATCTTCGGCACCACGGCGAGCCCGTTCACGAAGTTGCCGTGGGGTCGCGCCACGAGGAAGGGCGACACGCTGTACCTGATGGTGTTCGATTGGCCTGAGAACGGCACCCTGCACGTGCCGGCGCGGGCTTCGTGCGGGGTCGCCAAACTGCTCGGCAGCGAGGCCGCGATCACCGTCACCGCATCGGCGCGCGGGCTCGTGATCGCCTTGCCGCCGCGACCGATCGATGCCGCCTGCAGCGTGGTCGCCGTGCCGCTGCGTTCGCCGTTGGAAGTGTTGCCGTTCACGGTCGCTCCGGGCGCCGATGGCGCGTTCACGCTGCTGCCGCACGACGCGACGTTGGCCGGCCCACAACTGCGCATCGAACAAGTCGGTGCGGTCGGTGACGTGAAGTACAACCTCGGCTACTGGCTCGACCCGAGCGCCTTCGCGGCCTGGCCGGTGCTGGCTGAGCAAGCAGCGCGCTATCGCGTCACCGCCGAACTCGCCTGCAAGGACGCGGCGGCCGGCGCCACCTGCACACTGGCCTGCGGCGACGCTGTGCTGACGTTCCGCGTCGCGGGCACCGGCGGCTGGCAGGACTACCGCACGGTCGATCTCGGCACGCTGGCACTGCCCGCCGGTCGCAGCGAGATCGTGCTGCGCGCGAACGACAAGCCCGGCGAGGCCGTGCTCAATCTGCGCACGTTGCGGCTCACGCCGCAGTGACCGTTGCGAGCGACCGAGCGGATCAGGTCGGTCGG